>NZ_PSWM01000001.1:0-446413 GCF_002932795.1 Rathayibacter sp. AY1B5
CGGTCGACTCCCCGGCGCACGGGGCCGTCGTGACCTTCGCGGGCGTCGTCCGCGACCACGACGAGGGCCGCGGCGTGCTCCGCCATCCGACGCCCGTTCCCGCAGCCGCTCATGCTTCGGAACCGCTTGGATGCTCCCGCTGTCGAGCAGCCACCCTCCGCTCGCACCCCCGAGCCGAACGGTCGATCCGCGTGTCAGCGGATCGATCTAGGCGTTCGCTCCCCGCTCCACGAATCGCAACCACCTCGAGAGGCCGACCGCGCCGAGCCCGACAAGGGCGGGCTCGGAGACCAGCACCGTCAGCCGAGGCTCGCGACCCACTCCGAGCTGCCGTCGACGAAGGACTGCTCCTTCCAGATCGGCACCGACGCCTTGATGTCGTCGACCAGTGCCGCGCAGGCTTCGAAGGCCGCCGCTCGGTGGGCCGAGGCCACGGCGCAGGCGAGGGCGAGGTCGCCGACCACGAGGTCGCCGACCCGGTGCACGGCGGCGATCCGGACGTCCGGCCACCGCTCGGCGATGCGGCGGGCGGAGGCGAGGAGTGCGGCGGGGGCGTCCGGGTGCGCCTCGTAGGACAGGCGGAGCACGCCGCGGCCCTCGTCGTGGTCGCGGACGACGCCCGCGAAGGTCACGACGGCCCCGTGCGCCGGGGAGTCGACCGCCTGCTCGCACTCGTCGACGGTGATGGCCTCGGCCGCGAGGCGGGCGAGGGCGACCGGATCAGCGGGCATGGTCGCCGCCTCCGAGCTGGTCGAGCAGGTGTCCGATCACCGGGTCGAGCACGTCGATCCCGTCGCGGACGCCGCCGGGGGAGCCGGGGAGGTTGACCACGACGGTGCGGCCGCTGACGCCGGCGAGTCCGCGGCTGAGCACGGCGGTCGGGACGTGGGCGGCGCCCGTGGCCCGCACCGCCTCGGCCAGGCCGGGCAGTGGCCGCTCCAGGAGGGGGGCGGTCTGCTCCGGAGTGACGTCGCTCGGGGCGACCCCCGTCCCGCCGGTGGTCACGACCACGTCGACTCCGCTGCCGATCGCGTCGGAGATCGCCTCGCCCACCGCGTCGCCGTCGGCCACGACGACCACCCGCGACTCCCAGCCGCGGCTGACGAACCAGGCCTCGAGCGCCGGTCCCGTCCGGTCCTCGTACACGCCGGAGGCGGCACGGGTGGAGGCGACGACCGCCACCGCCCGCCGCGTCACGGGACTCATTCGCTCGTCCACGAGCCGCTCCTCCCGCCCGCCTTCGCGAGCACCCGGATACCGGTGATCACGGCACCGCGATCGACCGCCTTGATCATGTCGTAGACCGTGAGGGCGGCGACGCTGACCGCGGTCAGCGCCTCCATCTCGACGCCGGTGCGCCCGGTCGTGCGCACGCGCGCCTCGATCCGGACGCGGCCGTCCTGCGGCTCGAGGTCGACGTCGACGCCGTCCAGCGCCAGCGGGTGGCAGAGCGGGATGAGCGTCGAGGTCGCCTTCGCGCCGAGGATCCCGGCGATCCGCGCGACGCCGAGCGCTTCACCCTTGGGCAGCTCGCCCTGCTCGAGCAGCCGCACCACCTCGGGCGAGGTCTCGACGTACCCCTCGGCGACGGCGGTGCGCGCCGTCACCTCCTTCGCGCTCACGTCGACCATGTGCACGGCTCCGTCGCCGCGCACATGGGTGAGCCGGTCGCTCTCAGTCATCGATCCTCCAGATCTCGACCGCATCGCCGGTCGCTGCGTGGTCCGTCCCGACGGGGACGTGGATGAGCACGGTGGAGCGGGCGTAGGACGCCAGCAGGTGCGAGCCGGGCCCGCCCACCGGGTGCACGAGGCCCTCGTCGTCGAGGACCCCGCGGCGGATCTGGTGCAGGTGGGCGGGCGAATCGAGGGCCGTGCCCAGGCGCGCACGGAGCCGCGGCCGCTCGGCGGGCACGCGTCCCGCGAGAGAGCGCAGCTCGGGACGGAGGAAGACCTCGAACGAGACCAGGGCGCTCACCGGGTTCCCGGGCAGCGAGACGATCGGCAGGTGCAGGCCCTCGGCCACGCGGACGAGCCCGAGGCCCTGCGGGCCGCCCGGCTGCATCTCAACGTGGCCGAACTCCGAGCCCGCCGGCCCCAGCGCGTCGCGGACGACCTCGTAGGCGCCCGCGCTGACGCCGCCGACCGTGATCACCAGGTCGGCCGCGCCCGCGTGCTCCTCGAGCAGCGCCAGGAGGTCCTCGGCCCGGTCGCTCGTGCAAGCGGCGACGGTCGGCAGCGCACCTGCTTCGCGGACGGCCTCGGCCAGCAGGGCGCCGTTGGCGTCGTGGATCTGCGCCTCCTCGAGCACCGCGCCGGCCGGTCGGATCTCGTTCCCGGTGGGCACGACGAGCACCCGGAGGCGCGGCAGCACCTCCGCCTCGGTCAGCCCGAGGGAGGCGAGGAGTCCGTAGTGGGCCGCGCGGAGGACCGCGCCGGCCGGGAGGGCGAGCTCGCCGCGACGGGCGTCGCTGCCCCGGGCGCGGACGAAGGTCGCCGGCACCACCGGGTGCGCGAAGGCGACGCTGCCCTCTGCGGGGAAGCGCGGAGGATCGACGCGCTCGACCGGGACGACGGCGTCGGCCCCCTCCGGCAGCGGCGAGCCGGTCATGATCGGGGTCGCGGTGCCGGGCTCGTGCCGGGGCGCACGGTCGCCCGCGGGGATCGGCGCCGAGACGGGCAGGGCGACGGGATGCTCAGGGGCCGCCGCGTCGAGGTCGGCCGCCCGCACCGCGAACCCGTCCATCTGCGAGTTGTCGAAGCGCGGCAGGTCGAGCGGGGAGTCGACGGAGCGGGCGAGGACCCGGCGGTCGTACGCGCCCGGATCGGCGGCGACGGCGACCGGATCCAGGCTCAGCGTCTCGCGGGCGCCCCGCGTGGCCAGTGGCGCGAGCAGCGCCCGCACCCGGGCGGCGTGCAGGTCGATCGAGGTCATCGTGTCCTCTCGCGAGCGGCGGTGCCCGACCGGCGGAGGGGCCGAGTCCATCTTGCCGGGTCGCGCCCGGTTCCGCGGCGTAGGGTGAGCGGATGAGCACAGCACTGGGGATCCCCGGCTTCCGGCCCCGTCAGCGCAGCGCGGTCCTTCCGGCCGACCGCCCCGCCACCCCGCTCCTCCTCGACAGCTACGGGCGTGTCGCGGACGACCTGCGGATCTCGCTGACCGACAAGTGCAATCTGCGCTGCACCTACTGCATGCCGGCCGAGGGCCTGCCGTTCCAGCCGCCCGCCTCCCTCCTCAGCCGCGAGGAGATCCTCCGACTGGCGCGCATCGCCGTGGAGCAGTTCGGCGTCCGCCAGATCCGCTTCACCGGCGGGGAGCCGCTGCTGCGGAAGGACCTCGTCGACATCATCCGCGACGTGGCCTCACTCGAGCCGCGCCCCGAGATCTCACTCACGACGAACGCCATCGGGCTCTCAGGTCGGGCGGTGGCGCTCGCCGAGGCCGGCCTGAACCGGGTCAACGTCTCGCTGGACTCGATCTGCGCGGAGACGTTCGCGAAGGTCACCCGGCGGCCGTTCCTCGACCGCGTGCTCGCCGGCATCGACGCGCTCGGCCCTGCGGGCCTGGATCAGACGAAGATCAACGCTGTGCTCCTGCCCGGGATCAACGACCTCGAGGCTCCGGAGCTGCTCACCTGGGCCCTCGCGGGCGGCCACCAGCTCCGCTTCATCGAGCAGATGGCCCTCGACGCCGACCACGGCTGGGACCGGGAGACCATGATCACGGCGGCGGACATCCGCGCCCTGCTCTCGGAGCGCTTCACCCTCAGCCCCCACGCGGCCCCGCGCGACGGAGCGCCGGCCGAGCTCTTCGACGTGCGCGAGGCCGGAGGATCCGTCGTGCTCGGCCAGGTGGGGATCATCGCCTCCGTCACCGAGAACTTCTGCGGCGACTGCCGCCGCACCCGGCTCACCGCCGAGGGCGGCGTCCGGAGCTGCCTCTTCTCGAACGAGGAGACCGATCTGCTCGGCCCGATGCGAGCGGGGGCGGACGACCACGAGGTCGCCCAGCTCTGGCGCGGCGCCATGTGGGCCAAGCCCGCGGGCCACGAGATGAACGTCGTGGGCTTCGTCCAGCCCGAGCGCACGATGAGCGCGATCGGCGGGTGAGCGTGCGGGTCCGCTACTTCGCCGCGGCGAAGGCCGCCCTCGGCCGCCCCTCCGACGAGCTCGACGAGGTGCCCGATCTCGGCGCGCTCGAGGAGCGCCTCGTCGCCTCCGCGCCCACGGCCGCCGACGTGCTCGCGCGGTGCACGTACCTCGTCGACGGAGTGTCGACGGCGGACCGGGCGACCCCGCTCCGCCCGGACTCCGCGGTCGACGTCCTGCCGCCGTTCGCCGGCGGCTGACCCGCCGACACCGGCGCTCGTACGGTCGTCGCCATCCTCTGGAGGCGGACCGAGATCGTGGTGATCGGTCGCGGCTGCGCCGGGACTCCCGGAGTGATCCAGGCGCCCCGGCGCAGCTGCGGACGGCTCGACCGCCGACGGCGAGCGCGTCTCGAGAGCGGGGGACCGCGACGATCCGACGCGTCCCACCTGCGCGTCGCCGGCCCCGCGGCCTCGGCTCGGCTCAGCGGCCGACCGACCGGATCACGGGCAGATCGCGTTGGTCATCGTGTCGAAGACCGTGCGGCCCTGCACATCGCGGAAGCTGAACGCCGACGCCACTCCCGTGGCGATCAGCTGCCCGCCGTTGAACGCGCGGCCGTCCTTCGTCACGTAGCAGTCCGGCGCGTAGGCGGTCGCGTCGGAGGGCACGCCGGACGCGATCCGCGTCTGCGGCGCGGTCACGTCCGCGAACACGCCGTACCGGACGAGCGCGCCGTTCTGGATCACGTCGGCGATGTTGCGGTTCTGCTGATCGCGGAACGCGTCGGCACTGGTCACCCCGGTGGTGATCAGGAGGCCGCCGTTGAAGAGGCGTCCGTCCGGCGTCAGGTGGTACCCGGGCGTCAGGACGGTCGATCCTGCAGGAACGCCCGTGGCGATGACCTGGTTCTTCGTGGCGAAGACGTAGCGGACGATCTCCGTTCCGGCGACCACGTCGATGACGTCCAGGTTGCCTCCGTCGCGGAAGGAGTCCGCACTCGTCACTCCCGTGGTGAGGAGTGTTCCCTCGGCGCGCCGGAGCTCGCCGTCCGGCGTGACGTAGAAAGCCGGCGCGTGGACCGTCGATCCGCTCGGCACACCGGTACCGATGGCCCTCGGCGCGGCGTCGCCTGAGACGAACCGGAAGAAGACGCCGTCGGCGACGAAATCGGCGACGTCGCGGTTCTGCTGGTCCCGGAAGCCCTGGGCACTGGTGACGCCGCTCGAGAGCTTCGTCGAGCTGTGGTAGAGATCGCCGGACGCCGTCAGGTACAGCCGGGGTCCGACGGGCGAGGCTCCCGAGGGGACGCTGCCGTTGGACGTCGTCGACGCCCCCTCGTTGTTGAGGACGTACCGGATGGCACTCCCCTCGGTCGCCGTGGTGCTCGCCGTCGCGCCGGCGGTCGTGGCGCCGGAGACGGCGGTGAGGGTGAGACCGTTCTGCGCCACGTTGCCGGCCGTGACCGGGATGCTGACCCGTCCGTCCGAGCCGGTCGTCGCCGAGACGGTCTGCGCGCCGCCGCTGGTCAGGCCGGCGGGCAGCGTGATCGTGACCGCGGCTCCCGCCGCCGGGGACCCACCGGTCGTCGCCAGGACCGACACGCTGCGCGTCGTGCACGCGGTGAAGGTGTAGGCGGGGGCGTCGAAGGCCAGCGCGAGGGGGGTCGAGGCGGCGAAGGCGGGCGTGGCCACGGAGGCGGCGACCACCGGGATCGTCCATGCCGCGCCCTGCACGATGGTGCGGCGGGCCGGCCGCCCCGAGGTCGGAACGGTCCAGGAGCCAGGCGTGCCGGAGTGCTCTGCGCTCGGGTCCACTGAGTCGATGTGTGTCATGGGGTGTCCGTCTCTGTCGGAGGTGTCAGGGGGGTCCGACGCGCTGATCCTGCCCAAGACCGGACCGCTGATCGACGAGGAACGGCGTGCGACGACGTTCGATGCCCGTCCGCGGAGTTTCCGTCGCCGTCGGCGTCATCCCACGTCGTCGATCCGTCGGAAGGTCCGCTGCATGTGGATGCGCGAACTGAACCCGGCCGACTGCGCGACGCGGTCCAGGTCCGCCCCCGACCGGGAGCCGAGCTCGTCGAGGAGGCGCTGCGCCTCGAAGGCGCGCCACCGCTCGATCTGCTGACGCGGGGTGGTGCCGGCGGAGGAGAACGCGCGGTGCAGGTGGCTGACCGACACTCCGAGGGTCTCCGCCAGCGTCTCCACCGTGAAAGAGCGGTCGCGGTAGTGGCGCTCGATCAGTCGCGTGCCCGCGGCGAGGACGCCCGCCGCGGAACGGTCCTCGCGGTCGAGAGCGGGCAGGAGCGCCGAGAACGCCGAGGCGATGAGGTGCTCGCTCGCGATCTCGAAGTGCTCGAAGGCCGCGTCGGACGGCTCGACGTCGAAGTTGAGGACCGTGTTCGCAGCACCCGTGAGAGCCCGCCAGTAGGGCTCGGGCAGATTCAGCACCGTGTCCATGATCGAGGAGAACCCGCTGCCCTGGAGCACGGACGGACGCAGCTGCCACTCGAAGCGGGCCCAGGGGCTCACCGCCGCTGCGTACTGGACGGTCGAGGCGCGGGTCATCAGGGCGCTGCCGGGCGGGAGCCGGTGGTCGACGTCCCCGATCCTCACGCGACCGATCCCGTCGGCGCTGAACAGCACGCGGAGCCGGCCGGGGTGGGGGAGGATCTCGAACTCCCCGCTCTGCAGCCACGCACGGCTGAGGCTGAGCCGGGGCGAGGTGATCGCATCGACGACGGCACCGTGGGGGAGTGGCCGCCGCGGGATCCAGCCGAGGCGCCGGAGCCGTCTCTCGGCGGCGCTCCAGGACTGCGGCATCACAGCCCCGCTCGCCTCGGGACGGGGTCGAACGGATCGAGGAGGGCCGCGCGCCGTGCGGAGCGGAGGGTGTGGGACGACATCGATGCTCTCCTCGGAACGGCGGCCGTGACCACGGCGCCACCTCTCAGCATCCGACGGCGCTCGACGAGATCCCGCGAGGAAGCACGATTCCTCGTCGGGACGAGCACCGGACCTCGCCGATCCCGGTCGACCGCGACGGAGCACACGGCCCCGTCGACGACCCGGAGGCCGTTGCGCGTCAGAGGGCGCTCAGCGCGCCCATGTCGCCATCCCGCCGTCGAGCGAATCGGACGTCACGCCCGCCGCTGCCGCCCGCTCCGCCGCCAGCCGCGACCGCACGCCGGAGGCGCAGTGCAGCACGAGCGGACCCGTCGGCAGCGCCGCGGGATCGAAGCGCGACATCGGCATCCGCACCGCTCCCGGCACCGCCACCGAGCGGTCCTCGTCGTCCTCGCGGAGGTCCACGACGGTCGGGGGCGTCGGTCCGGCCAGCCGCTCGCGCAGCTGGGCCGCCGTGATCGACGCGGCCGCACCCCGACGCTCCGGCACCGGGGGCACCCGCCGCTCGAGGGGGAGCTCGGCCCAGGAGGCGTCGAGGGCGTCGTGCACCAGCACGCGGCCGAAGAGCGGCTCGCCCGCCCCGGTCACGAGCTTCATGACCTCCGCCGCCATCGCCGAGCCGATCATCGCGCAGAGCGCGCCCAGCACGCCGACACTCGCGCAGCTGTCGCCCGCGTCCTCGGCCTCGGGGTGCAGCGCCCGCAGCGTCACTCCGCCGCCCGGAGCCGCGGCCCAGAAGGTCGACAGCTGGCCGTCGAAGCCGAGCGCGGACCCCCAGACGTGCGGGATCCGGGCTCGGGTCGTCGCATCGGAGGCCAGGTAGCGGGCGCCGAAGGTGTCGAAGCCGTCCACCACGACGTCCCAGTCGGCGACGAGGGAGTCGACGTTGGCCGAGGTCAGCGAGACGGGGAACGCGCGGGCGTCGATCCCCGGGGACAGCCGCCGCGCGGTCGCCGCAGCGGACTCCGCCTTCGACCGGCCCACCGAGGAGTCGTCGTGGGCGGTCTGCCGCGCCAGGTTCGAGAGCTCGACGACGTCGCCGTCCACGATGCCGAGCCGACCGACTCCGGCGGCGGCGAGCGCCGTGATCACCGGCGACCCGATGCCGCCCGCCCCGAGGATCAGCACCCGGGCGTTCCGGAGGCGTCGCTGCCCGAGCTCCCCGATCGGCCCCAGGCGGATCTGCCGCGCGAACCGCTCGCGCTCGGCGGCGGTCAGCGGTGGTCCCGGCTCGACGAGCGGGGTCATGCGAGCTCCTTCCTCCACTGGCCCTCGTGGGCGACGGGGGTGAAGCCGACGGCCTCGTTCACGGCGAGCATCGGACGGTTCTCCTCGGCGTTCCAGGTGTAGACGGCCCTGCAGTCCCGAGCGGTGAGCGCGAGCTGCTCGAGGGCGTCGAGCTTGAGCAGCATCCCCAGCCGGTGGCCGCGGTGCTCGGGCAGGACGAGGGTGTCGCCCCAGAAGGCCGCGCGGCCGGGGATCACGTCGACCGTGCAGTAGCCCACCAGGCGGCCGCTCGCGCGCTCGAGCGCAGCGGAGGTCAGCTCGATGCGTCCTCCGGCCGCGGCGCCGGTCTCGTGGGCGGCGAGCCTCGCCCGCGTCCACGTCTCCTCGGGGACCGACAGGCCCGCGGACGGGGCCTGCACCGACATCCGTGTGCGCAGGAGCAGGAGGTCCTCGATCCGCTCGGGGGGCGTCGCGCCCCGCCAGTGCAGCAGCTCGTAGCCGGAGGAGTGCTCCTCCGCGGCGGCCCGTCGCGAGGCCGTCCGCGCGCCGTCGAGGGGGAGGCGGGCGACGCTGAACCGCTCCACCTGCTCCAGGGTCCAGCCGCGGGCCGCGAGCCGGCGCGACCCGGGGTCGCCGGAGGGGACGGACCCGGCTGCCGAGAGAGCGGCGATCCGCGGGCCGGCCGCATCCGCCCGGTGGGCCGTCCAGGTCTGCAGGACCCGGCGGCCGAGCGCGGCCGCCTCGCTGCTCAGGTGCTCCATCAGCGCTGTGCCGACTCCCCGCCCGCGCTCGGCCGGGAGGACCGAGATCGACACCCAGGCCGCCTCGTCGTCCGGGGCGGTGCTCCAGTGCAGCTCGCCGCTGCCGACCGGACGTCCGCCGGACTCGGCGAGGAAGGCGCGGCGGGGGGAGTGCTCGCGCTGCTGCCACTCCCCGAGGCTCGTCTCGGCGGGGAAGCCCAGATCCGCGGTGCCGGTCCCCTCCGCCTCGACGGCGTCGCCGATGGCGGTGAAGGCGAGGAAGTCGCTCCAGCCGGCCGCCTCCACTCGCTCCGGGATCACGAGCTCGCGGACGCGCAGCGTCGGGTCGGAGGAGCGGTTCACCACCCCAGTGTGCACTCCCGAGCGCCGGGAGCGGCCCGTCCGGCCCGTTCCGTCCGCCCGGCGTCGCGGCCCGATCGGGCTCCGCCTCCCGGTCCCGGGGCGGCCGTCGGCTACCGTGGAGGCGTTGTGGACGGGAGCGAGGCGGCCGGGTGTACCTGAAGAGCCTGACCCTCAAGGGGTTCAAGTCCTTCGCTCAGCCGACCACGTTCGCCTTCGAGCCGGGGGTCACCTGCGTCGTCGGACCCAACGGCTCGGGCAAGAGCAACGTCGTCGACGCCCTCGCCTGGGTGATGGGGGAGCAGGGAGCGAAGACCCTCCGCGGCGGCAAGATGGAGGACGTCATCTTCGCGGGCACCTCCACCCGTGGACCCCTCGGCCGGGCCGAGGTCGCACTGACCATCGACAACTCCGACGGCGCGCTGCCGATCGAGTACACCGAGGTGACGATCACCCGGACCCTGTTCCGCAACGGGGGCAGCGAGTACGCGATCAACGGACGCGGCTGCCGGCTGCTCGACGTGCAGGAGCTGCTGAGCGACTCCGGTCTCGGGCGCGAGATGCACGTCATCGTGGGGCAGGGGCAGCTCGACGCGGTGCTGCACGCGACCCCCGAGGAGCGGCGCGGCTTCATCGAGGAGGCGGCCGGGATCCTCAAGCACCGCCGCCGCAAGGAGAAGACGCTCCGCAAGCTCGAGGCGATGCAGGCGAACCTCACCCGTCTGTCCGACCTCGCGGGCGAGATCCGGCGCCAGCTCAAGCCCCTCGGGCGGCAGGCCGCGGTGGCCCGCCAGGCGCAGACCATCGCGGCCGTGGTCCGCGACGCCCGCGCGCGCCTCCTCGCCGACGACGTCGTCGCGCTCCGGACCGCTCTGGGCGGCTTCGCGCGCTCCGAGAGCGAGCGGCACAGCGAGCGGGTCGTCCTGCAGCAGCGGCTCGAGCAGGCGACGCTGCGGCGCGCGAGGATCGAGGCGGAGGCGGTCGGCGACGCTGTCGACGACGCGCGGCGCACCTCCTTCGAGCTGGAGTCGGTGCAGGAGCGGCTGCGGAACCTGTCGGCGCTCGCCGGGCAGCGGCTCGCGATGCTCGAGCTGGAGTCCGAGCAGCCGCAGATCCAGCCGCGCGTCACGCCGGCGCAGGTGGAGGAGGCGCGGGTCGAGCTGGAGCGCCTGCGCCAGTCGGTCCTCGACTCGGAGGCCGCCTGGGTGCAGGCGCAGCGCGGGACCGTGGAGGCCCGCGCAGCCCTCGACAGGGTCGACGAGGAGATCGCCGCGCAGGCAGCCCTCGTCTCGCGCTACGACCTCGAGCTCTCCACCCTCTCCGGGCAGGCCGACACCGCCTCCTCCCGTCTCGCCTCCGTGCGGGGCGAGGTCCTCCGCGCGCAGAACACCCTCGATTCGGCCGACCGGCGGAAGGAGGCGGCGCGGCGGGCGCTCGACGCTCTCGAGGCCGAGCTGGACGACGCGGGCCGGGGTCCCGACGGCAGCCTCGACGAGGGCTACCAGCACGCCCAGTCCGCGGTCTCGGCCGCCGAGAGCGGGATCGAGCGGCTGCGTGAGGAGCTGCACGCCCTGGAGCGCGAGCGCGAGGCGCTGGCGGCCCGCACCAGCGCTCTCTCCCTGGCCCTGGACGTCTCGGACGGCTCGGCCGAGCTGATCGCCGCGCGGATCGACGGGGTGCGCGGGCGGGTCGCCGAGCGGATCCAGGTGCGACCGGGCTCCGAGGCCGCGATCGCCGCCGCCCTCGGCGCGGTCGCCGACGCCGTGCTGGTCGAATCCGCCGACCGGGCCGACGCGGCTCTGGACGCCGCTCTGGAGCGCGATCTCGGACGCGTCGAGCTGCTCGTCGCCGACGCCTCCCGCCCGCCGGTCGAGCTCGCCGTCCCCGAGGGAGCGGTCCGCGCCGTCGACCTCGTCACGGCGCCGACCGGTGTCCTCTCGCTCCTGGAGCGCGTGCTCGTGGTGGAGGACCTCGCCGCGGCGCGGCGGCTGCGCCCGGAAGCCGGTCCCGGCACGCTCCTGGTGACCCGCGACGGCGCCGTCGTGTCGGACGTCGTGCAGAGCGCCGGCTCCGGCGGGCAGCGCAGCCGCATCGAGCTCGTCTCCGAGCGCGACTCGGCAGCGGGCCGACTGGAGGAGGTCGAGGGCGGGATCGACCGGCTCCGCTTCGAGGTCGCTGAGCAGACCGGCGCGCTCCGCGGGGCCAAGGAGCAGGCCGCGAACGCCCTCTCGGCCCTCCGCGAGCACGATGCCGCCCGCGCCGCGCACACTGAGCGGCTCGGAGGTGTGCGCGCCCAGCTCGAGGCGGCCACCGCCGAGCACGGCCGCGGTTCCAAGGCGCTGACGGTCGCGTCGGAGCGCGTCGGCGACGCCGAGCGCGCGGCCGTGGAGGCGAGGTCCGCCCTGGACGCTGCCCGGGCCCGGCCCCGGCCGGTGCTCGACGCGAGCGCTCGGGACGCTCTGCAGCGCGACGTCGACACCGCGCGCGAGCGCGAGATCGAGGCGCGCCTGGGAGTCGAGACCGCCAAGGAGCGGGTGCGGGCGGAGCAGTCCCGCGGGGAGGCGCTGGCCCGCCAGCTGGCCGCCGACCGCGCCGCCGCCGACGAGGCCGCGCGCCGCGCCGTCATCCGGCGCCGCCGGCGCGACGCGGCAGCCGAGGTGACCGCCGCACTCCCCGCCGTCCTCGCCTCCGTCGATCGCTCCGTCCATCAGGCCCGGGGCGAGCTCGTCGCGGCCGAGGCGGCGCGCTCGCAGCAGAACGCCGAGCTGCAGGGGCTCCGTCGCGAGGAGGGGAGCGTGCGCGACCGGCTCCAGTCCGTCACCGAGACCGTCCACGGCCTCGAGCTGCAGATCTACGAGAAGAAGCTGCAGCTCACCGGTCTGCTCGAGCGCGCCGCGTCCGAGCTCGGGCTCGCCGAGGACGTGCTGGTGGAGGAGTACGGTCCCGGAGTCGGCGTCCCCGACGAGACGGACGAGGAGCAGGAGCCGCGGCCCTACGTCCGCGAGGAGCAGCGCCGCCGCCTCGAGAAGGCCGAGAAGCAGCTCGGGCAGCTGGGCCGCGTCAATCCACTCGCGCTGGAGGAGTTCGCCGCGCTGGAGCAGCGGCACGCGTTCCTGACCGAGCAGCTGGCCGACCTCACCGGGACCCGCCGCGATCTGCTCACCATCATCGAGGAGCTCGACGACACGATGCAGACGGTGTTCGCCTCCGCCTTCGACGACACCCAGGCGGCGTTCGCGGACGTGTTCCCCGTCCTCTTCCCCGGCGGCACGGGCAGCATCCGGCTGACCGACCCGGAGAACCTGCTCACCACGGGCATCGAGGTCGCGGTGCGGCCGGCGGGCAAGAAGATCGAGCGGCTGTCGCTGCTCTCCGGAGGGGAGCGCTCGCTCGCGGCCGTGGCCTTCATGGTCGCCATCTTCAAGTCGCGGCCGAGCCCCTTCTACATCATGGACGAGGTGGAGGCCGCCCTCGACGACGCCAACCTCGGCCGGCTGCTCAGCATCTTCGAGGACCTGCGCACGTCGAGCCAGCTGATCGTCATCACCCACCAGAAGCGGACCATGGAGATCGCGGACGCCCTCTACGGCGTCTCGATGCGCCAGGACGGCGTCTCGGCCGTCGTCGGCCAGCGCGTGGCCGCTCCGCCGGCCTGAGGCGGCGGCGCGCCGTGCGATCTGCAGGCCCGCGTGCTGTCTGCAGGCCCGCGTGCTGTCTGCAGGCCCGCGTGCTGTCTGCAGGACCTCGTGCCGTCTGCAGGACCTCGTGCCGTCTGCAGGACCTCGTGCGGTGTGCAGGGACGATATGCAGGGGTTCCGAGAAGGAGAGCGCTCTCCTCCGCGAGACCGGCGGCGGAGGGCTCGTCGGTCCTGCAGATCGCACGTGCGCAGCCCGCTCCGGACCCGCCGGCACCTGCCCGTCCAGCCGGCACCCGCCCGCGCCCGCCGGTAGCCTGGACCCATGGCAGAACGCACCTCCTGGTCGCTCGGTCGCGCACTGCGCGGCCTGTTCGAGAAGCGCACGATCGACGACCAGACCTGGGACGACCTCGAGACTGCGCTGATCACCGCCGACTTCGGCCCCGACATCACCGAGGAGATCGTCGACGACCTCCGCGCGAAGGTCGCCCGCTACTCCACGACCGACCCGCGCGACCTGCAGCGGATGCTCCGCGAGTCCCTCGAGGAGCGCCTGTCGAAGTACGACACGACCCTCAAGCTCAGCGAGCGCCCCGCCGTGATCCTCGTGGTCGGCGTGAACGGCGTCGGCAAGACCACGACCATCGGCAAGTTCGCCAAGTTCCTCCGCAACTACGGCCGGAGCGTCGTGGTCGGTGCGGCCGACACCTTCCGCGCCGCGGCGGTCGACCAGCTCGCCACCTGGGCGCAGCGCGCCGACGCCCAGATCGTCCGCCCGCAGCAGGAGCGCCAGGATCCGGCGTCCGTCGCCTTCCAGACCGTGCAGTTCGCGAAGGACACCGGCGTCGAGATGGTCATCATCGACACGGCCGGCCGCCTGCACACCAAGGGCGGACTGATGGACGAGCTCACGAAGATCAAGCGCGTCATCGAGAAGCAGGCGCCGATCTCCGAGATCCTGCTCGTGCTCGACGCGACGACCGGTCAGAACGGGCTGAGCCAGGCCGAGGCGTTCATCGAGCACGCCGGCGTCACCGGCCTCGTCATCACGAAGCTCGACGGATCCGCGAAGGGCGGCTTCGTCCTCGCCGTGCAGGAGAAGACCGGCATCCCGATCAAGCTCGTCGGCCAGGGCGAGGGCATCGGCGACCTCACCGGCTTCACCCCCCACGTCTTCGCCCAGCAGCTCGTCAGCTGAGCGGCTCCGTCCGGGACGCCGCGCCGGAGCCGTCCCGGTGACGGGCTACACCGCCTGCGAGAAGCCCAGCGCCGCGTCGGCCAGGTGCCGCAGGTGCTCCGGAACCGGCAGCCCCTTCGACTCCATCGAGCGCGCCCAGAGCCGACCGGCCCGGTAGGAGGAGCGGACCAGGGGCCCGGCGAGGACACCGAGGAAGCCGATGTCCTCGGCCTCCTCCTTGATCGCCACGAACTCCTCCGGGTGCACCCAGCGGTCCACCGGCAGGTGCCGCGGCGTCGGGCGGAGGTACTGCGTGATGGTCACGATGTCGGTGCCGGCGTCGTAGAGGTCCTGCAGCGCCTGCGAGATCTCCTCCCGCTCCTCGCCCATGCCGAGGATGAGGTTCGACTTCGTGATCAGCCCCGCCTCCCTGCCCTGGGTGAGCACGTCGAGCGAGCGCTCGTAGCGGAAGGCCGGTCGGATGCGCTTGAAGATCCGCGGCACCGTCTCGACGTTGTGGGCGAACACCTCCGGCTCCGCGTCGAACACCCGCTGCAGGTGCTCGGCGCGGCCGGTGAAGTCCGGAACCAGGATCTCGACTCCCGTGCCCGGGGCCTGGGCGTGGATCTGGCGGATGGTCTCGGCGTAGAGCCAGGAGCCCTCGTCCGGCAGGTCGTCGCGGGCGACTCCGGTGACGGTCGCGTAGCGGAGGTTCATCCGGGCCACGGACTCGCCGACCCGCCGGGGCTCGTCCGCGTCGTAGTCCGCGGGCTTCCCGGTGTCGATCTGGCAGAAGTCGCAGCGGCGGGTGCACTGGGCGCCTCCGATGAGGAAGGTCGCCTCCCGGTCCTCCCAGCACTCGAA
Source organism: Rathayibacter sp. AY1B5 (assembly GCF_002932795.1). Classification (NCBI taxonomy): domain Bacteria; kingdom Bacillati; phylum Actinomycetota; class Actinomycetes; order Micrococcales; family Microbacteriaceae; genus Rathayibacter; species Rathayibacter sp. AY1B5. The sequence goes on from NZ_PSWM01000001.1 coordinate 15,004, forward strand.
GATGTTGGGGCACCCCGCCTCCTGGCAGACCGTGTGCAGCTCCTCCGTCTTCACCAGTGACTGCAGCTGCCGGTACTCGGGGCCCATCGTGGCCTTCGTGCGGATCCACTCGGGCTTGCGCTCGATCGGCGTCTCGGCGTTGCGGATCTCCAGGCGCAGGAGCTTCCGGCCGCCGGCCTCGGCGCTCACGCGGCGACCTCCTCGACCCGTGCGGAGAAGGCGGGGGCCGCCTCCGAGAAGCGCGCCGCCACTCGCGCCCGCACGGCCTCCATGGGAGGAGCTTCGCCGCGCTCGCGCTCGAGCGTCGTCACCCCGGCGTCGGCGATGCCGCAGGCGACGATGCGGGCGTAGGGCTCGAGGCTGTTCGAGACGTTGAGGGCGAAGCCGTGCATCGTCACGCCCGAGGCGACGCGGATGCCGATCGCGGCGATCTTGTCGGCGCCGCCGTCCCTCGGGATCCACACTCCCGAGCGCCCGCCGACGCGCTGCCCCTGCACGCCCAGGTCGTCGAGCGCGGCGATCAGCACGCCCTCCAGCGAGCGGACGTAGGCGACCACGTCGACGGGCTCGCCGAGCCGCACGATCGGGTAGCCGACGAGCTGGCCCGGGCCGTGCCAGGTGATGCGACCTCCGCGGTCGACGTCGACCACGGGCGAGCCGTCTTCCGGGCGCTCGTGCGCCTCGGTGCGCTTGCCGGCGGTGTAGACGGAGGAGTGCTCGCACAGCACGAGGGTGTCCGGCCTCCGGCCCGCCACCACCTCGGCGTGCAGGCGTCGCTGGAGCTCCCAGCCGTCGCGGTAGTCCAGGGGGTCCGCGGAGTCGCCCGCCACCAGTGTCTCGATCACCGGGCCACCCTAACCCGGTTCTTGGACCGGGACCAGTTAATCCGGGCCGCCGTGATCGCGCCGATCGCGGCCCGATCGGCGTCCCCGCCCGCCGACCCTCCGGGCCTCCGGTAGAATTCCGGGCATCATGGCTACTTTCGGCACCCTCTCCGATCGACTCGTCGAGACCTTCAAGAACCTCCGCACGAAGGGCAAGCTCTCCGCGTCGGACGTCGACGGCACCGTCCGTGAGATCCGGCGCGCGCTGCTCGACGCCGACGTCGCGCTGGAGGTCGTGAAGGAGTTCACCGGCAAGGTCCGCGAGCGCGCCCTCGGCGACGAGGTCAACAAGGCGCTCAACCCGGCCCAGCAGGTCGTCCAGATCGTCAACGAGGAGCTCGTCGCGATCCTCGGCGGGCAGTCGCGCCGCCTCGAGTTCGCCAAGCGCCCGCCGACCGTCATCATGCTCGCCGGCCTCCAGGGCGCGGGCAAGACGACGCTCGCGGGCAAGCTCGGCAAGTACCTCGGCAAGGACGGCCACACCCCGCTGCTCGTCGCGGCCGACCTCCAGCGCCCCAACGCGGTGCAGCAGCTGCAGGTCGTCGGCGAGCAGGCCGGAGTCGCGGTCTACGCGCCCGAGCCGGGCAACGGCGTCGGCAACCCGGTCAAGGTCGCCCAGAACGCGATCCGCTTCGCGACCGACAAGCAGTACGACACGGTCATCATCGACACGGCCGGACGCCTCGGCGTCGACGCCGACATGATGAAGCAGGCCGCCGACATCCGCCGCGTCACGAACCCCGACGAGGTGCTGTTCGTCATCGACGCGATGATCGGCCAGGACGCGGTCGCGACCGCGAAGGCCTTCCAGGAGGGCGTCGACTTCACCGGCGTCGTCCTCTCCAAGCTCGACGGAGACGCCCGCGGCGGCGCGGCGCTCTCGGTCGCCTCGCTCACCGGCCGCCCGATCCTCTTCGCCTCCACGGGCGAGTCGCTCGACGACTTCGAGCAGTTCCACCCCGACCGCATGGCGAGCCGCATCCTCGACCTCGGCGACGTGCTCACCCTCATCGAGCAGGCGCAGTCCGCGTTCGACGAGGACGAGGCGCGCAAGATCGCCGAGAAGATCATGGGGGACACGTTCACCCTCGACGACTTCCTCGGCCAGATGCAGCAGCTGCGCAACATGGGCTCGATCAAGAAGATGATCGGCATGCTGCCCGGCGCGAAGGGCATGCGCGAGCAGCTCGACCAGTTCGACGAGCGCGAGATCGTGCGCACCGAGGCGATCATCCAGTCGATGACGAAGGCGGAGCGGGTCAATCCCAAGCTGCTCAACGGCTCGCGCCGCCTGCGCATCGCGCGCGGCTCCGGCATGACGGTCACGGACGTCAACCAGCTCGTCCAGCGCTTCGAGCAGGCCGCCAAGATGATGAAGACGGTCGCCAAGGGCGGGATGCCCTCCGTCCCCGGCATGGGTCCCGTGCCCGGAGCCGGCTACCAGGGCCGTCCGAAGCCGCAGAAGAAGAAGAGCAGCAAGTCCGGCAACCCCGCCAAGCGGGCCGCCGAGAACGCCGCGATCACCTCCGGGCCCCGCCCGGGCGAGGCGGGCGGCTCCGGCTTCGGCCTGGGCGGCGGTGCCGGCAAGGGCGCCCAGCCCACGCCGGAGGAGCTCGAGCAGCTGCAGAAGCTCCTCGGGCGATGAGGCGGGTCTCGGCCGGACGCGCGGGCGGTGTCCTCGTCCTCGCGGCCGTGCTCGGGCTCACCGGTTGCGCCGAGGGCTCCGGGGTCGACGCGATGACCGCGCCCTCCCCGGAGGACCTGGTCGGCCGCTGGGTGACGGGCGTGTCCTACGACGCGCCCGACGTGCCGTTCCTCCTGATCGCGGAGGACGGCACCTGGACGGGCTCCGACGGCTGCAACGGCGCGCAGGGCGAGTGGTCGATCGACGGAGAGGGCGCGCTCTCCGTCTCGGCGGGGCCCAGCACGGAGATCGCCTGCGACGGCGTCGCCCTGCCGAGGATCTTCTCGGGGGCGGCGATGGCCTCGCTCGACGGCGGGCGGCTCCGCCTGTTCGACGACGACGGCGCCACGGTCGTCAAGCTCGCGCGCTCCACGAGCGACGAGGCCCCGACCGCCTCGCCGGATCCGGCGGGGGAGTAGCAGTGCTGCTCGGAGCGACGCCGGGGATCCCCAGGGCGCGCACCGCTCGCTAGCGTGAGGGCATGACAACCGCACACGCGCGCCCCGTCCGCATCGGCGTCCAGATCGCACCGCAGCACGTCTCCTACGAGGTCATCCGCGACACGCTCGCCGAGCTCGAGGACCTCGGCGTCGACATCGCCTTCAACTGGGACCACTTCTTCCCGCTCTCCGGAGAGCCGAACGGCCTGCACTTCGAGGGCTGGAGCATGCTCGCGGCCTGGGCCGAGCAGACCAGCCGCATCGAGTTCGGCCCGCTGGTCACGTGCAACAGCTACCGGAACCCCGACCTCCTCGCCGACATGGCGCGCACGGTCGACCACATCAGCGCCAAGGGCGCCGAGGGCCGTCTGATCTTCGGCATCGGCTCGGGCTGGTTCGAGCGGGACTACGAGGAGTACGGCTTCGAGTTCGGCACCCCCGGCTCCCGCCTCGACGAGCTCTCCGAGGCGATGCCGCGCATCCGCAGCCGGTGGTCGATGCTCAACCCGGCGCCCACCCGCGACATCCCGGTGATGATCGGCGGCGGCGGCGAGAAGAAGACGCTGCGGATCGTCGCCGAGCACGCCGACATCTGGCACAGCTTCTCGGACGTCCCGACGCTCGAGCGCAAGCTCGGTGTGCTCTCGGAGTGGTGCGGCCGCGTCGACCGCGATCCGGCGGCGATCGAGATCTCGACCGGCGCGAGCGTGCGCGGCGGAGTCGGCGACGCCTCCTTCGACGTGCTCGATCAGCAGTACGACCTGGGCGCCCGCCTGTTCACGCTCGGCATCACCGGTCCGGACATCGACCTCGCGCCCGTGCGCGACCTGCTCGGCTGGCGCGACGGCCGGAACAGCACCGCGCGCTGACCCGTCGGGGCGCCGGTACGGCGGCGCCCCGCGTCGGAGTCAGGCCGCCGGAGCGTCCGTCGCCCGCTGGCCGGTCGGCACGGCCCTGGCGAGGCCGGACTTCTCGGCCGCCACCTCGAAAGCGTCGGCCAGGGCCCGCTGGCCCTCGACCGTGGGATGCACGCCGTCCTCGCCGAGCAGTCCGTCCTCGCGGAGCGGGTCGGGGTACTCCAGGGCACCGCCGCCGACGGCCGTCACGGCCTCGACCAGAGCCGCGTCGTACTCGTCGAGATCGGAGGGGCGCGGGTCGGGGCCCCAGACCGAGTCGAGCGCGATCAGCCGGGCCGAGGGCGAGGCGGACACGATCGCGTCCACTGCCGGCCCGATCGCGGCGTCCACGTCCTCCGGATCCCAGCCCAGGTCGTTGCTGCTGGCGATCAGCACGATCGCGTCGGGCCGGGTGTCGGCGATCTCCTCCGCGCGGTCGCCGATCGCGACGCCGCAGTCGCCCGGCTCGATGAATCCGCCGCCGTCGCAGCCCAGGTTCGTGACCTCCCAGCCGAGGTCGTCGCCGACGAGAGCGGGCCAGGCCTGCTCGGGGTCGACGTTCAGACCGCGCACGATGCTGTCGCCGACGATCGTCACGCGGGAGCCTGCGGGCAGGGAGCCGCCGATCGAGAGCGGCAGCGGATCGGCGGCGACGGTGGGGAGGGGAGTGGCGGTGCCGGCGGGAGACGCGGTCGCCGGGCCGGTCGTCGTCGAGGACGAGCAGCCGGCGAGGCCGAGGGCCAGCGCGCCGATCGCGACTGCGGCGAGGAGGACGGGACGCGTCACGAGCGGGGGTCCTGCAGCCCGTCGCGCAGCTCGCCCGCGAGAGCCCGGACCACCGCCTTCAGGTCGCCGTCGTTCGCCGCGGCCGTCCGCAGCTGGCGCTGGTAGCTCGCTCCCGCGACCAGGATCAGCTCGACGTCGGCGAGCTCCTTCACGCAGTCGAGGCGCTCGGCGACCGGCGCGAGGGTGACGAGCAGGTCGCGGATGTCGTCGGTGACCAGCCGCTCGGCTCCGGCGGCGTCGAGGATGATCTCGGCGTCGAGGCCGTAGCGGGCCGCGCGCCACTTGTTCTCGCGCACGTACCAGGGCTGCATCGTCGGCAGGTCCTCGCCGGCGTCCAGCCGCGACGAGAGGTGCTCGACGAGGCACTGGATCAGCGCCGCGACCGCTCCGATCTCCTCCGCGGAGGAGAGGCCGTCGCACGCGCGCATCTCGAGCGTGCCCCACTGCGGTGAGGGACGGATGTCCCAGCGGACCTCCGTGTGGTCGTCGATGACGCCGGTGCGCATCATGTCGTCGACGTACTCCTCGTAGTTCGCCCAGGCGCCGAACTGCGGAGGCAGGCCCGCCGTCGGCAGCTGCTGGAACATCAGCGCGCGGTTCGAGGCGTAGCCGGTGTCGACTCCGCCCCAGAACGGGCTCGACGCCGAGAGCGCCTGCAGGTGCGGGTAGTAGTCGAGCAGCGAGTTCAGGATCGGCAGCACCTTGTCGCGGTGCTCGACGCCGACGTGCACGTGGATGCCCCAGATCATCATGTTCCGGCCCCACCACTGGGTCCGGTCGATGAGGCGGTGGTACCGCTCCTTGTCCGTGATGGCCTGGTCGAACCACTGCGCGAACGGGTGCGTGCCCGAGCACACGAGGTCGAGTCCCATCGGGTCGGTGATCTCGCGCACCTGCCGCAGCTGGTCCTGCAGGTCGGCGACGGCGTCGCGGACGGAGGTGTGCACGCCCGAGACCAGCTCGACCGTGTTGCGCAGGAGCTCGCCGGTGATGTGCGGGTGCGGGGCACCGTCGTCGCGGCGGAGCGCCTCCAGCACCACGTCGGCGACGTTGGCGAGATCGCCCGTCTGCCGGTCGACGATCGCGACCTCCCACTCGATCCCGAGCGTGGAGCGGTCTGATGCGGCGAAGCTGATCTCCATGGCGTGGTCCTCATCGGATCCGGGCGTCCGCCGATCGGGACGCGCCTCGCCATCCTGCCACCTGCGGCCGGGGCGGACGCCGAGCCCCCGGCGGCGGCTCTCCCGGCACCGCCCGGCCCGCTCGCGTGCGGGCGCCGGACGGCGGCGGCGTGCCGGGCCCGCACCGGGGCGGTTTTTCTGGCAGAATGATCCGTCGGGTCCGAGGCGGTCGACCCTCTACTCACCGCCGACGAAACCCCCTCGAGCTTCCGCCGGGTGTGCCCCCACGCTCACGGCTCAGTTCATCCATCATCGACCGGACACCGGTCAACGACCACACAGGAGAATTGTGGCTGTCAAGATTCGTCTGAAGCGCCTCGGCAAGATCCGGGCGCCCTACTACCGCATCGTCGTCGCCGACTCGCGCACCAAGCGCGACGGCCGCGTGATCGAGGAGATCGGCAAGTACCACCCCACCGAGCAGCCCTCGTTCATCCAGGTCGACTCGGAGCGCGCGCAGTACTGGCTCGGAGTCGGCGCGCAGCCGACCGAGCAGGTCGCCGCGATCCTCAAGCTGACCGGCGACTGGGGCCGCTACAAGGGCGACGCCGATGCCGTCAGCACCGTCCAGGTGAAGGAGCCCAAGGCTCCGTTCGTCGTCGACGCGAAGAAGAAGCCCGTCCTCAAGCCGAAGTCCGAGGCTCCGGCCAAGGCCGCCCCGGTCGAGGACACCGCCGACGAGACCTCCACCGAGGCGTAGTCAGTGCTCGCTCCCGCCGTCGAACACCTCGTCAAGGGGATCGTCGAGAACCCCGATGAGGTCAGTGTCGTGGCCACGAGCTCCCCGCGCGGAGAGGTCCTCGAGGTGCGCGTGCACCCCGAGGACCTCGGCCGCGTGATCGGACGCTCCGGTCGCACCGCCAAGGCCGTCCGCACTCTCGTCGCCGCGCTCGCCGACGGGCGCCGTGTGCGCGTCGACGTCGTCGACACCGACAAGTAGAGGTGTCGGTCACCGGACCGGGCACGACGCAGCTCCGCGTCGCCCGACTCACCAAGGCCCACGGGCTCAAGGGCGCCATCAAGCTCGAGCTGTACACGGACGAGCCCGACAAGCGCTTCACCCCCGGATCCACGTTCACGCTGCAGGTGCCCCGCACCTCCGAGTGGCACGGCAAGAAGCTCGAGCTCGTCGAGCTGCGCTGGTACAACAGCCACCCCGTCGCGTTCTTCCGGGGTGTCGACGACCGCAACGCCGCCGAGACCCTCCTGAAGGCGATCCTCTGGATCGACGAGGAGGTGCAGACCCAGCCGGGCGAGGACGACTCCTGGTACGACTACCAGCTGGTCGGCATGAAGGTCGTCCGCGACGGCGTCGAGGTCGGCACCGTCCGCCGCGTCGACCACTTCCCCGCACAGGACCTGCTCATCGTCGGCACCCCCTCCGGCGAGGTGATGGTGCCGTTCGTGAACGCGATCGTCCCCTCCGTCGACGCCGCCGCGGGGATCGTCACGGTCACGCCGCCGATCGGCCTGTTCGAGGAGGCTCCCGAGGAGGAGCCCGCCGCGGTCGACCTCAGCGGTGTCGACCTCGCGGACCCGGCGCTGAGCGCGCCCGCGGACGCCGACGAGCCGGACGCCGCCGAGACGCACGCCGTCGAGACCGCGGAAGCTCCTGCGGGCGACGACCTCGACGCGCCCGCCGCCGTCGGCACCTCCGAGGAGGAGCCCCGGTCGTGAGGATCGACATCGTCTCGATCTTCCCGGAGTTCTTCGGCGTGCTCGACATCAGCCTGCTCGGCCGTGCGCGGCAGAGCGGGCTGATCGAGCTCGGCGTGCACGACCTCCGCGACTTCACCCACGACCGCCACCGCACCGTCGACGACACGCCCTACGGCGGCGGAGCCGGCATGGTGATGCGACCGGAGCCGTGGGGCGAGGCGCTCGACACGATCCTCGACGGCGCGGACGACCCCGTCGTGATCTTCCCGTCGCCCGCGGGCGAGCTGTTCACCCAGGCGACCGCCCGCGAGCTCGCGGAGGAGTCCACCCTCGTCTTCGGCTGCGGCCGCTACGAGGGCATCGACCAGCGCGTCGTGGACCACACCGCCGAGCGCGCGCGGGTCCGGCTGATCAGCCTCGGTGACTACGTCCTCAACGGAGGAGAGGTCGCCGTGATGGCGATGATCGAGGCCGTCGGACGCCTGGTCCCGGGCGTCGTCGGCAACCCGGCGAGCCTGGTCGAGGAGAGCCACTCCGACGGGCTGCTCGAGTACCCGAGTTACACCAAGCCGGCCTCCTGGCGGGGCCTCGACGTCCCTCCGGTGCTCCTCAGCGGCAACCACGGGGCGATCGCCGCCTGGCGCCACGAGCAGAGCGTCGAGCGCACCCGCCGCGTCCGTCCCGAACTGCTGCCCTGAGCCCCGCTGCGAGATGCCACCTCTGACGCGGCGCCGCGGCGTGTCGTCCTCACAGGTGGCATCTCGCGGCGGCGATCACCGGGTCGAGAGGGCCAGGTGCCGGTCGCGGAGGGCCAGGAAGAGCGGGAACGCGAACGCCAGGGCGACCAGCGGCGCGAGCAGCACCAGGATCCACACGCGGCGCATCCCGATCCGGCGGCCCTCCACCACCATGAAGGCGACGGCCGCGATCGCGACGACCAGCAGGTCGGTCGAGAACGACGACACCCACGGCCCGCCCGCGGCGAGGCCGGCCAGCACGTCCGCGCCCTCCTGCATCGCCCGCACGTTCCAGGTCCACGTTCCGATCAGCCCGGCGAGGGCGAGGACGAGGTAGACGATCCCGAGCGGCGTCCAGCCGCGGTGCAGCCGGCTCATGCGCGGGCCTCCGTTCGTGCGAGGGTGAGGATCGTGGCTCCAGCGAGGGCGACCACCGCCACAGTAGCGACGGCGAGGGTCATCGGATCCGGTGCGGTCAGCGCCTGTCCGCGCAGTGCCTGCCAGCAGGTGAGGCCGACGGCGGACGCCCAGGCCGCCGAGGCCAGTGCGACGAGCCGCAGCCGGGTCGATCCAGGGCGCAGCACGGGGATCCGGGGTGCCATCCGTCCGAGCAGCAGCGCGAGCAGCGGGAGCCCCTGGAGGGCGTGCATCCCGACGAAGTGCGGGATGCGCAGATCGCCGCCGGTGGTGCTCCAGCCCAGCAGCGGGAGTCCCGGTCCGCCGTCCGCGACTCCGACGGCGTGCGCGCCGACGACGCCCTGGTAGTCGCTGATCTGGCCGGGCGACGGGCCCGTCATCAGGAACGCGAGGCCCATCCCGACGAGCCCGATCACGAGTCCGGCGCGTACGGCGAGCGTCAGCGCCGGGTCGCCGAGCGGCACCCGCGCCAGGAGGGCGGCGAGGACCAGCGTCGCCAGCCAGACCACCACGATCGAGACGGCCATCGAGGCCCAGAGCGCGGCGTGCAGGGGAGTGGAGACGTCGAAGTGGCTGCGCTCGCCGACCAGGGCGGCGCCTCCGATCACGACCATCTCGACCGCCAGGCCGACCGCCGCGATCGTGCCCAGCGCTCGGGCGAGGCGGCGTCGGCGGGGCACGAGCCCGATCAGCCAGGCGAGCGTCACGGCGTACAGCGCGATCGACAGGCAGAACTTCAGCGGCTTGGCCCAGAGCGGCTGCCCGCCGAGCTCGCGGGGATCGACGACCAGTGCGATCACACAGAGGAGGGCGCCGACCGCCATCGCGGCAGCGAGCACCAGGAGGGGCCGATGCGGGGCGGCGGAGGCTGTGCTCGCGGGCGTCTCGGTCGCCGTGCTCATCGGACCGCCTCCGCCCCGCCGCCGAAGCGGCTCTGCGTCTCGCGCGCCTGGGCGACGCGCCGGAGCGACTGCAGCACCACGTCTCCGAGCGCGGTGCCGACCGCGGCGACGGCCGCCTGCTCGCTCACGCTCTCGCGGGCCTGCAGCTCGTCGAGGTCGGCGGAGGCGACGAGGGCGGCGGCGCGGGCGTAGGCCTCGAGCCAGCGGGCGCTCATCGGTCCGGTGGAGAGCTCGAGCGCGTCGAGCGCCCGGGCCGCCGTCGCCACGGCGGGGTGGCCGCAGTGGTCGGCGCCCACCGTCTCGGCGATCCGCCGCACCGACGCTTCGGTGGCGGACGCCGTCGAGTCGGCGCTCACGGAGACCACGTCCTGCGCCACCTCGAACGCCGCAGTCGGGCCGATGCCCGCGTCGAGCGCGGCCGCGATCCGCTTCGCGCCGGCGATGCCGACGCCGCCGCTCTCGATGAGCGCCCGGAGCAGCGTCAGGCGGGCGACGTGGGCGTCCCCGTACTCCGCCCGCTGGGGGCCGGCGGCGTCGCCCGGCGGCAGCAGCCCCTCCCGGATGTAGTACTTGATCGTGGGCAGGCTGACGCCGCTGCTGCGGCTGAGCTCCGAGATTCGCACACGGACAGTATCGCTATCGGATAGTGACGCTGTCCACTACTCGGTCAGTCTCGAGCGGAGAGGACGACGTTCCCCGTCTCGGTGATGGCGATCGTGTGCTCCATATGGGCGCCGCGCGAGCCGTCGCGGCTGCGGAGGGTCCAGCCGTCCTTGTCCGTGTAGATCTCGTCGGTCGTCTGCAGGAACCACGGCTCGATCGCGACGACGAGGCCCGGGCGGAGCGGGTAGCCGCGGCCGGCGCGTCCGTCGTTGGGGATGTGCGGGTCGCCGTGCATCGTGCGGCCGACGCCGTGGCCGCCGAAGTCGGTGTTGATGGACAGGCCCTCGGCGCGCGCGACGGCCGCGATGGCCGCGGAGATGTCGCCGATCTTCTTCCCGGGCTGCGCGGCGGCGATGCCGGCCTCGAGCGCGCGGGTGGTGGTGTCGATGAGGGCGAGGTCCTCCTCGCGCGGCGTCCCGACCACGACGCTGATCGCCGAGTCGGCGACCCAGCCGTTCACGGAGGCGGCGAAGTCGAGGGTGAGCAGGTCGCCGTCCTTCAGGCGGTAGTCGAAGGGCAGGCCGTGCAGCACCGCGTCGTTGACGGAGGTGCAGATGACCTTGCCGAAGGGGCTCGCGCCGAAGGAGGGGTGGTAGTCGATGTAGCAGGACTCGGCGCCGGCCCTGCGGATCATGTCGTGGGCGAGCCGGTCGAGCTCCAGCAGGTTCACGCCCACGGCGGCGGCGGCGGAGGTGGCCTTCAGTACCTCGCCGACGAAGCGGCCGGCGGGACGCATCTCCTCGATCTCGGCGGGGGTGCGTAGCTCGATCATCCTGATCCTCTCGGGGTCCGCTGAGCCGTTGTTCAGCGGTGGTGGGTACGGTCGGTGCATGCGCACGCGACGGGCATTCGGTTCCTGGCAGTTCCCGGCGGCGATCGTGCTGCCCCTCTGGATCCTCTTCGGGTACGGGGTCTTCGGAGGATCGAGCGGCTGGACCGTGCTCGGCCTGGTGATCGCCCTTCCCATTCTGGCGGTCGCACTCACGGCTGTGGCCGCGATCGTCGCATTCCGGGTGACCGTGCGGCCCACGCGCACCCCCGCGTGGGGCGACGTGGCCGTGGTCGGCGCGTGGCACCTCTCCCTGATCGCCTTCGGCTTCTTCCCGCCCGGCGCCTGGGCGCTGGGCCTGCTCTCGGTGGTCCTCGGAGTGGCCGCCTTCTGGCACTCGGCGTGGCGGTTCCTCGCCGACGCGCGCGCCACTCTCCTCGCCTTCTCGGAGGCGGCGTCCGTGCAGGCCGAGGGCGCTCACCGCCCCGTCGCCGGCGAGGGCTTCGACCCGGAGCGCCCCCAGGACGGGCAGACCATCGTCCTCTGAGGGCACAGGCCTCCTGCGAGGGGTCGTTCCGCTGCGGGGCCTTGCTCGTGGAACACCCTGCTTTGACGCGGATCGACGCGGCATGGCAGAATGAGCGCTTGTGCCTCGCGCAGGCTCTGCCACAGGGGAGCCGCGACGACGTGGGCACGACCGACTTCCATCAACGAAACGGTGTTCGACCTGTGGCGGGCACGGAGAGCGATACAGCATGCACATCCTCGATTCCGTCGATGCGGCGTCCCTCCGCAGCGATGTCCCGGACTTCCGCGCCGGCGACACCGTCAAGGTCCACGTCAACATCGTCGAGGGCTCCCGCTCGCGCATCCAGGTCTTCCAGGGCGTCGTCATCGGCCGCTCCAACGAGGGCGTCCGCGAGACCTTCACCGTCCGCAAGGTGAGCTTCCAGGTCGGCGTCGAGCGCACGTTCCCCGTGCACTCGCCGGTCATCGACCACATCGAGGTCGTCACCCGCGGTGACGTCCGTCGCGCGAAGCTCTACTACCTGCGCAACCTGCGCGGCAAGAAGGCCAAGATCAAGGAGAAGCGCGACGCCTGAGCGGCATCCGCACGACTTCTCGGGAACCCCGGTCCACCTATGATGGACCGGGGTTCCTCGCTTTCTCGGGGGCGATCCGTCCGGGGAGTCCACCCGGTGATGCACAGTAGGGGCGACGGCGAGCGATGACAGACAGCACGGCCCCGGTCCGCCTCCCCGGAGGCGAGGACCACGCCCGCCACTCGGCGGATCCGTCCGAGAAGCGCCCGCGCAAGCGCCGGGGCGTCCTGCTCTTCCTCCGCGACGTGCTGATCATCTTCGTGGTCGCGGTGCTGGTCTCCTTCCTGGTGAAGACCTTCCTGATCCGCTCGTTCTACATCCCCTCCTCCTCGATGGAGCAGACGCTCGTCGAGAACGACCGGATCCTCGTGAACGAGCTCGTGCCCGGAGTCGTGCCGATCTCGCGCGGCGACGTCGTCGTCTTCCGCGATCCCGGCGGCTGGCTCTCGCCGAGCTCCGAGCCCTCCGTGCCGCCGTTCCAGGCCGCGGTCGACTCGGCTCTCGCGCTCGTCGGCCTCACCGCCCCCGACAGCAACGACCACCTCATCAAGCGCGTCATCGGCCTGCCCGGCGACCACGTGACCTGCTGCACTCCGCTCGGCCAGGTCGAGATCAACGGCAACCCGATTGACGAGCCATACGTGAAGCTCCCCGACGGGGTGCAGGCCGTCTCGGCCACCCCGTTCGACGTCGTGGTGCCCGAGGGCTCGCTCTGGGTGATGGGCGACAACCGCTACAACTCCGCCGACTCCCGCTACAACACCGACAAGCCGGGCGGCGGGTTCGTGCCGATCGACAACGTCGTGGGTCGCGCGATCCTCGTGACCTGGCCCGTGCAGCAGTGGGCGTGGCTCGATGACTACCCGTCGGTGTTCCGCGGAGTCGACACCGAGGCCTCCGAGGAGGGCTCGGACGACGCGCAGAGCGGGCAGGGCTAGGTGGTCGTCGCCGAGCCGACGCTGACCCAGGAGAGGCGCCTCTTCCGGCAGGGCTACGAGACGGTCATCGGCTGCGACGAGGTCGGCCGCGGCGCCATCGCCGGCCCGGTCTCGGTCGGCGTCGTGTCGATCGGCACGCGCTGCGGGCGCTTCCCCGAAGGACTCCGCGACTCCAAGATGCTCGCTCCCGCCCGCCGCGAAGCGCTGCTGCCGGGAGTGGCGAAGTGGGTCTCGGCCTGGGCGATCGGCGAGTCCTCCGCGGACGAGATCGACGAGACCGGGATCATCGCCGGCCTCGGCCGCGCCGCGTCCAGGGGCATCGAGCGCCTCGCCGACCAGGGCGTCGACCTCGCCACCGCCGTCGTCCTCCTCGACGGCGCGCACGACTGGCTGACGCCCGCGCTGGGCGGGTGGGCGGCCGAGCTGACGATCGTCACCCGCGTGAAGGCCGACCGCGACTGCGCCGCCGTGTCCGCCGCCTCCGTGCTCGCGAAGGTGGGACGGGACGGCCAGATGGTGCGCCACCACGACGACTTCGCCGACTACGCCTGGGACAGCAACAAGGGCTACGGCAGCGCGGCGCACTGGGCGGGGATCGAGCGGGTAGGCCCGTCCCCGCTGCACCGGGTGACCTGGCTGTCGAAGTCGCGGGAGAGCGCCGACGAGGCGGTCCCGGCGTCCGGGCCCGTCGGCGCGGCGTAGGATTGTCCAACGATGGATGAGGACGAATTCGAGGACTACGACCGCGAGGTCGAGCTGGCACTGTACCGGGAGTACCGCGACGTCGTCTCGCAGTTCTCGTACGTCGTCGAGACCGAGCGCCGGTTCTACCTGGCGAACGAGGTCGACCTGGTCCGCCGCGACACCGAGCACGACTTCTACTTCGAGCTGACCATGCGCGACGTGTGGGTCTGGGACGTCTACCGCTCCGACCGCTTCGTGAAGTCGGTGCGCGTGCTGACGTTCAAGGACGTCAACGTCGAGGAGCTGTCCCGCAAGGAGTTCGAGCTCCCCAAGGAGCTCGCACTCGACGAGTAGGGCTCTGTCGTCGCAGGCTCCGGCCCCGGTGCTGGTCGAGTAGCCGCCCGTCTTCGCCGGTCGAGCAGCCGCCTCTGAACTCCTTGCTGGTCGAGTAGCCGCCTCCGGCGGCGTATCGAGACCCCCGGTCCCGCCACGTGCAGGTCGAGCAGCCGCCGTCCGCCGTCCTGCCGGTGCCCGGCCTCCCTCCACAGCCGTCGATCCGGCCCGTTCTCCACGGAACCGTCACCCTCCACCCCGGCGCGCCCGCCTGCTCAGTCACGCTTCCGGCAGGAGGACGCATGGACAAGGACGAACTGGGGCGGCGCGGCGAGGAGATCGCGGCGGCGCACCTGAGAGACAGCGGATTCGAGATCCTCGACCGCAACTGGAGGGTCCGCGAGGGCGAGCTCGACATCGTGGCCCGCGACGGGTCGGCACTGGTCGTGGTGGAGGTGAAGACGCGCTCGTCGACGCGCTTCGGACTGCCGGTCGAGGCCATCACGCGGGCCAAGGCGCAGCGCCTGCGCCGACTCGCCTACGCCTGGGCCGATGAGCACCACGAGCGCTCCCGGCATCTGCGGATCGACGCGGTCGGCATCGTCGCTCCCGGGGGAGTCCCGTCGCAGATCCGGCACCTGCGGGCGGTGGCCTGATGGGCCTGGGGAGGACCTCCGCGGTCGGTCTCGTCGGCTTCGCGGGAGCCGTGGTCGGGGTGGAGGCCCACTCGGCCGACGGCACGCCCGGCATGGTGATCATCGGCCTGCCCGACGCCGCGCTCGCCCAGGCGAAGGAGCGGGTGCGCTCGGCGGCGATCAACTCCGGCAGCACCATCGCCGAATACAAGATCACCGTGAACCTCTCGCCGGCCGCGATGCCCAAGCACGGCTCCGCCTTCGATCTCGCCATCGGGCTGGCCGCGCTCGCGTCGCTCCGTGAGGTCGATGCGGAGTCGGTCGCCGCGGTCGTCCACATCGGGGAGCTCGGGCTGGACGGCCGGCTGCGCTCCGTCCCCGGCGTGCTGCCCGCGGTGCTCGCGGCCGCCCGCGAGGGCAGGCGCCGCGTGATGGTCCCCGTCGAGGACCGCCTCGAGGCGGAGCTGGTCGACGGCGTCGAGGTGATCGCGGTCTCCTCGCTGGCGGCGGCCGCCGTCTGGCACGGAGCCGAGTGGGAAGTGCCGGTGCTCCCCGAGGCCGCGCCGCCGTCTGCGACGGTGTCCGAGCCGGAGGCCCGCCTCGACCTCTCCGACGTGGTGGGGAACGAGGAGGCGGCCGAGGCGATGGTGGTCGCGGCGGCGGGCGGGCACCACGTGTTCCTGCTCGGGCCTCCCGGCGCCGGGAAGACGATGCTCGCCTCGCGCCTGCCGGGCATCCTCCCCGATCTCGACGACGCCGCCGCGTTCGAGGCCACCTGCATGCGCTCGCTCGTCGGAGCGCCGACCGGTGGCGCGCTGGTGCGCAGGCCGCCGTTCGAGAGTCCGCACCACTCCGCCTCGTCCGCGGCGATAGTCGGCGGCGGCAGCGGACGCATCCGTCCCGGCGCGGTCGCCCGCGCCACCCGCGGAGTGCTGTTCCTCGACGAGGCCCCCGAGTTCTCCTCGGTGGCCCTGGACGCGCTGCGCCAGCCGCTCGAGTCCGGGGTGATCCGCATCCACCGTGCGAACGCCGTCGCCGAGTTCCCCGCCCGGGTGCAGCTCGTCCTCGCGGCGAACCCGTGCCCGTGCGGCCGCTTCGGCATTCCCGGTGAGACCTGCACCTGCGCCCCCGCGGTCCGCCGCCGGTACCTGGCGCGGCTCAGCGGCCCGCTACTGGACCGCGTCGACATCCGCTTGACCGTCCGCCGCATCAGCGCGGCTCAGCTGGCGGCGCGCCGCGACTCGCCGGGGATGTCGACGGCCGAGGCCCGCGCCCGTGTCGCTGCTGCTCGGTCCCTGGCCGGCGCCCGCCTCGCCTCCACTCCGTGGACGCTCAACTCGGAGGTCTCCGGCGCGTGGCTGCGCTCGGACGCGGTGCGCCCGACCAGCGCCGAGTCCCGCACGCTCGACCGGGCCCTCGAGCGCGGTCTGGTGACCATGCGCGGCTACGACCGGGTCCTGCGGCTGGCCTGGACGCTCGCCGACCTCGACGCAGCCGACCGGCCGAGTGCCGCCCACCTCGCGCGCGCGCTCGTCCTCCGCGGGGGTGCCGCGTGATCCGGCCCGACGCGCTCTTCGACGCCGCAGAGCTCGACGCCGTTCGTCGACTGCTGCCGAGCAGCGCAGCCGATCCGGGGTCAGCTGCCGAGAGGACGGGCGAGTCGGACGGCGCGCGGAGCGAGCTCGTGGACGCCGCCGCTCGATGCGCCTGGAACTCGCTGACCGAGCCCGGCGACTCCGTCGCAGCCCTCCTCATCGAGCGGGTCGGGCCGGCGGAGGCGTTCGCGCACGTCGTGTCGTCCTCCTCCGCGGAGGAGATCCTCGCGCCTCCGCATCGCGCTCCCTCCGAGGAGGGTGACCCGGCGAGCGCGCTGCTCGACTCCGAGGTCGCCGCGCTGCAGTCGGGGCTGACCCGCTGGCGGCCGCGCCTGGACCGCAGGCTCCTGTTCCGCCGTCTCGAGATCGCTGAGCGCCTCGGCGCCCGGCTGCTGCTTCCCGGGGCTCCCGAGTGGCCCGAGTCGCTCGACGACCTCGGGCCGCACGCGCCGCTCCTGCTCTGGCTGCGCGGCGATCCCGCCGCCTTCGCTCCGCCGCACCGCCTCGCCCTCGTCGGCGCACGCGCCGCGACCGGCTACGGCGAGCACGTGGCCGCCGAGCTCGCGGCGGGCGTCGCGACCCGCGGCGTCTCGGTCGTCTCGGGCGGCGCCTTCGGGATCGACGCGGTCGCCCACCGCGCCGCCCTCGGCTCGGGAGGTCGCACGGTCGCGTTCCTCGCCGGGGGAGCGGACCGCCTCTACCCGACGGCCCACGCCGACCTCCTCCACCGCATCATCGCCACCCCCGGCTGCGGCGTCGCGACCGAGGTCCCGCCGGGCACCACGCCCACCCGCTGGCGATTCCTGCAGCACTATGTAGGTTGTATGCGTGAGCACCCAACGCGCAGCAGCCATCTACGCCCGCCAGAGCCTCGACAGGGCCGAAGGTATCGACCGCCAGCTAGAGCGTTGCAAAGAGCTGGCGGAGGCTCGTGGCTACACCGTGGTCGAGACCTACCAGGACAACGAGACGAGCGCCTCCAAGGTTCGTGGAGCAGGCACAGCATGGGCACGGATGCTGAGGGAGGCCAAGGACGGCCGCTTCGACGTTCTGCTCGCTGTGGACCTGGACCGCCTCCTTCGCTCCCTGCCGGACCTCCTGGCAATCACCGAGACGAACGTTGCGGTGCTGACCGTCGATGGGCAGTTGGACCTGACCTCCGCAGATGGAGAGTTTCGAGCCACCATGCTCACGTCGATTGCTCGCTTCGAGACGCGCCGGAAGGGTGAGCGTCAGCTCCGTGCCAACGAGTACAGGGCCTCGAAGGCCATGCCGAACCCCGGCCGACGCAGGTTCGGCTATGAGTCCAACGGCCGGGAAATCCGCGAGGCTGAGGCCGTCATCGTGCGCAGCCTCTTCGAGCGCTTCAGGGAGGGTGTCAGCGTCCGCAGCCTCTCACAGGACCTCGTGACCAAGGGCATCGACCCTGCACCTGGCCGCTCGTGGAGCCCTAGGCGGGTCCGGTACATCCTCCAGTCCGAGGTGTACACGGGCAGCGCCCTCTACAAGGGCCAGGCGACCCGCTCAGAAGCCGTGCAGCCCATCGTGAGTGCAGAGCTGGCCGAGGAGGTTCGAGCGCTCCTGAGCGACCCCACACGGAAGACGACCCCTGGCCCTGGCGTGAAGCACCTTCTCAGCGGTCTGGCTCGATGCGCCATCTGTGACGCTCCGCTGGTCTACATGCGCGCGTACATGTGCAGGACCAACCTGAAGCACGTCAGCATCCAGAAGAAGTCACTCGACCCCGTTGTCCGAGCAGAGGTAGTGAAGGCCATCCTCTTCGCACCGAGCGACACGACCAAGGAGGCCAACGGCGACATCCCTGCACTCGCCAGCAAGCTGGCCAGCAACAGCGCCACAGTCGCTCAGCTCTTCCAGGACCGCGCAGAAGGTCTTATCCCGCCCGACGTTGCTCGCTCGCAGCTCATCGCTCTGAAGGGGCAGCGGGAGGCCGCAGAGAAGGCACTGGAGCTGGCACGTGCGGCGTCGGCAACGGGCACGTTCGCTCAGCTCAGAGCTGGTCTCTTCACCCGGGGCTGGGTCAGCATCGCTGACGCGGCAGAGCGTGCGAACCAAATGGGAGCGGCCTTCGACGCACTCGACCTCGACCGGCAGCGAGAGCTGGTGCGCACGCTCCTCAGCGTGCGGGTAGAGAAGGGTCGAGCATCCAACCGAGTGAAGGTGGAGCACCTCGTAGCGACCAGCCTCAACGACGACTCAGAAGTAGAATCTGAGTAGCATCGATAACGCGGGACCGTTATCCGTGGTACGGTAGTCCCGCATCTACGCACCGCCCCCGGCTCTCCTTGATTCGTCACCAAGTAGACAGAGCCGGGGGCATCTTGCATTCACGGCTGACTTCCTCTAGTCTGCTCATGCGGAAGTTGACGCTCTCCGATACCCCAGCCTCTCAGTGCTGGCTCGAAAGTCGTAGATGCAGTGCCGGTGAAGACAGCCCGGCTGACGAGCCCTTATCTCCTTGGGCAAGAGTTCACACTTCTGCAGGGGTGTGGAGAGCAGCTAGACGTTTGTCTCATGGAGGCAGGCGTTATTAGTCGTGCTCTGACTCAGGGTCTCTCTGTAGATTCTGTAACCCGGTGTCCCCCGGAGAGTCGGAGCGCAGCTCTCCACGCCCTTCAGCATCAAGCGAAGGACAAGCACGTGGGTGCAGACAAAGAAATCGACGGTCGTGATTACAGGGACTTGAAGCGGGCACATCGCCGTCACCTCGGTCCGGCAAGAGACGCCGAGAAGCGAGCACTGGCCAACCTCACCAAGAGCAAGCTCGATGAGGCACTTAAGGTCACTAGGCCGGACTTGAAGGGACCTACCTTCGAGACCTTGCTCACGTTCACAGTGAGTCAGCTCCGCCGAAAGCTCGATGCCGCGATTGTCGTCCTGGACGAGCACGCGGAGACCGAGGTCAAGGCCATGACTCATCGCCAGCTCGCCAATGAGGTAGCTCGACTGAGGAAGCGTAAGGCTCGTGCTGAGCAGTACGCCGCCACCCGGGAGGAAGCGCTCCGCGCCAATCTCCGGACCTACGGGCAGAACGTGAGTGCTCGCAGTGCAAGGGTCAGGATCGAGCGTCACGACCCCCGCTACGAGGCGTTCAAGGGTGTATCCGCTACATCTACCCCTGACTTCTCGCACCTGCTTGAGGAGAGTGCGGCATGACCGAGGCCGAACTTCTGAGCGCGCTGGGATCACCGAGCGAGAAGCAGGCAAGCCCGGCTCAGATCATCTTCCGTGCATACCTCTTCGACCTCTTGAAGGTTCAGGACCACACGCATGTCACGGACCTCGCATCAGTGGGTCGAGACATCTCGAACCTTCAGAAGCTCCGTGCCATCCGCAAGCCCACCGATGCCGACTACGCGCGTGCGAAGAGCGTGCACTACCCGGTGGACCCGAACTCCACTGACCTGTTCTCCCTCCTCCTGTCCTGAACCACAGCAACTCTGACGAAAGAAGAATTATCATGACGACCACGCCCCAGCAGATCAGCGCGACCGTAGACGAAGCCTCCGAGAAGAAGAGTGTGCTCGACGCCTTCAATGCGGATGCAGACTCGGATGTCCTGACGCTCGTCGCCCGAGGCAAGGGACTGCGCCTCCAGATCAAGGTGCTGAAGGTCGGAGGAATGGACGTGCCTCCCTGGCTGGTGATCGAACTCCAGTCGATCGAGGAAGAGCTTCTGTCCTTCTTCGAGTAGTACGCGGAGTAGCAACTCACAACTTAAAACATGAATTAGAGGCCCTCATACCGACCATGGTGTAGGGGCCTCTAATCAGTTAAGATTGAAGCATGACGAATCAGCTTGCCCTTCTCATCTCTTCTGTCGCTCTCACCAAGCAGACGATCCGCCTTCTCGAAGAGGCGGACTCTGACTACGTGGACCAGGACTACCTGGGCACTCTTCGGGATGAGTACGACGAGCACGTGCAGACTCTTCTCGACTACTGCCAGGTGCTCATCAATGAAGAGAGGAAGGCAGGAGGACTGCCCGCTCTCCCCTTCGACAGCCTCGTCAGCGGCCCGTGAGCAGGCACCACGCAGCGCAGCAGTGGAGCAAGCACTCACCCAAGCTCAGGGCAATGATCGCTCCCTCGCTCCCGCGCCTGTGCGTGAACGGGTGCGGGAGGCCAGTGCTTCGCTCGGACAAGTGGCAGGTTGGCCACATCGTTGGTGCTGAGTACGGAGGTAAGCCGGTGCTCTCGAACGTGGGACCAGCGCACGTGAAGTGCAACACCAGCGACGGTGGCAGGCGAGGCGCAGCGATCACGAACGCAGCGAAGAAGAAGAGTCACATTCGACATGGAAATTGGTGAGACAAGACTTCATGTCAAACTTTTCTGAGGTCGTCGCTGGACCCTCGCCTGCCGTCAGCGAAACTTCCCTATTCCTCTCCGGATCGCAGTGGGACGAGACGCGAGACAGCGGGATTACACCCCTGTTCCAGTCCTCTCTGAGCGATTCTCCCGAGGGTCGAGCAGCCTTCCTGGAGGGTCTGCGTCTGAGCGGCATGGGGACCATTAGGGGCTTCACTGAGCCCTACCCGCAGATGCTCCGGCTCGCGGACACGTGCAACAACCTCGACTCCAGCTTCATCGGCATCCTGCTTCCGCGCCGGTCCGCCAAGACGACCTCGCTCCTGGCTGTAGCGCTGGGCCGGTGCATGACCATCCCGGACTATCAGGTTGCCTACTCGATGCTGACCACCGGCACCAAGGCGCGGGAGAGGTTCAGGGACGGGCTCATCAAGCCGCTGGAGCGGGTGTACCCGGACCCGAAGGCAAGTCCCATCAAAATCTATCGAGCTGGTGGTTCTGAGCGCCTTACCTTCTCGAATGGTTCGACGCTCTCGATTCTTGGTCCTGACGGTCAGGCATTCCGCTCCGCGGCGTACGACCTCATCGTTTTGGATGAGGCGGGAGAGGCAACGGAGGCTATGGGGGAGGACGTGCTCGGAGGAGCCCTCGCCACGATGGACACTCGTGAGGATGGTCAAATCATCCTGGCGGGCACCGCGGGTAAATTCCGCGCCGGACAGGCTCTGTACGAGGCGCTGGAGGCCGGACGCGCTGGCAGGCGGGGTGCGGGCATTCTCGAATACGCAGCGCCTGAGACGACCCGTGACGAGGACCTTCAGGACGAGAACGGCGAGAAGAGCTGGGATAAGGCGAAGCCGCTCGTGCAGGCAGCTCACCCCGGCATCGGCTACCTCACCTCGCTGGACAAGATCGAGCAGCGCTTCGAGAAGCTGAAGCTCTCGCAGTTCAAGGAAGAATATCTGAGCATCTTCGGGGACATTGGCTCTGCCGCTGGCGCACTCGACTATGACACCTGGACCGCACTCGGGACTGACGAGGAAGCCGCCATACCGAAGCGCTTCGCCATGGCGGCGGTCGTGCACCCGAACCAGACGTATGCCGCCGTGTGCCTCGCATGGCGCGTGAACGGCGTCGCACATGTCGCAGTGCGAGAGCACCGCCCCGGCGTGAGCTGGCTCGGAGGTTCAGTGAAGGCGAACTACCTAGCGACGAAGATGGGCACCGCTGTGGACTCGCAGGGACCGATCACAGTCGAGACCGAAGCCATGCTCCGCATGCGACCCAAGCCCAAGATTCTTGTTCAGACGCTGCACAACATCACGACTGCCGCAGCGCTCCTCGCCAAGGAGGTCGAGAACAAGAACCTTGTGCACTACAAGGACGACGTTCTTGATTCCGCCGTGAGAGTCACTGGCAAGCGGACCATCGGTGACCGGGGCAAGTGGGCGTTCTCCCGAGGCGACTCGCCTGAGAACGACATCATCGCGCTAGAAGGCGTGGCCATGGCACTTCGTCAGTACGACACTCTGCCCACAGGACCGGTTCGCAAGATGATTGTTGTCGGAGGATAACCATGGCCAAGCTCGACAGAAGCTCTGAGACGATTGTGGTCTGGTGCCCTCACTGCCCGCTCTACTCGCGCTTCTTTATGCGCTCTCAGGAGCTGTGGGCCTATAGGGAAGCCTGCCAGCACGAACTTCTTACGCATCCGAACCAGAGAGTTTCCAGGAATGCCTACGGTCATTTCTTGCGGAAGTCCGCGTAAGTAAGTAACTGCCCCTTAGTCTTTCCGTGTGGGACTTCTATCGGCATTCAAGCGCGACAGCATCAGCTCTGTTGTTGCTTCTCCGAAGCCGATTCTCTCGCCCTGGGCAGACTCGACCCACCTGGAGCAGGTTGCCTTCTCGGAGCTGATTGGTCCGGTCAACGGCGACCTTCCCGTCACCCGGGCAATGGCGATGTCGATTCCCGCGGTGGCCGCAGCTCGTCGGCTCCTCATCTCGAAGATCGCGGGACGCCCGCTCCGTGCACTCGACTCCAGCGGCAACCTCGTCTCGACTCAGCCGACGTGGCTCTACCGGTCGAACTCCACTTCTGGTGTCTCTCCGTGGCACCGGATGGCAGCGACCATTGACGACCTCCTCTTCTATGGCTGGAGCCTTTGGGCTACCGAGCGAGGTGCTGACGGCCTTCTGCTCGATGCTGTGCGCGTGCCGATGGACGAATGGGACACCGACCAGGACGGGAACATTCTTGTTCACGGTGAGGTCGTGAAGGATGCCAAGAGCGTCATCCTCATTCCTGGAGACGGCAGCTCTCTTCTGGCGGACTCCGCTGAGTCCATCCGCAGTGCTCGGAATCTGGAGAAGACGTGGGCCTCTCGTGTCCGTAGTCCTATTCCCATGATGGAGCTTCATGACCTGTCCGAGGAGGGCATGGATCAGAAGGAGGCGGAGGCCTACGTCAAGGACATCATCAAGGCTCGCCAGAATCCGGACGGTGCAGTCATCTACACGCCGAGCACCATCGAGCTGAAGACGCACGGCGAGAAGGCGGCGGACCTCTTCGTGTCGGGCCGCAATCAGTCCCGACTGGACATCGCTGGCGTCCTGGGTCTCCCGGCCTCGCAGATCGACGCCTCACAGGCTCAGGCCTCCTTGACCTATGCGACTCAGCAGAGCGAACAGGCGGCGCTCACGGATCGCCTCAGCGCCTGGACCGAGCCCATCGAGGCTCGGCTTTCGCTCGATGACGTTGTGCCCCGCGGCCAGCACGTGGCATTCGAGTTCAGCACCTCCACGCTCTCCACCGGCACCCCGAAGGACGACTAATGACTATCGCAAAGATCGAGGCCGGAACGCTGAAGGCCAACGCTGAGGCCCGTGTCGTCTCGGGTCTCCTCCTGCCCTTCGGTGAGGTCGGCACGACCAACCTTGGCAAGTTCAGCATCGCCAAGGGGGCCATCACGATCCCCGAGGACGTGGAGGTCCTGAACGCCAACGTCCAGCACGACTCCGAGTCTCCGGTCGGTCGGTTCCTGTCCGCCGTCGAGACCGACTCCGGCATCGTGGCCAGCTTCTCCGTGGGCAAGAACCCGGAGGGCGACACGCTCCTCGCGGAGATTGCGGACGGCTCCCGGTCGAAGCTCTCCGCGGAGGTCAAGAACATCGTCCTGCGTGCCGGTGTGGCCGTCTCCGGAGTCCTCTTCGGTGCCGCCTTCGTCACCGAGGGTGCGTTCCCGAGCGCCGCGCTCATGGCGGCTGACGTGGGCGGAGAGCCCGTGACCACCGAGGAGAAGTTCTCGGACGAGTACACCGACGCCGATGGCAAGACGTTCATCCGCAAGGGCACTCGCAAGACCGTCATCGACGGCGACAAGACCACCATCACCGAGGTCATCGAACTGACCGAACCCAAGCCGGACGACGCTCCGGAGAACGAGGAGGACAACATGTCCGCTACCGTCCCGAGCACCCTCCAGGCTGGTGCTCTCAAGCCCGCCGAGAAGATCGACGCCAACACGCTCTTCGCTGCCATCGTCGCCGCCAAGAACAGCCCCGACCCGACGCTCATGGCGGCGCTCTCCGATGTGAAGTACGACAGCGCCGGTGCCCCCGGCGTCACCGTCACGCAGCCCGCCTTCCAGGGTGAGCTTTGGGCTGGCCGCGGATTCGCCCGCAAGGTCATCCCGCTCATCAGCTCCGGCACTCTGACCGGCCTGAAGTACACGGGCTGGAGGTGGAACCAGAAGCCCGAGGTCGGCACCTGGACCGGAAACAAGACCGAACTCCCGAGCAACGTTCCCACGGTCACCCCTTACACCGGCACCGCGCAGCGCTTCGCGGGAGCGTGGGACATCGCCCGCGAGTACTACGACTTCCCGACCGCCGAGAACGCGGAGTTCATCGCTTCGCTCACCCGGGCCATGGTCGATTCGTACGCGCAGAAGTCTGACGCCTACACCCTCGCGCAGCTCCTCGCCGCCTCGACCACCGCCGCTGTCGGCACTGGTGTCCCCGCCACCGTCAACCCGGGCATCGCCAAGCTCGTCCGCGGTGCCCTCCGCGTGATCGCCGCCGACGCCACCCCGAGCTTCGCGCTTGTCGCGCCGGACGTCTACGAGTCCATCCTCTGGACCCCGGAGCAGGCGGGCCTGAAGTTCCTGTCGCAGGCCATGGGTCTGGAGGAGGGGCAGATCGACAGCTTCAAGGTGGTCAGCCACACCGGCCTCGCGGCTGGTCAGGCTCTCGTGGGGGCCAAGCAGGCCGCGACTGCCCTGGAGCTGGGTGGCTCGCCCATCCGGGTCAGTGCGGTGGACATCGCCAAGGGTGGCTACGACGAGGCCGTTCACGGCTACATCGGCGTGAAGATCGACCTCCCGGGCGCGCTCCAGCTCGTCACCAACAACGCCTAGCCGGCCCCGCACCACCGACCCGGAAAGGAGCGAGCACGATGCACTACTCAGTCAATGACATCCCCGCCGAGGTGCTCGTGCTCGCTCCTGAGCGGGACGGTGAGCAGCTCGACCTGGAGCCGTACACCGGCATCGAGGTCACCCTCCTAGACCCGACCTACGCCCCGGTTTCCACCTCCGGCTTTGTCGTCTCGGTTGACCAGGACAGCTTGACGCTGGAGTGGCCGGAGGAGACCGTGCTGACCGCTCCCGGAGTCTGGCGCATTGTTCCCGTCCTCGTGTCTCAGACCGGCCCCAGGCTGACTCTTAGCGCTGTTCCAGTCGTCGTGGAGCAGCGGTCCGGCTGGCACTCCCTGGCCTCCGCACGGGCCTCTGAGTGGGCCGACGCTCCTCTCGATGACGTGCAGCTCTACACAGTTCTCGAGGCCGCCCGAGAGCAGTGCGAGGAGTTCGCTCCCGCCTACTCCGGAACGGTCCCTACTCGCTACCGGCAGGCGCAGCTTGTCCAGGCACGGGCGCTCTGGCAGTCGGTCAAGTCGAACGGTCAGTCCCAGATCGGCGGAGAGGGCTTCGCGGTCACCGTCTTCCCCATGGATTGGAGCGTCAAGCGGCTCCTCCGTCCGCTCCGAGGAAGGCCGGTCGCGACATGAGCACCGTGCGCGCGCAGCTCTCCGAGATTCTGAAGCCGCTACTGCCCAAGGGCTGGGTCATCATCCCCGAGCAGCGGGACCCCGGAGTCATCACCAACAGCACCGTCCTCCTGAAGCAGGAGCGAATCTCGAAGCTCCCGGCCTCGCCCATCGGCTCGCTTCAGACGTCCTTCATCCTGACCGTCCTCACGCCCCACGCGGACACGGCTCGTGCTGAGGACGACCTCGATGACGCAGTGCTCGAACTCACCACGGCGCTCGACTCACTCAACGGGGTCGATTGGACCGAGGCACAGAAGGTCATCTCCGGCGACTACCTGGGCTACGACATCTCACTTTTCATCATCACGAAGAAGGACTGATTCCCATGGCCAACATCGCCGCTACCCCGTTTGTGCTCCGCAACCTCGTGCTGAAGATCGCCGCGGACAACTTCGAGAAGTCCGTCTCCGGCGTCACCTTCACCCCCTCCACCTCCAGCGTCACCTGGCAGGGCGGCACGCCGGACGCTTCCTTCACGATGCCCGGCACGACCACCTGGGCCGTGACCATCGACTACGCCCAGGACTGGAGTGCGGCCACTTCGCTCTCCCGCCTCCTGTTCGAGAACGATGGCGTGACCAAGAACGTCCAGTTCCTTCCCATCAACGGCGGTCCCGGCTTCAAGGCGGACGTCATCCTCGTCCCGGGCTCCATCGGCGGTGCAGTCGGCGCAGCGGCAGCGGCTTCCGTCACCCTGGGCGTGCAGGGCAAGCCGACCGCCATCACCGCGGTCACTTCGTAGTCAGGTGTTCCGGCTCGACGTTGGAGGCTCCCGGGAGTTGCAAGCCGCACTCCTGGGAGTCCGCCGCGCCGAGAAGGCTGTGCAGGCGAACATTCGCAAAGCGACGAAGGCCATTGCCACTCCGGAGTGGCAGAAGGCGCTAACAGAGCGGGCAGAGACCCGGCTCGAACATCGAGTTCTCGTAGACACTGCACGAGTCTCCGTCTCCAACCAGAACGTCCGACTGGCTTCAGCCTCTGTCGGTCGTGCTCTGAGCGGAGGACTGAAGCCGAGCGAGGGTTATGCGGCGGTCGAGTTCGGTGCGAATAGGCAGCAGAAGAACACCTATGAGCGCACCAGCTCGAAGGGTAACCGCTTCCCGGTTACACGCCGGACGAGAGCGCAGCTCAGGCCGCAGCGCCGCAAGGGCTATGTAGTCTACCCCGCCGCTCAAAAGGTGATTCCGCGATTCGCCGCACTTTGGGTGCAGACAGTGGTCAAGACTATGCACGACGCTATCGAGGGAAAGGGCTAAGCCATGGCTAAGGGCATTTCCATCGACATTCTCGCTAACACGCGAGACTTTCAGCGCGGGGTCAAGGACGTCGATAAGGCGCTTTCCGAGACCGCTGACAGCTTGAACGATCTCACCCGAGACGCTGACAAGTCCGGCTCGAAGATCGGTGACGGCCTCTCTGACGGCGTGCAGTACGGCACCCGCGAGGCTGAGCGCTCCGTGGACAAGCTGACCGACGCCATTGACGACAGCGCACGAGACGCCGACCGCACCGGTCGGAAGATCGGTGACGGCCTCAGCGACGGCGTGAAGGACGGCACGAAGGACAGCGAGCGTGCGGTCGAGAAGCTCGAAGGCAGCTTCAAGGACCTAGCGGATGGTGTGAAGCGCGAGAGCAAGAGCGCTGGCAGCTCTCTCGGGGATGAGGTCAAGCGCGGCTCTGCGGAGGCTTCGGACGGAATCCGTGAGGTGGGCGACGAAGCGGCCTCTACCGCGAAGGAAGCCGCAGCGAGCTTCGACGGCTCGGCTGAGTCCATCGGAGACGCCTTCCAGGAGGTAGCGGCCAACGCCTTCGCTGGCTTCGGTCCGGCAGGTCTTATCGCCGGTGTCGCCGCAGCGGCGGGAATCGGTCTGGTTCTCTCAGCCCTGGAGGCAGGGGGAGAGGAGACCGAGGAGTACAAGGCTCGCGTCGGTGAGCTGACCGACAAGTTCATTGAGGCCGGAGGCCAGGGTGAGCTGTCCTTCGAGCAGGTTGCAGACTCTCTCCGCAAGATGGCTACCGAAGGCGATGACGTTGCCGGGACCCTTGCCGACATCCTGGAGCGAGCGGACAAGACCGGTGTTTCCGTCGAAGACCTGACGAAGGCTTTCACCGGGAACGAAGAGGCTATCGACCGGCAGATCAACGCGGCGAAGGACATCATCGCGCAGTACGACGCGATGGCCGCAGCGGCTGGAGAGGACACCTCGAAGCTCGATGGCAACCTTGCTCAGCGTTCGCTTTGGGCTAAGACCAGCGTCAAGAAGCTGGAAGAGGTTCGCTCCGCCGTCGAGGAAGCAAAGGAAAACGAGCGGCTCTACCTGGAGTCGGGCGCCGATGAGCTGGTGGCCAAGTCGGAGCGCACCGCCGAGTACGCCGACTCGATTCAGGGAGAGCTTGCTGACGTCGGGGAGTCGTGGGAGACCTACCAGAACGCCGAGACCGGCGCGATTGACCTCGCCGCCTACACCGCAGCCCTCAGCGCGCGAGTCGAGGCGATGAACAGCTACCGAGCCAACATGTCCTCCCTGCACGGCACCATCTCGGACGACGCCTACAACTATCTGGTGCAGATGGGTGCTGACGCAGCGCCGCTCATCGACGCCTACGTGAAGGCTCCTCTCGACCAGCAGCAGGCGACTGCCGCGGTGTGGGGGACGCTCGGTCGAACGGGCGGAGCGAACTACAACGCGGAGCTTCAAAAGGAGATTCCGGACTCCGTGTCCGGTCCGAAGGTCATCATTCCTACGCCCGACATGTCGCCGGTAGAGCGGGCCATCGCGCAGTTCGGGACGCGGCGCATCAACGTCGAGGCGAACGTCATCACGAAGATCGGACAGCAGGTCTACTGATGGTTTCTATTAGTCATTCGGGCGGCTTCTCCGCGCCGGTACAGGTCCTCGATGCGTCATCCATCTCGCTCTCGTCGGAGAGCAGGACGGTTGTGCACCAGCTTCTCGGAGGCGGACCGCCCGACATCACCGTGCGCTCCCCGCTTCCGCGAAAGGGTCGGCTCCGCTACGTGCTGGCGTCTCGTGAGGCCGGTCAGCAGGCCGAGCTTCTGCACCGCACGGCGGGCCGCATCCGCGTAGATGAGCCCGGCGCGCTCACCCTGAACTATGTCGTCACGGGTGAGGTACTCCTCTACCTCGACCCGCGGTCGCTCCGCTCCTGGGTCCTCGAAGTCGATGTCCTGGAGGTGTCCGCGTGATTTCGACGCACTCGGCCAGCGCGGAGGTCTACCAGGGCGACATCTTGATTGGCGAACTTGACGTCAAGTCCGGCAGCTTCTCGATGGACGAGAAGCGCGCTCCCTACATGCAGGCAACCCTCACCGTGCCCACGCCCTCGTACGAGCTGATGGATGCGCTCGACCCGCGCGTGCTGACCCGCATCGACCTGACCCTCACTCGTGAGCACGATGGTCGGCTCCCGCTCGCAGCCTTCACCGGCAGGTATGCAGGCAGCGGCGGGTTCGCCTCCGTCAGCCGTGACTTCCCGGGACGCAGTTCGACGCTCCAAGACGTGTCCGCCGCCTTCGCCTCAGGATGGAACGGCCTGCCGTCGCCGTCTCCAATCAGCCTGACCGTCCGCCTCGTCCTCCTCAGCGTGATGGAGGATTTCGCACGCGACGAGGTTGTGCTGGAGCTTGCCTCCGCTGAGGTGATGCTCATGCAGGACGCCGCTTCCGGTACCAGCGTCTACCACCCCGGCGCGGTGCCTCTGGCGCAGGTTGTTCAGGACGTTCTGACGGCAACGTTCGGCGGTTACGTGCTGACGACGAGTGAGCAGTTCCCGAACGTCGATGCGGAAGCCTCTGAGTGGAAGCCGGGAGTCACCGCATGGGACTACCTCCGGACGCTTGTCGAGCAGGCAGGTGCGCGCCTGTGGGCAGATGAGCAGGGCTTCTTCCAACTCCGCCGAGGTCCCGTGCGGGGCATCCGGCACGAGTGGGCGGCAGCACTGGCCAAGACGCTTACTCGCTCCACGTCCCGTGCAACCTCGTGGGGTGACGCGGTGATCGTGATTTATGAGTGGGATGACGCAGACGGCAACTCCCAGACTCGCGTGGACTACGCGAAGGATGTAGCGAACCCGACTCGTCCGCGCGTCTATCGTCGTGATTCTCCTTATCCCGGTCCAGGTGCAGCGGCCAGCCTTCTTCGCTTCGTTCGCACTCGCGGGCGAGATGTTGAGTATTCGGCTATCTCGGATTACTCAGTCGCCCCCGGGAACATTGCGTCAATCACATTCATGGACAGCACGAACTTGGCTAAGGTTGTAGCGTCCGTTGATTTCAGTATCGGTAGTGATGAGATGCAGGTCACTCTTCGAGATGAACTAGCAGAAGGTGAACAAAGCTAATGGGCTACTACGACTGGGCACGCGGCGGCCTCTATCACTACACCGAGGATGACCTTGTGGCTCCTGATGGACGCTTCTCGGACCTTCTCAACAAGGGTCTCGAAAGTGTTCCCACCTCAGGTTCCGCGGGCGGTGGCATCGTCGTCTTCGATCACGGCACCAACGCCAATGCCATCCGACCCGTGGTCGCCGGAGCTGTGCTCTGGCAGGGCAGCGTGGCACCCAACCTCATGGTTGACGGTGACCTTTGGGCTGATACCTCAGCGACCGCCGTTCCTGGCCCCGCCGTCGATACCATGCCGACCGACTTCAGCCACCGCTGGGAGGCCTACGACCTGACCGGCGCAGACGGCTCCGACGCAGCGGCCTGGAAGAACCGCCTCACGACCGCGCCGAACTTCACGCACACCGGCACTCCGAAGCTCAGGGTCGCTGGCTCCGGCCTGAAGTACGTCCAGTACGACGGCACAGCGGCCCGCTCGGATGCCGCCATCGCGACTCAGGGTCAGCCCTACACCAAGCTCGTGCTCGCCCGCTTCCGCACGCCCGCATCCTCGCGGGTCATCATCGGAGGGACCAGCGGTTCGTGCAACATCGCCACCACCTCGACCGGCAAGCTGTCGATGACCAACGGATCGACCCTCTCGCACACCCTTGGCCCTGACACCGCCTGGCACATCTTCATGGCCGAGTCGGTGACGGACGGTGGACAGTCCACTCTTGCTGTGGACGCTGACGAGGTGCGGGGAGCCGCAGGCTCTGGAGGCCAGACCGGGCTCCGGCTCGCGGCCAACGGCGGGCTCACGACCTTCACCGCAGTCGACGTCGCAGCCGTTGCCGTGTTCCCGCGCCGACTCTCGTCCGACGACCGCGCCAAGATCAAGGCCACATGGGCGAGCTACTACCCGGGGACCGTGAGCGTCGCATGACCAAGTTCATTGCCAAGTCTCTGAAGGTGCGAATTGGCGGCAAGCTCGTGCCGTTCTCCGCCCTACGTCAGAAGGTCGGCGTCCCGACTCCTCTCGCTCAGTGGGATTTCAGCGCTGAGCCCTTCAAGACCACAACTGGAGACCTTCCGCTGGAGCAGGCGGGGAGCACGCGAGCCGTCGTGACGGGCTCACCCTTTGGAACTGCCGCAGGAATCGCCCTCGACGGCAGCGCGTTCCTCCGCCTCGACAAGAGCGCCGTGGGCCGACTGAACATCGGTGCACGCGGCAAGGCCGTCACGGTCGCAGCCTGGCTGAAGCACAGCGACACGAATGCTGGTTTCGTCGGAGGGTGCTGGCAGGAGGACGCTATTGACCCTCGCCGCTCCTACGGGCTGTTCTACGACCTGAACACCTACGGCGGCGATGAGCGCAGCAACTTCCACGTCTCGAAGACTGGTAGGCCGACCCCTGGCTATCCGTTCTCGCGGGACTACAGCGCCTCAGGCCAGACCTTCAAGCGCGGGGTGTGGCAGCTTCACGTCGGCACATATGACGGAACCGATGCCGTCTCGTACCTCGATGGTTCTGCGGTCTCGTACCCCTCCTACACTGACCCGCTCAACCAGACCTACGCGAAGAACCCGTACCGCTTCCTCGACGGACTCAACGGGACTCCGTGCGACTTCACGGTCGGCGCGGTCGAGCTGACCAACGGTCCCGGCAACTTCGTCATCGGGTCCATCGCCAGACTCCGCGTCTGGGACACCGCACTCACGCCGCAGCAGGTGCAGGCGCTTTATAAGAAGGAACGACCCTCATGAACAAGAACATCAGCCTCGTCATGTTCGGCACCATCGCCGTCGTGGGGATGGTGGGCGCTGTGGTCATCCTGCGAGAGCGGCCCGACGCTTCCGCCACGTTCATCAACCTCGTCGTCACGGTGCTCATCATGGCGGCAGCGGCAGGAGGGCTCTCGGTCGCTATAGGCAAGCAGGGCGAGAAGATTGAGGAAGTCCGCGCTCAGACGAACGGCACGCTCTCCAAGAGGGACGAGAAGATCGCGGAGCAGGAGGCTGAGCTGATCGAGCTTCGTGCGGCCATGGCGCGCAAGCAGGGTGCTCACTCCGCCGAGTGACTAGTCACCTTCTGAGTAAGCTGATCAGCCACTTCCCCTCGTCGCCTCTTCTCTTTTGTTTCTTTAGTTGTGCCGTGATTGGCCAGCACTGGCGCCATACGCTGCAGACCTTGACGTGAATACCAGTACTGACGAGTAGAAGGCAGAAGGTTTACGGTAATTCCAGAAGGGTCAAAGAGCCAGATTGATGCACTTATACCCTCCGGCTTGACAATGGAGCCTTTCGTTTCTACTACATGCACAACATCGACGTCAGTGTCGCCAGGTCCTGTGTAAGTAGCTCGGAATTTCAGCTTATCCCGCGTCTCCTGAGTCGCTGTGTCCTCATACATACTGATCCATTCTGAAAATGAAAGAGTCATCGGGACGCCAATTTGAATGGCCTCTCCGGGGGAAAGAAGAACTTGGTGTAGTGGAGAACCACCATGCGTGTAGTCTCGTACGACGCTCGAAA
This sequence comes from Rathayibacter sp. AY1B5, assembly GCF_002932795.1. Lineage (NCBI taxonomy): Bacteria > Bacillati > Actinomycetota > Actinomycetes > Micrococcales > Microbacteriaceae > Rathayibacter > Rathayibacter sp. AY1B5. The sequence goes on from NZ_PSWM01000001.1 coordinate 47,630, forward strand.
ATTCAAGGCGCGCGCTTCCCGGTCCATCATTCCGGGCTTCTATCACGCAATCGAAAGATAGCGTTCGTTCGTCATCCCGCTTTTCTCGGAACTCGTCCGTGTTGTCGCTATCAATCCTCTGGCCATCTACAATCTCGGCAAGCTGGTAACTGAGCCGCGGTGGCACGCTGAGGTAGGTTCGAGGCGTACTCGCGTCGAGTCGAGCCCTCTCGGCCTGGGCCAGGGCTTGTTGGGAAAGCTCGACGGCGGCGAGGGATGCCCTCGCGGATTTCCTCGTGTCCAGCGCTTGAACTGCGATGACAACGGCTGAGACAGCGGTGGCCACGGCGGCGAAGAGAGTGGCTACAAGAAGCCACACGTCAAGCGCAGAGTCGAACACGTTCACGTCGATGACGAGCGGCAGCATGGGCTCACAGTAATAGAGGACGGAGCTGGACGACGCGCCGACGCATACAACGGCCGTTTTGTCAGCGCAACCGCCTCATCGCCGCCTCGACCGCCGGCACCGTCGTCGTCGAGGCCGGCGCCCGCTCCGGCTCCCTCAACACCGCCGGCCACGCGGCCGCCCTGGGCCGCCCCCTCGGCGCGGTCCCGGGCCCGGTGACCAGTGCCTCCTCCGCCGGCTGCCACCGGCTCCTCCGCGAATACGCGGCGACCTGTGTCACCTCGCCGCCGGACGTGTTCGAACTGCTCGGAGTCGGTGACGAGGACGGAACGCGCCGAGCGCTGACCGCGGCTGAGACGCGAGTCCTGGCCGTCGTCGATTCCGAAGGAGGCTGTGACGCCGCAACCGTCGCCCGGCTCGCCGGTGAATCGCTCGATTCGGCGCTGTCGGCTCTGGGTGCGCTCCTCGCCGACGGACGCGTCCACCGCTCCGAGGACGGGGACTGGGAGCGGTCACCCGGATGAGCGGCCCCGCCGCCGCGGCGCTGTCGGCGGTCCGCCCTACGCTGAGGGGGCATCGGCGAGGGGAGCGGCATGGACGCCACGGCAGCAGGACACGGCGGGGAGCGCCCGCAGCTCGGGCACTTCCGCGCGGCCGACAGGGTCATCGCGCACCTGAGCGACACGCACCTGCTGGCCGACGGGGCTCCGCTCTACGGGAAGGTCGACACGGTCGCCCGGCTCGCGCAGGCGGTCGGCCGGCTCGCGGAGCGCGGCGGGCGCCTGGACGCGATCGTGGTCACCGGGGACGTCGCGGACCGCGGCGAGGAGGACGCCTACCGGCGCGTGCGCGCGCAGCTCGATCCGGTGGGCGAGAGGTTCGGCTGCCCGATCGTCTGGGTGATGGGCAACCACGACGAGCGCGGAGCCTTCCGGCGGGTGCTCCTCGACCAGGACCCGGCGGGCGCGGGACCCGTGGACCAGGTCGTCGACCTCGGCGGGCTCCGGCTCATCGCGCTCGACAGCGCGGTGCCCGGCTTCCACCACGGCGATCTCACCGACGCCCAGCTGGCCTGGCTGAAGGACGAACTCGCCGCGCCGGCGCCGCTCGGGACGATCCTCGCCCTGCACCACCCTCCGCTGCCCACACCGCTCGGCGCGATGACCGTGCTCGAGCTGCGGGGGATCGACCGGCTCGAGGAGGTGGTGCGCGGCACCGACGTCCGCGCGATCCTCGGCGGGCACCTGCACTACCCCACTGCCGCGGCCTTCGCGGGCGTGCCCGTGTTCGTCGCCGGCGCCACCAGTTACACGATGGACCTCGGGGCGCCCGAGCGGGAGCTCGCCGGCATCGACGGGGCGCAGAGCCTCTCGCTCGTCCACGTCCACCCGGAGACGGTGGCCGCCTCGTTCGTGCCGACGGCGCCGGCCCCGATCGCGACTCGGTTCGGCACAGACCTGATCGAGCGGCTCGAGGGGCTCGACGAGCAGGGGCGCATCGACCTCTGGTCGCGGATGCCGGACGGATCATGACCGGCGAGACGCTCGCCGACTCGATCGAGCACTTCCTCCGCTATGTCCTCGACGAGCGCTCTCTCTCGCCCGCCACGGCGAAGGGCTACCGCTCCGACCTCGCGCGTCTCGTCACCCACGCGGAGGAGAAAGGGCGGCCCCGCACCGCCGAGCTCGACCTCGAGCTGCTGCGCGACTGGCTGTGGCGGGAGTCCGAGTCCGGGATCGCCCGCGCGACGCTCGCCCGGCGCACCGCCGCCGTCCGCTCCTTCTCCTCGTGGGCGCAGCGGACCGAGCGGCTGCCGATCGACGTCGCCGCACGCCTCAAGACCCCCAGGTCGGGACGGACCCTGCCGCGGGTCCTGACGCTCCCGCAGGCGGAGCAGCTGCTCGACACGGTCGCGGCGCGCGGCGCGACGGAGGACCCGGTGGCGCTGCGGGACCTCGCGATCGTCGAGCTCCTCTACGCCTCGGGCGTCCGCGTCTCGGAGCTGGTCGCCGTCGACGTGGGCGACGTCGACCTCGGCCGCCTCACCGTGCTCGTCACGGGCAAGGGCGCCAAGCAGCGGGTCGTCCCGTTCGGCGTGCCCGCGAAGGAGGCGCTCGTCGACTACCTGGAGCGCGCCCGACCCGCTCTCGCCACCGCCGACGGGAGCCGGGCCCTGCTGCTGGGACGGCGGGGCGCGCGCCTCACCCCGCGCACGGTCTACGGAGTCGTGGCCCGGCTGCTCGACGGCGGCCAGGGCTCCGGCCCCTCCGGCCCGCACACCCTCCGCCACACCGCGGCGACCCACCTGCTCGACGGGGGAGCCGACCTCCGCGCCGTCCAGGAGCTGCTCGGCCACGCGAGCCTGGGCACCACGCAGATCTACACCCACGTCTCGACCGAGCGCGTCCGCGACGCGTACCGCCTCGCCCACCCCCGCGCCTGACCGGATCCGCGAGTCGCTGGACGCAGCCTTCTGCGTCACGCGCTCCCCACCCTGCTCCACCTCGTCCAGCGGCAGCAGCACCGCCCGGGGGATCCCGCCGAAGAACCGCATCGGCGAGACGTAGTCGCCGCCCTCGCGGACGCCGAGGTGCACGCACCTCCCGTCGCAGTGGCCGCCCGCACCCACTGCTCCGACGGGCTGGCCCGCAGTGAGGACCTGCCCCGCCGTCACCGATCCGTCGACCGGCTCGACCGTCGAGACCAGTCCGTCGGCGTGCACGATGCTCACCACGGACCGGTCGACCACCCTGCCCGAGAACGACACGGTGCCCGCCGCGACCGCGACCACGGGCTGCCCGGCCGCTGCCGCGAGGTCGATCCCGCGGTGCCCGGGGGCGTAGCGGTGGGCCGGTGCGCCCCACGGCTCCACGACGGAGAAGCCCGCGACGGGCGGGGTCCACCGCGGGTCGGACCGGCCGGGAGACGAGGTGCCGGAGGGCGAGGCGCCGAGGGGCGCCCCGACGAGCAGAGCGGCGAGGGCGAACACGCCCGGGCGCAGGAGCGGGGATCGGAGCATGCGGCCACCCTCCCGGAGCCGAGTCAGGACCGGTGGTCGGCCGAGCGGATCAGGGGAGGAGAGCACTACCGGCCCGGCTGTGGAGGGAGGACATCCGGCAGGGGGAGAGCGCAACCCGTCCCGGCGGTCCCTCGGAGAGGAGTAGCGTGCCGGTGATCCGGCTCGGGAGCGGCACCCCGCCCCCACCGGCGGCGAGAATCGGAGACGACCATGACCAGCGGACGATCTGACACGACCAGCGGGAGAGCGGACATCCCGAACCCCTCGGCGGCGAAGCTGAAGAGGAAGGTGATCGGCCTCGCGATCGCGGCGGCGGTCGGCGGCTTCCTCTTCGGCTTCGACTCGTCGGTGGTGAACGGTGCCGTGGAGGCGGTGCAGGGCGAGTTCCAGCTCTCGGCCGCCCTGATCGGCTTCGCCGTCGCCTCCGCCCTGCTCGGCTGCGCGCTCGGTGCGTACCTCGCGGGCCGCCTGGCCGACCGCTGGGGCCGCATCAAGGTCATGCTGCTCGGCGCCGGGCTCTTCTTCATCTCCTCCATCGGCGCAGGCGCGGCGTTCGCGGTCTGGGACCTCGTGCTCTGGCGCGTGGTCGGCGGCCTCGGAATCGGCATCGCCTCCGTGATCGCTCCGACCTACATCTCGGAGATCGCGCCCAAGGCCATCCGCGGAGCCCTCGCGTCGCTGCAGCAGCTGGCGATCACGCTCGGCATCTTCGCCGCACTGCTCTCGGACACCCTCATCGCGAACGGCGCGGACGGCGCCTCCGAGCCCTTCTGGTTCGGCGTCGCCGCCTGGCGCTGGATGTTCATCGCCTGCGCCGTGCCGGCGGTCGTCTACGGCCTCCTGGCCCTGACCCTGCCGGAGTCGCCCCGCTACCTCGCGACCCGAGGCCGCTCCGAGGACGCCCGCGCGGTCCTCGCGACGGTCACGCCGCGCGACGAGGTCGACGAGGCCCTCGCGGACATCCAGAAGAAGATCGACGAGGACTCCGAGAACGCGAAGCGCTCCAGCCTCCGCGGCCCCGCGCTCGGCCTGCTCCCGGTGGTCTGGGTCGGCATCCTGCTGTCGGTGTTCCAGCAGTTCGTGGGCATCAACGTGATCTTCTACTACTCCACCTCTCTGTGGAGCGCGGTCGGATTCGACGAGTCCAACTCCTTCGCGATCTCGGTCTTCACCTCGGTCGTGAACGTCGTCGTCACCTTCGTGGCGATCTTCCTGGTCGACAAGGTCGGCCGGAAGCCGCTGCTGCTGGTCGGCTCGGCCGGCATGGCGGTCTCGCTCGCGCTGATGGCCATCGCCTTCAGCCAGTCGACGATCAGCGGCGAGGACGTCTCGCTGCCCGGCGCCTGGGGGCCGATCGCCCTCGTCTCGGCGAACGCGTTCGTCGTCTTCTTCGGCGCGACCTGGGGCCCGCTGGTGTGGGTCCTCCTCGGCGAGATCTTCCCGAACCGGATCCGCGCGGCCGCGCTCGGCCTCGCCGCCTCGGCCCAGTGGATCGCGAACTTCGCCATCACGGTGACCTTCCCGATCCTCTCGCAGGACGTGTCGCTCACCCTCGCCTACGGCCTCTACGCCGCCTTCGCGGCGATCTCGTTCGTCTTCGTCTTCATGTTCGTGCCCGAGACCAAGGGCCGCTCGCTGGAGGAGATGGACACCCTGCACATCCGCACCGTGATGAAGTCGGCGCGCAAGTAGCACCGGCCTCCCGTGCCCCGACGGCCGCCCTCCCGCAGCAGCGGGAGAGGCGGCCGTCCTGGTGCTAGACTCCACGGAGCACCTCGCTCGTCGGGGTGACTACGCGCGCCCATTCGGCCTCCGCTCCCCACGGTCCCTCTCCGCTCACGCGGCCGGGGCGGGAGTGCGCCGGGCGCCAGGGCGACGTGCCGACCGGCCGTCGCAGACAACCGAACGGGAGTTCGGCGCCGTCGTGCGCCCGGGCCCCGAGACAAGGAGAACGACTCATGGCAGTCGTCACCATGCGCCAGCTGCTCGACAGCGGCGTCCACTTCGGGCACCAGACCCGTCGCTGGAACCCGAAGATGAAGCGCTTCATCCTGACCGAGCGCTCGGGCAGCTACATCATCGACCTCCAGCAGTCGCTGGCCTACATCGACAAGACCTACGACTTCGTCAAGGAGACGGTCGCCCACGGCGGCACCATCCTCTTCGTCGGCACCAAGAAGCAGGCGCAGAACGCGATCTCGGAGCAGGCGACCCGCGTCGGCCAGCCCTACGTGAACCAGCGCTGGCTCGGCGGCCTCCTGACCAACTTCCAGACGGTCTCGAAGCGCCTCGCCCGCATGAAGGAGCTGGAGGAGCTCGACTTCGACGACACGTCGAAGAGCGGCTTCACCAAGAAGGAGCTCCTCATCAAGAAGCGCGAGCTCGACAAGCTGCACAAGTCGCTCGGCGGCATCCGCAACCTCTCGAAGACGCCGTCGGCCCTCTGGGTCGTCGACACCAAGAAGGAGCACCTCGCGATCGACGAGGCCAAGAAGCTGGGCATCCCGGTCATCGGCATCCTCGACACGAACTGCGACCCGGACGAGGTCCAGTACCCGATCCCGGGCAACGACGACGCGATCCGCTCGGTGAGCCTGCTCACCCGCATCGTCGCCGACGCCGCGGCCGAGGGCCTCATCCAGCGCCACCAGAAGCCCGCGGCCGAGGGCAACGTCTCCGCCGTCGAGCCGCTGGCCGAGTGGGAGCAGGAGCTGCTCTCCACCGGTGCGCCCGCCGCCGACGTGCAGGAGCCGAACGAGCAGGCCGGCGCGGAGACCGAGAAGGTCGCCGACGCCGAGGCCGAGACCGCCGACGAGGCCGTCGTCGAGGCCGAGACCCCCGCTGCGGAGGAGGCCCCCGAGGCCGACGCCGCCGCGACCTCGACCGACGAGGCCGAGGCCACCGCGACCTCGACCGACGAGACCGCCACCGCCTGACACCCCGTTCCGTGACGGGGGTCGGACGCCGCGCCCGCGGTCGTCCGGCCCCCGCTCGGTCGGTGCACGTTCACCACGAGTAAGAACCGCCGTCACCTCGGCGTGCTGGGCTCGTTCCGTGAGCCCGCCGCCGCGAGTGACGGCGCCACAGGGTTTCCGAACCAAGAGGAGTTCCGAGAACATGGCAAATTTCAGCCTCGCTGACGTCAAGACGCTGCGCGAGCAGCTCGGTACCGGCATGGTCGACACGAAGAACGCGCTCGTCGAGGCCGACGGCGACCTGGACAAGGCGGTCGAGATCCTCCGCCTCAAGGGCGCCAAGGGCAACGCGAAGCGCGCCGACCGCTCCACGAGCGAGGGCCTCGTCGCCGCCGCCGAGAAGGACGGCGTCGCCACGATGATCGAGCTCGCCTGCGAGACCGACTTCGTCGCCAAGGGCACGAAGTTCATCGCCCTCGCCGACGCCGTGCTCGCCGCGGTCGTCGCCGCCGGCTCCACCACGGTCGAGGAGGCACTCGCGGCCCCCGCCGACGGCAAGACCGTCGCCGACCTCATCAACGACGAGGCCGCGATCCTCGGCGAGAAGGTGGAGCTGCGCCGCGTGGCCTCCGTCTCGGGCGAGCACTTCGCGATCTACCTCCACAAGACCAACAAGGACCTGCCCCCGCAGGTCGGCGTGGTCGTCGGCTACGCGGGCGAGGACGCCGAGACCGCGCGCTCCGTCGCCCAGCACATCTCGTTCGCGAACCCGTCCTACCTCTCGCGCGAGGACGTGCCGCAGTCCGAGGTCGACAACGAGCGCCGCATCGTCGAGGAGATCTCGCGCGGCGAGGGCAAGCCCGAGGCCGCCCTGCCGAAGATCATCGAGGGACGCGTGAACGCGTACTTCAAGCAGGTCGCCCTGCTCGACCAGGACTACGCGAAGGACAACAAGCTGTCCGTCAGCAAGGTCCTGAGCGACGCGGGCCTGACCGTGTCGGGCTTCGCCCGCTTCAAGGTCGGCGCCTAACAGCACTGCAGGGGGGAGTCCGGGTCGTTCAGTCGACCCGGGCTCCCTTCGCTCTGCCCGGCGCGGCCCCGGGCGTGGTCGCGGGGCCCGCTCCGCGCGGGATAGGTTTGTACGGGTCTACGGGAGGAAACGTCCATGACGGAGACGGATGCGATGACGACGGGCAAGCGCCGCAGGGTGCTTCTGAAGCTGTCGGGGGAGGCGTTCGGAGCCGGCACGCTCGGCGTGAACCCGGATGTGATCAGCGCTCTGGCGCGCGAGATCGCCGATGCCGCGACCGAGGTGGAGATCTCGGTGGTCGTCGGCGGCGGCAACTTCTTCCGCGGAGCCGAGCTCTCGCAGCGCGGCATGGACCGCGGCCGGGCCGACTACATGGGCATGCTGGGCACGGTGATGAACGCCCTCGCCCTCCAGGACTTCCTCGAGCAGGCGGGCGCCGAGACGCGCGTGCAGTCCGCGATCGCGATGACGCAGGTCGCGGAGCCCTACATCCCCCGCCGGGCGATCCGGCACATGGAGAAGGGCCGCGTCGTCATCTTCGGCGCCGGCGCCGGACTCCCTTACTTCTCGACCGACACGGTCGCCGCGCAGCGCGCGCTCGAGACGCACGCCGACGTGGTCCTCGTCGCCAAGAACGGCGTGGACGGCGTGTACGACGCCGACCCGCGGACGAACCCCGACGCGAAGAAGCTCGACGCGCTGACCTACCAGGAGGCGCTCCAGCGGGGCCTCAAGGTGGTCGACTCCACCGCGTTCAGCCTCTGCATGGACAACGGCATGCCGATGCAGGTCTTCGGCATGGAGCCCTCGGGCAACGTCGCGAAGGCCATCCGCGGCGCCGAGCTCGGCACGCTCGTCTCGAACTAGACTGACCACTTCCCTCTCTTAAGGAGCTCCCTGTGATCTCGGATGTACTGGCCGACGCGAAGACCAAGATGGGCAAGGCCGTCGAGGTCGCCAAGGAGGACTTCTCCACGGTCCGCACCGGACGCGCGAACCCCGGCATGTTCCAGAAGGTGCTGGTGAGCTACTACGGCACCCCGACGCCGCTGTCCCAGCTCGCCTCGATGCAGAACCAGGAGGCCCGCACGCTCGTCCTGACGCCCTACGACAAGGGCTCGCTGCGCGACATCGAGCAGGCCATCCGGGACATGCCGAACCTCGGCGCCAACCCGACCAACGACGGCACGATCATCCGCGTGACTCTGCCCGAGCTCACCGCCGAGCGCCGCAAGGAGTTCGTCAAGATCGTCCGCACCAAGGCCGAGGACGCCAAGATCGCGGTGCGCAACATCCGCCGCAAGGGCAAGGACGACCTCGACGCGCTGAAGGGCGACGTCGGAGACGACGAGCTCGCCCGCGGCGAGAAGGAGCTCGAGGCGCTCACGAAGCAGCACGTCGACGCGATCGACGAGGCGCTCAAGCGCAAGGAATCCGAACTGCTCGAGGTGTAGCGGTGCCCGAGATCCCCGAAGGACCCGAGGGCGGCGAGAAGAGACCGTCTCCGCACGTCCCGGGTGCCCGGGGATCCCGGATGGTCACCCGCGACGCGCTGCGTGCGCGTGCCCAGCAGGGCCGGGCCGACGTCGAGCGCCAGCTCGAGGCGACCCGCGCCCAGCTCGAGGCGACGAACGACCGTCTGACCGCGCGCAGCGGCCGGAACCTCGTGTCCGCGACCGCGATCGGCCTGCTCGGCGGCGGCGCGATGGTCGTCAGCCTGCTGCTGGTCAAGGAGCTCTTCATGGTGCTCGCGGGGGTGGTGGTGCTGCTCGCGGCGCTGGAGCTCTCGAACGCCCTGCGTCACGCCGGCCGCGACATCCCGCGCATCCCGACCGGGATCGTCGCGGTCGTCGCCGTTCCCGCCGCCTATTACGGCGGCCTGGGCGCCGCGTGGGCCACGGTCCTCGGCGGATCCGTCCTCGTCGGCCTCTGGCGCCTGGGCGAGCAGCTCTTCCGGCGCACGGCCTCCAGCCGCAGAGACCTCGCCCTCGACATCGGCCTCGGCGCGTTCGTCCAGGGCTACACGACCTTCCTCGGCGCCTTCGCGATCCGCCTCGTCGCCGAGCCCGGCGGCCAGCTCTGGGCGTTCGCGTTCCTGGTGCTCGTGATCGTCGTCGACACCGGCGCCTACGTGAGCGGACTCACCTGGGGCAAGCACCCGATGGCACCTCGGATCAGCCCGAAGAAGACCTGGGAGGGCTTCGCCGGTGCGGCCGTCGCGGGGATCGTCGTCGGGGTCCTGCTCGCCCTGCTGATGCTGGGCCAGCCCTGGTGGGTCGGCGCGGTGTTCGGGGTCGTGGTGCTGCTCACCGCGACGCTCGGCGACCTCGCGGAGTCGCTGATCAAGCGCGACATCGGCATCAAGGACATGAGCTCCTGGCTGCCCGGCCACGGGGGAGTCCTCGACCGGCTGGACTCGATCCTGCCGTCGGCCGCCGCGGCCTACGTGCTCTACTTCCTCTTCGCCCACTGAGCAGGCGCCTCCCGGGGCGTGCCGATTCCGCTCCCGGCGCGCGGCTTGGCATGATGTCGGGATGACCGCTCCCTTCCCCCGAGCCCGCGAGTCCCGTCCCGGCTACGACACCGCCGAGGTCGACTCCTTCCTCGCGTCGGCGCGCGAGGCCTACTCGCAGCTCTCCGGGGGGCCGGCGGACCTGCGCGCCGCCGACCTGCGTCACACCGCCTTCACCCTGCGCAAGGGCGGCTACTCCGCGCCCCACGTCGATGCGGCGCTCGAGCGCCTCGAGGACGCCTTCGCCCTGCGGGAGCGCCAGTACGCGATCGCGGCCCGGGGCGAGGAGGCGTGGCTCGCCGACGCGCGGGCGACCGCCCAGGAGATCGTGAACCGGCTGGCCCGTGCTCCCCGCGAGCGCTTCACCCGGGCCGGCGCTCTCACGACGGGCTACAACATCCGCCAGGTCGACGCCTTCGCCGACAGGATCTCGGGCTACTTCCGCGACGGATCAGTGCTGACCGTCGACGACGTGCGGACCGTCTCCTTCGCCCCGCAGCGCGGAGGCTACGCCGAGGCGCAGGTCGACCTGCTGCTCGACACGGTCGTCGACGTCATGCTGGCGGTCCGCTGACCGGAGCCGGATCTGCTGGCCGATCAGGTCATCGTCCGTTATGCTTTCGTAATCGTGGCTCAGCATCCTCAGACCTCCGTCGCCCACACGCCCGCGAACCGCACCAGCGGTCGCCCGGCGGTCCCGCACCAGACCCCGGTGCGGCGCTCCTGGGCTCGGATCCCGGTGACGGTGCTGGCCTTCACGGCCTCGATCGCGTTCGCCATGGTGAACGTCGTCGATCCCTCCAGCGGCGCTGTCGCGTCCCCGTACTACCAGGCGCCGGCGCGCTTCAACGGCGACTCCGCACAGCGGCTCGTGGTCGCGGACGCCGTCGAGCGGACCGTCCAGCGCGACTCGTTCGGCGCCGAGGCGAAGCCGACGCCCACTCCCACCCCGACGCCCACCCCCACCGAGACGCAGACCGCCTCCGCAACGGCCGACGAGGTGGAGTCGGGCTCCGCCGAGGCCGAGACCGCCGCTCCCGTCCAGCGCGCCGCTGCTCCGGATCCCGGCTCGGCGAAGGCCATCGCGTACGACATGATCGTGCAGCGCGGCTGGGCCGACAGCGAGTACGACTGCCTCGTCCTGCTCTGGAACCGCGAGTCCGGCTGGAACGTCTACGCCGAGAACAAGTCCAGCGGCGCGTACGGCATCCCGCAGGCGCTCCCCGGCAGCAAGATGGCCACGGCCGGCGCCGACTGGGCGACCAACGCGAGCACTCAGATCACCTGGGGCCTCGGCTACATCTCCGGCCGCTACGGTTCGCCCTGCGGCGCTTGGGCGCACTCCGAGTCGGTCGGCTGGTACTGATCGGTCCCCTCCGCTCGGCACCGCGTCCGGCGGGCTGAGCGTCTCGCTACCCTGGTGCCGTGGATTACGCGCTGCTCGGGGTCGTCGGGATCATCACTGTCGTCACCGTCGCGCGGTTCTCGAGCCGCCTCGGGATCGCCGCACCGCTCCTCCTCGTCGTCATCGGGATCGGCGCGTCGTATCTTCCCGGTGTCCCGGACATCGAGGTCGAGCCGGAGCTGATCCTCGCGGGCGTGCTGCCGCCGCTGCTCTACTCGGCGGCCATCCAGGTGCCGCTCACCGACTTCCGTCGGAACCTGCGCTCGATCTTCGGGCTCTCGGTGCTGCTGGTCGTGGTGACCGCGCTCGTGGTCGGCGGCTTCCTCTACCTCGTGTTCCCCGATCTGAGCCTGCCCGCGGCGATCGCCCTGGGCGCCGTCGTGAGTCCGACCGACGCGGTGGCGGCGACCTCGATCGGCAAGAAGCTCGGACTCCCGCCCCGCCTGGTGACGGTGCTCGAGGGCGAGAGCCTCGTGAACGACGCGTCGGCGCTGGTGCTGCTGCGGGCCGCGACGGCCGCGGCGGCCGTGGTCGGCGCCACCGTCACGACCGACGCGATCGACGTGGGCGAGGTGGGCGTCCTCTTCGTCTACTCCGTCCTGATGGCGATCGCCCTCGGACTGGTGATGGGCGTGCTCACCGTCTTCGTGCGCTCGAAGCTGCGGGATCCGGTGCTGGACACCGCCGTGTCCTTCGCCGTGCCGTTCCTGGCCTACATCCCGGCCGAGGAGCTGGGCGCGTCCGGAGTGCTCGCCGTCGTGGTCACCGGGATCTACACGGGGCACAACAGCGCGCGCTTCCTCTCGCCGCAGTCGCGGATCAGCGAGCGGGTGAACTGGCGGACGGCGCAGTTCCTGCTCGAGAACGGCGTCTTCCTGCTGATGGGCGCCGAGATCAAGGCGATCGTCTCGGGGGTCGTGGACCCGGGCGAGTTCGGAGTGGGCACCGCCGTGCTGCTGGGTCTGGCGACGGTGGTCATCCTGATCGTGCTGCGGACCCTCTTCGTGTGGCCGCTGCTCCTGTGGCTGCGCAGCTCCGGTCGGCGGGCGGAGCGGATCAACCGGCGGCTGGCGGTGGGGCTCATGCGACTGCGCAACAGCGCCACCAGCGACGAGCGCTTCCGGCGGCGGCAGGTGCGAGCGGAGCGGCTCTACCTCCGGCGCGAGACCGATCTGGCCGCGACCACGAGCGAGGCGTTCGGCTGGCGCGGCGGAGTCGTCCTGTCCTGGTCGGGGATGCGCGGCGTGGTCACGCTCGCCGCGGCCCAGTCGCTGCCGGACGAGACTCCCTACCGCTCCCAGCTGATCCTGATCGCCTTCACCGTCGCCGTCGTGACGCTGCTCCTCCAGGGTGCGACGCTCCCCGCCCTGATCCGGCTCACCGGCATCCAGGGCACCGACGGCGAGGCCGACCGCCGCGAGCTCGCGACGCTGCTCGACGAGGTCGCGGCCACGGGCATCCAGGCCCTCCCCGAGGCGGTGGCGGAGCTGCCCGACGGCGAGGCGGGCGAGCGCGTCCTCGAGCGCGTGCGCCGCGACACTCTGACGCGCTCGCAGGTGGCGTGGGAGCAGGTCGGGCGCGCGGAGGACGCGCCCCTCGGCCCGCACGCGCAGTACCTGCGGCTGCGCCGGGCGGTCCTGCTCGCCGAGCGGGAGGCGCTGCTGGACGCCCGCGGGCGCGGCGTCTACTCCTCGCGGACGCTCCGGCGGGCACAGCTGATGCTCGACGCCGAGGAGACCCGGCTCGAGATGGACGACAGCTCCCACTGACGGGAGGGGCCCGGCGGCGGCCTCCTAGACTGGGGGGATGCCGCGCAGCAACAGACCCCGGGGCAGCCGCCGAGACGACGACGACGAGCAGCGCGACCTCTCGCAGATGCTCGCCGGCTTCCGGCGCACCGAGTCCCACGCCGGCCGGGAGTGGAACGTCCAGCCCGTCTCCGCCGCACGGGCCGTGAAGAACTACCTCTGCCCGGGCTGCGGGCTCACCATCGACATCGGCCAGCCGCACCTGGTCACCTGGCGCGCCGACGGCGCCCTCGGCGACGCGGCCGACCTGGCCGGCCGCCGCCACTGGCACACGCACTGCTGGAGAATCCGAGGAGCACGATGACCCACGAGATCCGCGGAGGCGTCGTCCTCCCCGCCCGCCGCGAGGACGTCGAGCTGCACACCTCCGACGGGCTGACCCTGGTGGGGGAGCTCGCGCTGCCGCTGGAGCGCGAGCCCGTCGCGACGCTGGTGACTCTGCATCCGCTGCCCACCCACGGCGGCTTCATGGACTCGCACATCCTGAGGAAGGCCGCCGCTCGGCTGCCCGCCCTCGCCGATCTGGCGGTCCTGCGCTTCAACACCCGCGGGACCGCGTCCCCGCGTGGGACGAGCGAGGGCGCGTTCGGGCACGGCACCGACGAGCGCGCGGACGTCGCCGCCGCGATGACGCTGGTCGCGGAGCGCGGGCTGCCGCACCCGTGGCTGGTCGGCTGGTCCTTCGGGACGGAGCTGGCGCTGAAGTGGGGGAGGGAGCACCCGGTCGAGGGAGCGATCCTGCTCTCACCGCCCCTGCACCGCACGAGCGCGGAGGAGGTCGCCGCCTGGGGCGAGGACGGCCGCCCGCTCGTGGCGCTCGTCCCGGAGTTCGACGACTACCTGCGTCCCGAGGCGGCCGCCGAGCGCTTCGCGAGCGTGCCGCAGCTGGACCTCGTGGCCGTGGAGGGCGGGAAGCACCTCTGGGTCGGCGAGGCGCAGACCCGCCGGGTCCTCGACGAGATCGTGCGCGTGGTCGCGCCCGCCTCGTCCCCGCTGCCGACGGAGTGGGCGGGCGAGCTCGGCTGAGCCCGACCGCCCAGCGACCGCCTAGCGACCGCCTAGCGACCGCCTAGCGGCCGGACGAGTCGCCGTCGGATCCGCTGCCGCCGTCCGAGCCGCTGCCGTCGGAGTCGTCGCCGTCGCTGTCGTCCGCGAGCCCGTCGATGTGGCCGATGAGCCCACGCAGTCCGGACACGTAGCCGGCGATCGCGTCGCGCTCGGTGCGGATCTCGTCGAGGCGCCGCTCGGCGGTGTCCATCAGCTCTCGGCTGCGGCGCTCCGCGTCCGCGACCAGCTTCTGCGCCTGGTCGCGCGCGTCGTCGAGGAGGGCGTCGGAGTCGTCCTGGGCCTTCCGGCGCAGTCGCGTGGTGTCGTCGAGGGCGTCGCTGCGGAGCGCGTCCGCCTCGAGGCGCTTGTCGTTCGCGCGTCGGATGGCGTCGGCGAGCTGCAGGTTCGACTCGTCGAGGTAGCGCTGCGTCTGCGCGACGGCCTCCTGGTGGCGGAGCAGGTCGTCGCGGTCGGCCTCCTCGCGGCGCGCGGCGAGCTCGACCACCAGGTCGATCCGGGCCTGCTCGACCTCGCGCGAGAGCGCAGCGGCCTCGTCGGCGGACGCGGCGCGCAGGCCCGCCAGCTCGGCGTCGAGCACGGCGACGGCCTCGGCGCGCTCCTGGGTGAGCCGCGTGCGCTGGTCGGCGATCTCGCGCGCGCCCTCGGCGCGGACGGCGGCGACCTCGGCGTCGAGCGCGGCGCGGGTCGAGAGCACCTCGGCCTCGACCGCAGCGCGGGCCTGGGCGACCTCGGCCTCGACGGCCGCCCGGAGCCGGTCGACCTCGGAGGCGACCTCGGCCCGCAGGAGCTCGTTGGCCTGAGCGAGACGGGCGGCCTCGGCACGGGCGACCTCGATCTCGCGGGCGGCGACGGCGCGCATCTCCGCGGCCTCGCGCTCGGCCTCGGAGCGGATCGCGGCGGCCTCGCGCTTGGCGGTGGCGCGGGTCTCGGCGGCCTCGGTCGCCACCGTTCCGCGGATCGCGGCGGCCTCGCGGACGGCGTCCTGGGTCATCACGTCGCGGTCGTCGGCGGCCTTGCCGAGCGTCGCCGCGGCCTGCGCCTCGGACTCGTCGCGGGTCCGGTCCGCACGGCGGCGCGCCTCGGTCACCAGGCGCTCGGCCTCGTCGCGCGCCTCCTGGAGCAGGCGGTCGCCGTCGTCGCGGGTGGAGCGGCGCAGGGCGGAGGCGTCGTTCTCGGCCTGGGCGATGATCCGCTCGGACTGCTCCTCGGCCACGCGCAGGGTGTGCTCGAGCTTGGCGCCCAGGCCCGCGTAGGTGGGAGTGCCGACCTGCTGGAGCTCCTTCTCGAGTCCCTCGATCCGGGAGGAGAGGCGCTTCACCTCGCGGCCGCTCTCGGCCGCCTGGGTGTTCGAGTGGATGAGCTCGCGGCGCAGGCCCTGGACGGCCTTGTCGACCTCGTCCCGGTCGTAGCCACGGAACACCTGGGTGAATTCGGCCTCGTCGTTCGCCACGTCGTCTCCTTCAGAGCAGGACCGCGGTGGGGCTCGCGGCACTCGGAAAGTGTATTCAGCGCGGAGGCCGCGGCCGGGGCGACACCCGCACCGCGCGCCTCTCGGCCCGCACTCTCGGCTTCTCCCGGGCATCGGAGCGAGGGCATCGGCTATCGTTGATTGTCTTTGTCTGTTGCCGTCGCGCCCCGGTCCGGCTGCGTACCCCGAGCCGGCCCCGGCCGTCACCCCGATCCGGCAACGCAGGAGGAGTTCTTTCGTGCGGTTCGTCTTCGCCATCATCGCCACCGTCATCGCTGCCGCGATGATCGTGCTCGGCATCGGTCAGCGGACGGTCTGGGCTCCTCCGGAGTCCCTCACCGCCGAGACCGCGCTCGACTCGTCCGCTCCCTACGCGGTGATCGACGGCAGCACCCTGGGCGCCAACCCGGGCCGCCAGACGATCACGGTCGAGGGCGGCGGCGACCTCGTCGTCGCCTACGCCCCCACCTCCGACGTGCTGGGCTGGGTGGGCGGTTCGAGCTACGACGCCATCGGCTACGAGCGCGCCGACGACACCCTCACCTCCGCGGAGGAGACGGGGGAGCGCGTCCAGCTCTCCTCGGACGTCGAGACCGCCGATGCGGCCGTCGTCGACCCCCGCGGCTCCGACCTCTGGCTCGAGCAGTTCGAGGGCAGCGGCAGCGTGACCCTGGCGCTCGACGTGCCGGAGGACGTCTCCATCCTCATCGCGAGCGACGGCACCGCGCCGGCCGCCGACTCCGTCCGGGTCAGCTGGCCCGTGGACACGGCGACGCCCCTCGCCGGCCCGCTGCTCCTCGGAGGCGCCGTGTTCCTCCTGCTCGGACTCGTCCTCTACATCTGGGCCTTCGTCCACCTGCGCCGCCAGCACGGCCCGCGTCGGAAGGGACCGCAGGGCCGGATCCCGCGCGGGGCCCGCCGCCCCCGGCCGCGAGCCGGGATCCAGGCCTCCACGGCGTCGCCGGCACCCTCGCGGCGCAGGGCGGCCCTGGTGCTGCCCGTCGTCCTCGGGACGACCGTCCTCCTCTCCGGCTGCAGCTCCGACTACTGGCCGGATCTGGCCGCGGGCGCGAGCGAGGCGCCGACGGCGTCCGCCACGGCGACCGCGGGGGCCGAGCCGGTCTCGGCCGAGCCGACGCCCGTGGTCACCACGCAGCAGGCGGAGGCCATCGTCGCCGAGGTCGCCGACGTCGCGTCGCGTGCCGACGCCGCCCGGGACGCCGGGATCCTGGCCGAGCGCTTCCAGGGCGAGGCGCTGACGGAGCGCACCACCAACTACGACGTCGTCACCAAGGGCGGGACGATCGACCCGCCGCAGACGATCCCGGCCTCCCCGGTGAGCCTGGTGCTCCCGCAGGACACGGAGTCGTGGCCGCGCCTCGTGACCGCCGTCGTGCAGAACTCGTCGGACACCACCCAGGCCCCGATCGCGCTGATGATGAGCCAGGCGAGCCCGCGCGTCGACTACAAGGTCGACTACGCCATCTCGCTCGAGGCCAACGCGCGCATCCCCGATGTCGCGCCGGTCACCGTCGGCACGTCGATCGTCGCGCCGGACTCGCGCCTGATGAAGCTCGCCCCGCAGACGGTCGGCTCCGCGTACGCGGACGTGCTCGCCAACGGCGACTCGAGCCAGTACGCCGAGCTCTTCGCGGCCGACGGCGACACCCTCCGGGGCCAGGTCGGCGTCGACAAGAAGAACGCCGACCGCGAGGCGCTGCCGGACACCGCCTCGATCGAGTTCTCGAACGCCGCCGGCACGTCGCCGACGATCGCGCTCGCGACGAACGACTCGGGGGCCCTCGTCGCGGCGAGCATCGCCGAGACGTCGACCGTCCGCCCCACCGCCGAGGGCTCGACCGTCTCGACCTCCGGCGCCTCGCAGACCCTGCTGGGCACGGACAAGTCGACGACCGGCATCGAGACCACCTACGGCTACCAACTGCTGTTCTACGTACCGCCCGTCGGATCGGAGGAGAAGATCGTGATGCTCGGATGGAGCCAGGGACTCGTCTCGGTGGTGCAGCTGCCGTGAGCACCGTCCCGCCCCTGCCCGGAAACCTCCGCGGCGCCGTCGACCTCTCGTCGCTGGTGAACCGCCGGACCCCGCCTGCCGCCGGGGCCGGCGCGTCTGCCGCACCCGCCGCTCCCGGAGGCGCGCCCGGCGCGAATCCGCTGCTGCTGACCGCCGGCGACGCCGAGTTCGACCAGGTGGTCCAGCTCTCCTCGCGCGTGCCGGTGCTCGTCGACCTGCGCGGCTCCTGGTCGGACCAGAGCCAGAGCATGACCGCGCTGCTCGAGAAGGTCGTCGTCTCGTACGCCGGCGCGTTCGTGCTCGTCGGGGTCGACGTGGAGTCGAGTCCGCAGCTGGCGCAGGCGTTCCAGGTGCAGTCCGTGCCGACGGTCGCCGCGATCATCGGCGGCCGCCCGGTGCCCCTGTTCAGCGGTCTCGTCGCCGAGGAGCAGCTGCGCGACCTGCTCGAGCAGGTCCTCCAGCTCGCCGCTCAGAACGGCGTCACGGGCACGGTCCCGGTGGAGGGAGCCGCTGCCGCCGAGGGCGCGGAGCCCGAGCCGGAGCCGCTGCCGCCGCACCACCAGGAGGCCTACGACGCGATCGACCGGGGCGACTACGCCGCGGCGATCACCGAGTACGAGACCGCCATCGCGCAGAACCCGCGCGACGACCTCGCCGTCGCCGGGCTCGCCCAGGTGCGGCTGCTGGCCCGCCTCCAGGGCCGCACGCTCGACGACATCCGCTCGACCGCCGCGGCCGAGCCGTCGAACCTCGACGCGCAGCTCGCCGTCGCCGATCTGGACGTCTCGGGCGGACACGTCGAGGACGCCTTCGATCGGCTGCTCTCGATGTTCCCGCGACTGGACGCGGACGGGAAGGCCGCTGTCCGGGCGCGACTCCTGGAGCTCTTCGAGATCGTCGGCCAGACCGACCCGCGCGTGAAC
This sequence comes from Rathayibacter sp. AY1B5, assembly GCF_002932795.1. Taxonomy (NCBI): domain Bacteria; kingdom Bacillati; phylum Actinomycetota; class Actinomycetes; order Micrococcales; family Microbacteriaceae; genus Rathayibacter; species Rathayibacter sp. AY1B5. The sequence continues at coordinate 66,198 of NZ_PSWM01000001.1, forward strand.
AAGGCGCGGGCGCGCCTCACCGGCCTGCTCTACTGAGCCCGGCCGGAACGCCGAGAGGCCGCCCGCTCGCGACGATCGTCGCGGCGGGCGGCCTCTTCCGTGCAGGGACCGGTCAGTCGGCGGGGCGCAGATAGAGCACGGCGAGCGGCGGGAGCACCAGCTCGGCGGACGCGGGGCGGCCCGCCCACGGCTCCTCGCGCGCCTCGACCGCTCCGAAGTTCCCCACTCCGCTGCCGCCGTAGATCTCGGCGTCCGTGTTGACGAGCTCCTCCCAGCGGCCGGCCGTGGGCAGGCTCACGCGGTAGCCGTGCACGGGCGATCCCGAGAAGTTGGCGATGACGGCGATGGGGCGCCCCTCGCTGTCCTTCCGCAGGAACGAGACGACGTTGGCCGCCGCCGCGCCGCCGTCGATCCACTCGAAGCCCGACTGCTCGTGGTCGAGCTCCCAGAGCGACGGGGAGTCGCGGTACACGCGGTTCAGCTGCCCGACGAGGCTCCAGAGGCCGCGGTGGCTCGGCTGGTCGAGGATCCACCAGTCCAGACCCCGCTCCTCGCTCCACTCGGAGTACTGGCCGAACTCCTGGCCCATGAAGAGCAGCTGCTTGCCGGGGTGCGCCCACATGAAGGCGAGGTAGGCGCGCACGTTGGCGAGCTGCTGCCAGTGGTCGCCCGGCATCTTCTGGATCAGCGAGCCCTTGCCGTGCACGACCTCGTCGTGGCTGATCGGCAGGACGAACTTCTCGCTGAAGGCGTAGACGAACGAGAAGGTGATCTCGCCCAGGTGGTACTGGCGCCAGAGCGGGTCGTTCGCCATGTAGTCGAGCGAGTCGTGCATCCAGCCCATGTTCCACTTGAGCCCGAAGCCGAGGCCGCCGGAGCTGGTGGGCTGGGTGACGCCGGGCCAGCTCGTCGACTCCTCGGCGATCATCATGATGCCCGGGTGGAGCTTGTAGGCCGTGGCGTTGACCTCCTGGAGGAAGCTGATCGCCTCGAGGTGCTCGCGTCCGCCGTACTGGTTCGGCAGCCACTCGCCCTCCTTGCGGGAGTAGTCGAGGTACAGCATCGAGGCGACGGCGTCCACGCGCAGGGCGTCGACGTGGAACTCCTCGAGCCAGAACAGGGCGTTCGCGACGAGGAAGTTGCGCACCTGGGTGTGCCCGAAGTCGAAGACGTAGGTGCCCCAGTCCATCTGCTCGCCGCGCCGCCAGTCCGGGTGCTCGTAGAGCGGCTCGCCGTCGAAGCGGGCGAGGGCGAAGTCGTCCTTGGGGAAGTGCCCGGGCACCCAGTCGACGATGACGCCGATGCCGGCCTGGTGCAGGCGGTCGATCAGGTACTTGAGGTCGTCGGCCGTGCCGAAGCGGCTCGAGGCGGCGTAGTAGCCGGTGACCTGGTAGCCCCAGGACCCGCCGAACGGGTGCTCGGCGAGCGGCATGAACTCGACGTGCGTGAAGCCGAGCTCGGTGACGTACTCGATCAGCGGGTCCGCGAGGTCGCGGTAGCCCAGTCCGGGACGCCAGGAGCCGAGGTGCATCTCGTAGACGCTGAGCGGCTGTGTGTGCGGATCGACGGAGGCGCGCTTCTCCATCCAGCCGGAGTCGCCCCACTGGTGGTGCGAGACGGGGACCTTCGAGGCGGTCGCGGGCGGCACCTCTGTGGCGCGGGCCATCGGGTCGGCCTTGCGGACCCAGTGGCCGTCGCGCGACAGCAGGTCGAACTTGTAGGAGGCTCCGGGCTCGACGCCCGGCACGAAGATCTCCCAGACCCCGGTCGTGCCGAGGTTGCGGAGGGAGTGGCCCTCGCCGTTCCAGTCGTTGAAGTCGCCGACGACCCGAGCGGCCTGGGCGTGCGGGGCCCAGACGGCGAAGCTCGTGCCCCAGACCCCCTCGTGCTCGCGGTGGCGGGCGCCGAGCGCCTCCCAGAGCCGCTCGTGGCGGCCCTCTCCGATGAGGTAGAGGTCGAAGTCGCCGACCGTCTTCGAGAAGCGGAAGGGGTCCTCCGCGGTCCACTCGCCGCCGCCGTCGTAGCGGGCCTCGACGGTGTAGGCCTGCGGACCGAGGACGTGGAAGCCCTGCCAGATCCCGTCGCTGAGGTGGCTCAGCTCGACGCGCGCGCCGGTGGAGAGCACCACGGCGACCTTCTCGGCGAGCGGGCGGCGCACGCGGACGACCGTCACCGGGTCGGAGACCCCGGGGGCTGCGACGAGGTGCTGGCCCAGGACGTCGTGGGGGAGCGCGTTGCTACCGGTGGCGAGCTGCTGGAGCACCCACTCGGGGATGTCGGGCAGCGCGATCGCCGCGGTGCCGTCGACGGGGCCCCAGGCGGACGCGGGATCCGCGGTCGACTCGACGCTGCCGGCGGTCCTCTCGACGGGAGCGGCGCTGTCGGCGGCGACGGAGTTCGTGTCGTCGTGGACCGCGTCCTCGGCGGCGCTGCCGACCGGAGCGGAGACCGCGTCCTCGTCGGCGTCGGGCTCCTCGCCCTCGGCGTCGTCGGCCGCGACCGGCTGCGGCGCCTCCGGGACCGTCTCGACCGCGTAGCTCCGCGCGTTCTCGCCGTCCGCTCCGGGGTGCTGAGGAGCGTCCGGCGCCGCATCGGCGACGTGCGCGCCGTGGCCGGAGGTGGTCGCCGAGCTGGTGCCCGTCGTCGGGACCGTCTCGGCGTGCGCGCCGAGGCCCGCCTCCTCGGCGGGGTTCGTGCCCTCGGGAGTGTTTCCGCTCATCGCTCGTCCGCCTTCACGCTCAGGATGTGCACGGGCTCGACGAACGAGTCGAGCCGCACGTAGTCGTCGCTGCCCCAGGTCCAGACGGCGCCGGTGATCAGGTCCTCGACCTCGAAGGTCGCGCTCCAGTCGAGGCCGATCGCGGGCAGGTCGAGGTGGACCGTGGTCTCGCGCGCCGAGTGCGGGTCGGTGTTGACGACGACGATGATCGTGTCGTCGGTCCCGGTGCCCGTGAACGCGGCCTGCAGGTGCTTGGAGTAGACGAGGATCGCGTCGTCGTCGCTGCCGTGCACGTGCAGGTTCCGCAGCTGCCCGAGCGCGGGGTGCGAGCGCCGGATCTCGTTGAGGCGCGTGATGTACGGCGCCAGCGAGCGGCCCGACTCCTCGGCGCCGGCCCAGTCGCGCGTCTTGTACTCGTACTTCTCGTTGTCGATGTTCTCCTCGGCGCCGGGCCGAGCGACGTTCTCGACCAGCTCGTAGCCGGCGTAGACCCCCCACAGCGGGGACGCGGTCGCGGCCAGGGCCGCCCTCACCTTGTAGGCCGAGCGGCCGCCGTACTGGAGGTACTCGGTGAGGATGTCCGGGGTGTTCACGAAGAGGTTCGGCCGCATGTAGTCGGCCGTCTCGTGGGAGATGCTCGTGAAGAACTCGCCGAGCTCCTCCTTCGTGTTGCGCCAGGTGAAGTACGAGTACGACTGCTGGAAGCCGACCTTGCCGAGCGCGCGCATGATCGCGGGGCGCGTGAACGCCTCCGCGAGGAAGACGACCTCGGGGTGCTCGGCGTTGACCTCGTGGATGATCCACTCCCAGAAGTCGAGCGGCTTCGTGTGGGGGTTGTCGACGCGGAAGATGCGCACGCCCAGGTCGATCCAGTGGCGCAGGACCCGCAGCGACTCCTGGCGGATGCCCTCCGGGTCGTTGTCGAAGTTGATCGGGTAGATGTCCTGGTACTTCTTCGGCGGGTTCTCGGCGTAGGCGATCGAGCCGTCGGGGAGTGTCGTGAACCACTCGGGGTGGCTGGTCACCCAGGGGTGGTCGGGCGAGGCCTGCAGGGCGAAGTCGAGGGCGAGCTCGAGGCCCGCGTCCTCGACCGCGGCGTGGAAGGCGCGGAAGTCGTCCTCGGTGCCGAGGTCCGGGTGGATCGCGTCGTGCCCGCCCTCGGCCGAGCCGATCGCCCACGGCGAACCGGGGTCGCTCTCGCCGGCGTCGAGGGTGTTGTTCGGGCCCTTGCGGAAGGAGCGGCCGATGGGGTGGATCGGCGGCAGGTAGAGCACGTCGAAGCCCATCGCGGCCACGGCGGGGAGGCGGTCGATCGCGGTGCGGAAGGATCCGCTGGTCACGGTCCCGTCCTCGTGGCGCACCGCGCCCTCGGAGCGGGGGAAGAACTCGTACCAGGCGCCGACGCCGGCGCGGGTGCGCTCCACGTGCACGGTGCGCGGCTCCGAGACGCTGCTGAGGCTCATCACCGGGCGGGCGTCGAGCGCGCCGTGGACGGCGGGATCGGTCGCCGCAGCGAGGCGCTCCTCGGCGCTCAGGGAGTTGTCGCCGACGCGGGCGGCGGTGTCGGAGAGCAGGCCGCGCTCGCCGTCGGGCCGCGAGGCGTCGTCGGCGCCGCTGCGCAGCAGGCCCTCGCCGATGGCGAAGGTGACGTCGATGTCCAGGCCGGCCGGGATCTTGACCTCGGCGGTGTGCAGCCAGGTCGCCCAGTCGTCGGCGTAGGCGCGGATCCGGTAGCTCCAATCGCCCTCCTCGTCGAGGGCCACGAGACGCCCGTAGCGGTCGGTGCCGGTCGCGAGGAGCGACATGCGGTGCTCCGACTCGGCCCCGGACGGCGAGCTCAGCAGGAGGTCGACACCGATGAGGTCGTGCCCCTCCCGGAAGGCCGTGGCGGCGAACGGGACGACCTCGCCGACGAACGCCTTCGCGGGCCAGCGGTCGTCCTCGAGCCGCGGCTGCGGGTCGATGATCGGCAGGCGCTCGGCGCGGACGCGGTAGCCGCTGCCGGTCGTCGCGGGCGCCGGCGACGCGTCGGGTGCGTCGGCGGTCACCGGGGCGGCCGGTGCGCTGTCGGCCGCCGGGGGAGCAGGAGTCGCCTCGGGGGCGGCAGCGGGGGCCGGAGCGGCCGTCTCGGGAGGCGCCGACGCCTCCTGGGGTACGCGTCCGCGACCCGCTCGCCGTGCGTCCTTGCCGTTCTGAGCCTTGCCGAAAGGTATCTGAGCCACGTCACGACAGTAGCGACCGGCGGCGGCTCGCACACGACGCTTGCGCCCGCGCTCGGGCCTGTGCGAACGGACCAGGGGAGCGCGTCCCGGAGCGTCGGGGCGGGTCCGCGTCCCGCCGATCCGCGGTGGCCGGGGTCCGCTAGGGTGACCGAGCGCGACCGCCCCGGTGCTCCGCGACCGGGCGCTCCGGGGTCCGCAGAGAGTCGAGGGGTGCCGTGAAGGCGATCCGCCGCTTCATCGTCCGCTCCGTCCTCCCGCCCGAGCTCTCGGCTCTGGGCGATCTGGCGGGCAATCTGCGCTGGGCCTGGCACGAGCCCGCCCGGCGGCTGTTCGAGCGGGTCGATCCCGAGCTGTGGCGGCGCGGGGGAGCGGACCCCACTGCTCTGCTCGGAGCGGTGAGCCCGGAGCGCCTCTCCGAGCTGGCGGGGGACCAGGGCTTCGTCGACGAGGCGTGGCGCCTCCGCGACGAGCTGGAGCGCTATCGCACCGAGTCGCGGTGGTATCAGTCGCTCGCGGAGTCGGCCCCGCGCTCGATCGCCTACTTCTCGCCGGAGTTCGGCATCGCGGCGGCGCTGCCGCAGTACTCCGGCGGACTCGGCATCCTCGCCGGCGACCACCTGAAGGCCTCCTCGGACCTGGGCGTGCCGCTCACCGGCGTGGGCCTCTTCTACCGGTCGGGCTACTTCTCGCAGAAGCTCTCCGCCGACGGCTGGCAGCTCGAGTCCTACCCCTCGCTCGACCCCGACGGGCTGCCGCTGCGCGTCGTCCGGCTCGCCGACGGCTCGCCCGCCCGCATCGTGCTGGCGCTCCCCGAGGGCCGCGCGCTCTACGCCCGGGTCTGGCGCGCGGAGGTCGGCCGGGTGACCCTCCTCCTGCTCGACACCGACATCCCCGAGAACGAGGACTCGCTCCGCTCCGTCACCGACCGCCTCTACGGCGGCGGGGGCGAGCACCGCCTGCTGCAGGAGCTGCTGCTGGGCATCGGCGGGGTCCGCGCGCTCGAGCTCTGGGCAGAGGTCTCGGGAGGCGTCCTTCCGGAGGTGTTCCACACCAACGAGGGGCACGCCGGCTTCCAGGGGCTGGAGCGCATCTCCGGTCTGATCGGGGCGGGCCTGGACTTCGATCAGGCTCTCCAGGTGGTGCGGGCGAGCACGGTCTTCACCACGCACACTCCGGTTCCGGCGGGCATCGACCGCTTCGACCGCGGGATGATCGAGGAGTACTTCTCGACGGAGCTGCTGCCGGGCGTGCAGGTCGAGGACGTGCTCGCGCTGGGCGCCGAGCCGGGGGACTCCGGGACGGCGTTCAACATGGCGTACATGGGCCTGCGGCTCGCGCAGCGCTCCAACGGCGTCTCGACGCTGCACGGCGAGGTCAGCCGCTCGATGTTCTCGAGCCTCTGGCCCGGCTTCGAGACGGCGGAGGTGCCGATCGGCTCGGTCACGAACGGCGTCCACGCGGCGACCTGGACCGATCCGATCCTCCGGCGGCTCGCGGAGGAGCGGCTCGGCACCGACGACACGACGCGGGCCGACTGGGCCTCGGGGGCGCTCGGCGACACCGAGCTGTGGGCCGCTCGCCGGGCGATGCGGGAGCAGCTGGTGCAGGACGCCCGCCGCCGGGCCGCCCGCTCCTGGCGCGAGCAGAATCCGGGCGGCCTCCCGCCGGCCTGGCTCGACGAGCTGCTGGACCCGGACGTGCTCACCATCGGCTTCGCGCGGCGGGTGCCGACCTACAAGCGGCTGACCCTGATGCTCCACGACCCCGAGCGGCTGCGAGCGCTGCTCACCCACCCGCAGCACCCGATCCAGATCGTCATCGCGGGCAAGTCCCACCCGGCCGACGAGGAGGGGAAGCGCCTGATCCAGCGGCTCGTCCGCTTCGCGCAGGAGCCGGACGTGCGCCGCAGGATCGTCTTCCTCCCGGACTACGACATCGCGATGGCCCAGCTGCTCTACCCGGGCACCGACGTCTGGCTCAACAACCCGCTGCGCCCGCTCGAGGCGTGCGGCACCTCCGGGATGAAGGCGGCGCTCAACGGCTCGCTCAACCTCTCGATCCTCGACGGCTGGTGGAACGAGTACTTCGACGGCGAGAACGGCTGGGCGATCCCCTCCTCCGACCGCGCGCTCGACCCGGAGGCCCGCGACACGCTCGAGGCCGAGGCGCTCTACGAGCTGCTCGAGACCGAGGTGGTGCCGCGCTACTACGAGCGCGATCACGACGGAGTGCCCCGGCGGTGGGTGCGCTCGATCCGGCACACCCTCGCGACCCTCTCGCCGGAGCTCTCCGCCGAGCGGATGGTGCGCCAGTACGTCGAGGCGCTCTACTCGCCGGCCGCCGAGGCCGGGCGCGCCGTCGCCGCCGACCACTTCGAGCCGGCCAAGGAGCTGGCGGCGTGGAAGCGGCGGGTCCGCGCCGGCTGGCCCGGGGTCGCGGTGGCCTCTGTCGAGTCCGGCGGGATCGATGCGGTGCCCCAGCGCGGGGACCGGCTGGCCGTGCGGGCGGGCGTGCGCCTGGGCGAGCTCTCGCCGGAGGACGTCTCGGTCGAGGTCGTCTACGGGACGACGTCCGCCGACGGCTCGCTCACCGAGGTCGGCCATCACGAGCTCGAGGTGGTCGAGGAGTCGGGCGCCGTGGTGCCGGCCGACGCGGTGGGGCGCGTGCCGTACGCCGGAGTGGTCACCCTCGACCGCAGCGGCTCCTTCGGCTACACCGTCCGCGTCGTGCCGCGGCACCCGCTCCTCGCCCGCTCCGCCGAGCTCGGGCTGACCGCCGCCGCCGGCTGACCCCGCACCATCCCTCTCCGCGAGATGCCACTCCGGCACGCGTTCGTCGGCGTGTCGCGTACTCAAGTGGCATCTCGCGAGCGGAGGACAGGGGCGGGGCCGCGGAGGCGGGGCGGGCGGGCGTCAGCGCGCGATGTCGGCGAGCAGGGCGGCCGTCGCGGCGACGAGGTCGGCGGGGGTGAGCTCGATGTCGAAGCCCCGGCGCCCGCCCGAGACGAGCACCGTGTCGTGGAGCTCGACGGTCTCGTCGATCACCGTGCGGTGCCGCGTCCTCTGCCCGAGCGGCGAGATGCCGCCGAGCACGTAGCCGGTCCGGCGCTGGGCGAGCGTTGGATCGGCCATCGCCGCCCGCCTGCCCCCGACCGCGGCCGCGAGCTCCTTCAGCCCGAGCGAGCCGGTGACGGGCACGACGCCCACCACGAGCTCGCCGTCCACGTCGACCATCAGCGTCTTGAACACGCGCTCCGGCTCCACGCCGAGCGCCTCGGCCGCCTCGAGCCCGTAGCGCGTCGTGGCCGGGTCGTGCCGGTACTGGCGGGGAGTGAAGGGGACGCCCGCCGCCGTCAGCGCGACGGTCGCCGGAGTCCCCGGTCCGCTCCGCGCCATCAGGCGTCCAGCTCGGCCGCCGGCCCGTGCGCGGCGAAGAGCTGCATCGAGGTGCCGGCCACGCGGATGACCTGCCCGGGCTCGAACGACTCGCCGTGCTCCAGCGGCTCCGCCTCCTCGCTGTTCCACAGGCGCGTGTAGCCGGTGACCCCCTCGCCCTCGGCGAGCACGACCGTGGTGTCCTGCTCGACGCCGTGCACCACCAGCAGGACGCGGTCCGGCTCGCCCTCGACCGGGGTCGAGGCCGCGAGGTACTGCAGCGTCCGGTTGGCGGCGGAGGCCCAGTCGTGCTCGCTCATCCCGCGCCCGTGGGCGTCGAACCAGGACATGGTCGTGGCGCCCGGCTCGCTCGCGTCGCCGCTGCCGTAGCGGGAGGGACGCAGCGCCGGGTGCTCGCGCCGCAGGCGCAGCAGGGTCCGCGTGTGCGCGCGGAGCGCGAGCTGCCAGTCGGCCAGGCCCTCCCAGCGCACCCAGGTCAGGTCCGAGTCCTGGCAGTAGGCGTTGTTGTTGCCGCGCTGGCTGCGCCCGGTCTCGTCGCCCGCCGTGATCATCGGCACGCCGGCCGACAGCAGCAGGGTGCCGAGGAGGTTCCGCATCGCCTTGCGCCGCGCCAGCGTGATCCGCTCGTCGGTGGTGGGGCCCTCGAAGCCGTGGTTGAAGGAGCGGTTGGTGTCGGCTCCGTCGCGGTTCGACTCGCCGTTGCCGATGTTGTGCTTGACGTTGTACGAGACGAGGTCCGCGAGCGTGAAGCCGTCGTGCGCGGTGACGAAGTTGACCGACGCGAGGGGTCCCCGCTCCGGCGAGAAGGTGTTGGAGGAGCCCGAGAGCCGGGTGGCGAAGCCGCCGATGCCGACGGGGGCCGTGCCGGCGCGGCGGGCGTAGTCGATGTCCGAGAGCCAGAAGTTGCGGGCGCGGTCGCGGTAGCGGTCGTTCCACTCCGACCACCCGGCCGGGAAGTTCCCGGTCTGCCATCCGCCCATGCCCACGTCCCAGGGCTCGGCGATCATCTTCACGCCGGCCAGCGCCGGGTCCTCGACCGCGGCCCGCAGCAGCGGGTGGTCGCTCCGGAAGTGCGCGATCTCGTCCCGGCCGAGGGTCGCGGCCAGGTCGAGCCGGAAGCCGTCGATCCCGACCTCGCCGGACCAGTAGCGCATCGAGTCCAGAGCGAGGCGCTGCGCCGCGGGCCGGCCGAAGTCGATCGTGTTGCCGCAGCCGGTGACGTCCACGTAGTGGCCCTCGGGCGTCTGGCGGTACCAGCCGGCGTCGTCGATGCCGCGCAGGCTCGACATCGGCCCGCCCGGCCCCTCCTCGGCGGTGTGGTTGTAGACCACGTCCAGGATCACCTCGAGGCCGGCCTCGTGCAGGAGCTTCACCATCCCCTTGAACTCGCGGAGCACCGCGGTCGGTCCGCCGCGCTGCGCGGTCGAGGAGGCGTAGGCGGCGTGCGGCGCGAAGAAGTTCAGCGTGTTGTAGCCCCAGTAGTTGGTCAGGCCCTGCCGCAGCAGGCGCTGCTCCGACACGAACGCGTGCACCGGCAGCAGCTCGACCGCCGTCACGCCCAGCTCGAGCAGCGCCGAGACCGTCGACTCGTGCGCCAGGCCGGCGTAGGTGCCGCGCAGCTCCACGGGGAGCGCCGGGTTCAGCCGGGTCAGCCCCTTCACGTGCGCCTCGTAGATCACGGTGCGGTCCATCGGGGTGCCGGGCCGGGAGGAGGAGCCCCAGTCGAACGAGTCGTCCACGACGACCGAGCGCCACTCGTTCTCCGCCACCCGGTGCAGGCCCCGGGAGTACGGCTCCAGCAGGGGCCGGCGGGGGTCGAAGCGGTGGCGGGGGCCGGTCGGCCCGTCGACGCGCAGGGCGTAGCGGCGGCCGGGGGCCAGCAGATCGGAGCGCGCGGACCAGACCGCGTCGTCGTCGCGCGCCAGCGGGACCGTGCGGGTCACCCAGGTCGAGTCCTTCTCGTCGTACAGCAGCAGATCGACGGCGCTCGCGCTCTCGGACCAGACCCGCAGCTCACCGCCCTGATCGTCCACGGTCACGCCGAGCCGGGCCAGGGGATCGTGAGAGGTCATGCGACTTACAGTAGTGACGGGCACCGGCTCCCTCCGTGCCCCCGACGCGGGACGAAGGGCTGCTGTGATCTACCTCGACCACGCCGCGACCACCCCGTTGCGCGCCTCGGCGCTCGCCGCGTTCGCCGAGGCGTCCGCCCATGCCGGCAACCCCTCCTCCGTGCACGGCTCCGGCCAGGAGGCGCGCCGCCGCCTGGAGGACGCCCGCTCGGCGCTCGCCGGAGTGCTCGGCTGCGAGCCGATCGAGGTGATCCTCACCGCAGGCGGGACCGAGGCGGTCAACCTCGGCGTCAAGGGCCTCTACTGGCAGCGCCGGAGCGAGGATCCGGCCCGCGTCCGGGTCCTGGTCGCCGAGGGGGAGCACCACGCGACCCTCGACTCCGCCGCCTGGCTCGCCGAGCACGAGGGCGCCGTCCTCGAGTGGCTGCCGCTCGACGACGAGGGAAGCCTGCGACCGGAGGCGCTCGCCGCGGCGCTGGAGGAGGACCCCGGCTCGGTCGCCCTGGTCACGGTGCTCTGGGTCAACAACGAGATCGGCACGATCAACCCGATCGGCGAGCTCGCGGCTGTCTGTGCGCGCGCCGGCGTCCCCCTCCACGTCGACGCGGTCGCCGCCCTCGGGCACGTGCCGCTGCGGATCGCCGAGATCCGCCGAGCCTCCGGCTCCGGGCGCGGCGCGGGACTGGCCGCAGTCAGCGTCTCGGGTCACAAGGTCGGCGGGCCGATCGCGACCGGCGCCCTCGTCCTCGCCCGCGACGCCCGCGCGGTTCCGGTGCTGCACGGAGGCGGACAGCAGCGGGGCGTCCGCTCCGGCACCCAGGACGTCCCCGGTGCCGCGGCCTTCGCCGCCGCCGCGGTCGAGGCGGACGCCGAGCTGTCGGCGGAGGCGCAGCGCCTGGCCGCCCTGCGCGACCGGCTCGTCGCGGGCGTCCTCGCCGCCGTGCCGGGTGCGACCCTGACCGGGCCCGCCCTCGACTCCGGGCGCCGGGTCGCCACCAACGCGCACCTCGCCTTCCCCGGTGCGCAGGGCGACTCCCTCCTCTTCCTCCTCGACACCGCGGGCGTCTCCGTCTCGACCGGGTCCGCCTGCACGGCGGGGATCCCGGAGCCCTCGCACGTGGTCCTCGCGCTCGGCCGGAGCGAGGACGAGGCCCGCGGGGTGCTCCGGATGACGCTCGGCCACACCTCGACCGACGAGGACGTCGACGCCTTCCTGACGGCGCTGCCCGGCGCCTACGCCCGCGCCGCCCGCGCCGGACTCTCGAACCGTGCGGTGCTGCGCGCCTGAATCCCTGCCGGCCGCGCCCGCGGGAAACGTAGACTCGCACGGTGAAGGTTCTGGCGGCGATGAGCGGTGGAGTGGACTCGGCGGTGGCCGCGGCCCGCGCGGTGGAGGCGGGGCACGACGTGGTGGGCGTGCACCTCGCCCTGAGCAGGATGCCCGGCACGCTGCGCACCGGCAGCAGGGGGTGCTGCACGATCGAGGACTCGATGGACGCGCAGCGCGCCGCGAACGTCCTCGGCATCCCGTACTACGTGTGGGACTTCTCCGAGCGGTTCAAGCTGGACGTCGTCGACGACTTCGTCGCCGAGTACTCGGCGGGCCGCACCCCGAACCCCTGCATGCGCTGCAACGAGCGGATCAAGTTCGCCGCCCTGCTCGAGAAGGCTCTCGACCTCGGCTTCGACGCCGTCTGCACCGGCCACTACGCCTCCCTCCGCACCGCCGCCGACGGGACCCCGGAGCTGCACCGCGCGAGCGATGAGGCGAAGGACCAGTCCTACGTCCTCGGCGTGCTGACGGAGCAGCAGCTGCGGCACTCGATGTTCCCGCTCGGCTCCACGCCGTCCAAGGCGATCGTGCGCGCGGAGGCGGCGGAGCGCGGCCTCAGCGTCGCGAGCAAGCCCGACAGCTACGACATCTGCTTCATCCCCGACGGCGACACCCGCGGCTGGCTCGCCGAGCGCGTCACCCCCGAGACCGGAGCGATCGTCGACCGGGACGGCGCGGTGGTCGGCTCCCACGAGGGCGCCCACGGGTACACGGTGGGCCAGCGCCGGGGCCTGCACCTCGGCGTCCCTGCGCCCGACGGACGGCCGCGCTTCGTCCTGGAGGTCCGGCCGGTGAGCAACGAGGTCGTGGTCGGTCCGCGCGAGGCGCTGCGCATCGGCGAGATCGCCGGCGAGCGGTTCACCTGGGCGGGCGCCGCTCCCGAGGACGCGGACGCGCCCTTCCGCTGCGACGTCCAGATCCGGGCCCACGCCGACCCGGTCCCCGCCTCCGCCGTGGTGTCGCAGGTCGATGGCAGGGTGGAGCTCGTGATCACTCCGGACTCGCCGCTCGACGGCGTCGCCCCCGGCCAGACGGCCGTCGTCTACCTCGGCACCCGCGTGCTGGGCCAGTGCACGATCGACCGCACGGTCGCGGCCGACGCCGCGGTGCTCCGATGAGCGCCGTCGAGCCCGCCGCCCGCGTCGAGGCGCTTCGCGCGCGGATCCGGTCGGCGAGCGACGACTACTACGCGGCCGACTCGTCGCCGCTGTCCGACGCCGAGTACGACGCCCTGGTGCGCGAGCTCGCCGCGCTCGAGGCCGAGCACCCCGAGCTCGCCGCCGAGGACTCGCCGACGCAGACCGTCGGCGGGATCGTCGGAGCGGGCCTCGCTCCGATCGACCACGCCGAGCGGATGCTCTCCCTCGACAACGTGTTCTCGGCCGAGGAGCTGCGCGAGTGGTGCGAGAAGACGGTGGCCTCGGCCGACCGCCCCGTCGCCTGGCTCACCGAGCTCAAGATCGACGGCCTCGCGATCTCCCTCCACTACGAGAACGGCCGCCTCACCACGGCGGCGACCCGCGGCGACGGCCGCACCGGCGAGGACGTCACCGTCAACGCGCTCCGCGTCGCGGGAATCCCCGAGCGACTCTCCGGCGAGGGCCACCCGGCGCTCGTCGAGGTGCGCGGCGAGGTCTTCATCCCCGTGGCCGCCTTCGCCGAGCTGAACGCCCTCCAGGAGACTCTGCGCGACGAGGCGGTCGAGGAGGCGCGGACCCGGTGGTCGTCCCGCCCCGCCGCCACCCGCGGCGCCTTCGAGGAGGAGAAGGCGCGCACGAGCGCGCTCCGGCGCTTCCCGACCTTCGCCAACCCGCGCAACGCGGCGAGCGGCGGCCTCCGCCAGCAGCTCGACAAGAAGTCGGGTCTCGACCTGCGTGCGGGCGAGGCGCGCGTCGGCTCCCTCGCGCTCTACGTGCACGGCATCGGCGCCTGGCCGGACCCGCCGGTCTCGACCCAGTCCGAGGTCTACGGCCTGCTCTCCTCCTGGGGACTGCCGGTCAGCGGCCACAACCGCGTCTCGGCCTCGATGGAGGAGGTGCTCGCCTTCGTCGAGCGCTACGGCCGCGAACGGCACTCGGTCGAGCACGAGATCGACGGCGTGGTCGTGAAGGTGGACGAGCTCGAGCTGCACGACGAGCTCGGCGCCACCAGCCGGGCGCCGCGCTGGGCGATCGCCTACAAGTACCCGCCCGAGGAGGTGCACACGACGCTCCTCGACATCGTCGTGAGCGTCGGGCGCACCGGCCGGGCGACGCCGTTCGCCCAGATGACCAAGGTGAAGGTCGCGGGGTCCGAGGTGCGCCAGGCCACGCTGCACAACGCCGACGTGGTGAAGGCGAAGGGCGTGCTCATCGGCGACACGGTCGTGCTGCGGAAGGCCGGGGACGTCATCCCCGAGGTGCTCGGCCCGGTGGTGGAGCTCCGCGACGGCACCGAGCGCGAGTTCGTGATGCCGACGCAGTGCCCCGAGTGCGGCACCACGCTCGCTCCGGCCAAGGAGGGCGACGTCGACCTGCGCTGCCCCAACGCGGAGTCCTGCCCCGCGCAGGTCCGCGGGCGCGTCGAGCACATCGGCAGCCGCGGTGCGCTCGACATCGAGGCGCTCGGCGAGGTCAGCGCCGCCGCCCTGACCCAGCCCCTGGTCCCCGCAGAGCCGCCGCTGCGGACCGAGGCCGGCCTGTTCGAGCTCACGGTGGCCGATCTCTTCCCGATCGAGGTCGTCGTCCGCGACTCCGAGACGGGTCTGCAGAAGCTCGACGCGAAGGGCGATCCGAAGGTCGTCACGCCCTTCAAGCGCAAGCGGCAGCTCGCCAAGGACGGCGCCGTCGACCCGGAGGCGGGAGCCTTCGCGGGGGACGCCTCCTCCGTGCCCTCCACCAACGCGCTCCGGCTGATCGAGAACATCGAGCGGGCGAAGACCAAGGAGCTGTGGCGCCTGCTGGTCTCGCTCAGCATCCGCCACGTCGGCCCGGTCGCGGCGCGCGCGCTGGCGGGATACTTCGGCTCGCTCGACGCGATCCGCGGAGCGAGCCGCGACGAGCTCGCCGCGGTCGACGGGGTGGGCGGGATCATCGCCGACGCCCTGATCGCCTGGTTCGAGGTCGACTGGCACGTCGAGATCGTCGACCGCTGGGCCGCGGCCGGAGTGCGCTTCGCCACGCCCGGCCACCCCGGTCCCGGTGCCGCGGACGCCGCTGGTGGGGTGCTCGCGGGCCTCACGGTCGTGGCGACCGGCAGCCTGGAGGGGTACTCCCGCGAAGGGGCCCAGGAGGCGATCCTCGCGGCCGGCGGCAAGGCCGGCTCGAGCGTCTCGAAGAAGACCGACTACGTCGCCGCCGGCCCCGGCGCCGGCAGCAAGCTCGGCAAGGCCGAGGCCCTGGGGCTCCGGATCATCACCGCGGCCGAGTTCCACCTCCTGGTGACCGAGGGACCGGCCGCGATCGCGCTGCCGGAGGAGGCGTCCGCCGACGCGCCGGAGGACGACGCCGTCCCGGAGATCGACGCCGTCCCGGACACGGCCGCCCCGACCACGGAGGAGTCGACCGGGCCCGATGCCTGACGCGGGCGGCGAGGAGCGGCGCGCGTTCCTGCGCCGCTCCCTCGCCGACGCCGCGTCGCTCGCACTCGACGCCGCGGCTCGGCCCACGGCCGCCGAGCGCCGGAGCGCCGAGGCGCTCGGACGGATCGACCACCTGGTCGTGCTCTCCTTCGCCGGCCGCAGCCGCGACCAGGTCCTCGGCGCGCTCGACGATCCGGACGGCCCGGTGTTCGCCGGCGGCACGGACGCCGTGATGACCGCGCCCGGCCCGGACGATCCTCCGGGCGCGCGCTTCGCCCCCGAGATGCTGCCGGTGCACGCGCTGCTCGCCACGGCCTTCGCCCGGGCCGACGACTGGCGCGCCGACGGCCGCGATCCGCTGCCGGCGGCCCTGCACGCGGCCCGGGAGACCGGCACCGGCTGGGCTCTCGCGATCGACGAGCGGCAGGGCGTCTCGACCACGCTCCTCGCCGATCCGGAGTGGCCCCACGGCGATCCGGGTGCCGCCGGCTCCCGCGGCGGGCGCCTCCTGGCCGTCGACGCGCTGGCCGCCGAGGCCGCCGCCGGCACCCTGCCTCCGCTCGTCCTGGTCGAGCCGCGCTCCCTCGTCGATCCGGCCGACTTCGCCGACGCCGCAGCCGCCGGCACCGATCGATCCGCCGATGCGCGGCTCGCGGAGCAGCTGCTGCACGTCGTGGCCGACGCCGTCCGCGCCGGGGAGGGAGCGGGGCGGCGGATGCTGCTCCTCGTCACCGCGCGGGGGAGCGCGGACCGGCCCGGCACCGTGCCGGCGCTCGTGCTGGCCTCTGCGGTCCCCTCGGGCGCACGGATCGGCGTGCCGCTCGGTCCGGAGGCTCCCGCGCAGCTCGTCCGCGCCCGGGCGGGCGTGCGCCGCGCCCTCGTCGATCCGCAGGTCCGAGAGCTGGCCGCACTCCTGAGCGGTCCCGACCGGCCCCTCGCGCGCTGGCCCCGCACGGCACCGGCGTTCGCGCCGCCCGCGCCGGTCGGGCGGCGCCTCCGCGACGCGGCCCGCCGCGCCCGCGTCGACCTCGAGCCGGAGGCCGGACTGCTCGCCCGACTCCGGGCCGCCGCCCCGGGCGCGTCGCTACACTCCGAGCAGGCGCAGGCGGCGCAGGAGAGGCGGCGGAGATGACCAGCGAGCGGACTCCCTCGGAGCACGACGACGCAGCGCCCCGCTCCCGCTCCCGCCGCCGCTTCCTGGCCGGAACCGCCGCCGCCGGAGTCGGAGCCGGAGCC
This sequence comes from Rathayibacter sp. AY1B5, assembly GCF_002932795.1. NCBI lineage: Bacteria > Bacillati > Actinomycetota > Actinomycetes > Micrococcales > Microbacteriaceae > Rathayibacter > Rathayibacter sp. AY1B5. The sequence goes on from NZ_PSWM01000001.1 coordinate 82,734, forward strand.
CTCGCCGGCGGCGCGATCGGCGCGGCCGTCGCCTCCGGTCGACGTCGCGAGGAGGAGCCGCGACTGCCCGCCCGTGCGGAGCCGGGTTTCGACCACGTCGTCGTGATCATGTTCGAGAACCGCTCCTTCGACAACGTTCTGGGGCGCCTCTACGGACCGGACGACCTGCCCGCGGGCGAGAGCTTCGAGGGCCTCCTCCCCGACGAGCGGACGAACACCAGCGCCGGGGGCCTGACCGTCGGCACGCACGTCTACGAGGGCGCCACCGACTCCGTGATGCGCCAGCCCGACCCGGATCCCGGCGAGGAGTACCCGCACGTCAACACCCAGCTCTTCGGCACGGTGGATCCGCCCGAGAACGCCGACCGCACCGTCGGCGCCATGATCGCGCCCTTCAACGCGCCCGCCGACGCCTCCGCCCCGACGATGAGCGGCTTCCTCGAGGACTACGTCCAGCACCTGCGGGTGATGAAGAAGGGGCAGGAGCCCACGGCGGAGGAGGCGCGGACGATCATGGGCGGCTTCTCGCCGGAGATGCTGCCCGTCTTCTCCACCCTCGCCCGCGAGTTCGCCGTCTTCGACCACTGGTTCTGCGCCGTCCCCTCCCAGACCTTCTGCAACCGCTCCTTCCTGCACGCGTCGACCTCGCACGGCTTCGTCACGAACAAGCAGGGCGGCGGCTACGAGAAGTGGCTCGCCGACGATCTGGCCGACGCGCCGACCGTCTTCAACCGCCTCGAGGAGGCGGGGAAGACCTGGCGGGTCTACTTCGACGCGCTGCAGGTGGTCTCGTACACCGGGTTCCTGCATGCGCCGGTGCTCGAGAAGTACTGGAAGACGCACTTCTCGACGATGGACCGCTTCTACGCCGACGTGGAGAACGGCGAGCTGCCCGACTACGCGTTCCTCGAGCCGCGGCTCGTCTTCGACCACAACGACATGCACCCGCCGACCGGCGTCCTGCACGAGGACGAGGTCGACGGCACGCCCGTCTACGACAGCGCTCTGTCCGACGTCCGCGCCGGTGAGCTGCTGCTGCACCAGGTGTACTCGGCGATCCGGGAGAGCGCGAGCACGACCGGCTCGAACGCGGTGAACACGCTCCTGCTGGCGACCTTCGACGAGCACGGGGGCCTCTACGACCACGTCCCCCCGCCGCCGGCGACTCCGCCGGGCGACGGCCGCGAGGGCGAGATGGGCTTCGCCTTCGACCGGCTCGGCTGCCGCGTACCGGCGATCGCCGTCTCGGCGTACACGAGGGCCGGCACGATCGTGCACGACGAGCTGCACCACGGCGCCGTGATCCGGACCCTCAGCGCCCTGCACGGCCTCGAGCCGCTGACCGCTCGCGACGCCTCCGCCCCCGACCTCTTCGGGGTGCTGACCCTCGACGAGCCGCGGCAGATCGGCGACTGGCCGACCACGGTGCCGCAGTACCTGCCCCCGAACCCCGAGGCGGCACCCGCGCATCCGGCGCACGTGAACCGCGACAAGCCGCTGAGCCCGCCCGCCGTCGGCCTGATGGGACTGCTGCTGGCCCGGTACGGCGAGCCCGGCGAGGACCTGCCGACCACCTACGAGGGGGCGTACGACGCGCTCCTGAAGCACGGCGCCAGCCTCTTCGGCGGCTCCTGACGGGCGGGCGGCGCGGGCGGAGGCGGTGCGGGTGCGCCGAGTAGACTGGCGGCCGGAAATCCCCCCGAACCACCAGACGGAGACGCATGTCCGAGATCACGGCCGACACGGTCGCCCATCTGGCCCAGCTGGCCAGGATCGACCTCACTTCCGACGAGATCGGGAGCCTCACCAGGGAGCTCGGCCAGATCGTCGACTCCGTGCGCGCGGTCCAGGCCGTCGCCACGCCCGAGGTGCCGGCGACCAGCCACCCGATCCCGCTCGAGAACGTCTTCCGGCCCGACGTGGTCGGCGAGACCCTCACGCTCGAGCAGGCGCTCTCCGGCGCGCCCGAGCACGACGGCAGCCGCTTCCAGGTCTCCGCGATCCTGGGGGAGGAGCAGTGAGCGCGCACGGCGACGAGCTCGTCCGCCTCAGCGCGTCCGCCCTCTCCGAGAAGCTGGCCGACGGCTCGGTCTCCTCGGTCGAGGCCACCCGCGCCCACCTCGAGCGCATCGACGCGGTCGACGGGGCGGTCCACGCCTTCCTCCACGTCGCGCGCGAGGGCGCCGTCTCGTCCGCCGAGGCGATCGACCGCCGGCGCGCCGACGGCGAGTCGCTGCACCCGCTCGCCGGAGTGCCTCTCGCGGTCAAGGACGTCATCGTCACGAACGACATGCCGACCACGAGCGGCTCCCGCATCCTCGAGGGCTGGCGCCCGCCCTACGACGCGACCGTCATGCGCAAGGTCCGCGAGGCCGGGCTGGTCCCGATCGGCAAGACCAACATGGACGAGTTCGCGATGGGCTCGACGACCGAGCGCAGCGCCTACGGTCCCACCCACAACCCGTGGGACCTCGACCGCATCCCCGGCGGCTCCGGCGGCGGGTCCGCCGCGGCCGTCGCGAGCTACGAGGCGCCCCTGGCCCTCGGCTCCGACACCGGGGGATCGATCCGCCAGCCCGCGCACGTGACGGGCACCGTCGGCGTGAAGCCGACGTACGGCGGAGTCTCGCGCTATGGAGCGATCGCGCTCGCCTCGAGCCTCGACCAGATCGGCCCCGTCTCCCGGACGGTCCTCGACTCCGCCCTGCTGCACGACGTCATCGCGGGCCACGACCCGCGCGACTCGACGTCGCTGCGCGACTCCTGGCCCTCCTTCGCCGACGCGGTGCGCCGCGCCGACGTGACGGGCCTCCGGATCGGCGTGGTCAAGGAGCTCGACGGCGGTGAGGGCTTCCAGCCCGGCGTGCTCGCGCGCTTCCACGAGGCGCTCGAGATCCTGCAGGGCGCCGGCGCGGAGGTCGTCGAGGTGAGCCTCCCGAGCGTCGAGCACGCGGTCGCCGCCTACTACCTGATCCTCCCCGCGGAGGCCTCCAGCAACCTCGCCAAGTTCGACTCGGTCCGGTTCGGACTCCGCGTCACGCCCGAGGGCGGCGGCACGGTCGAGCAGGTCATGTCCGCGACCCGCGAGCAGGGCTTCGGCCCCGAGGTCAAGCGCCGGATCATCCTCGGCACCTACGCCCTCTCGGCCGGCTACTACGACGCCTACTACGGCAGCGCGCAGAAGGTCCGGACGCTGGTGCAGCGGGACTTCGACGCGGCCTTCGCGAACGTCGACGTGATCGCCTCGCCGACCGCGCCGACCACCGCCTACCGCCTCGGCGAGAAGCTGGACGACCCGCTGGCGATGTACCGCGGCGACGTCGCGACCATCCCGGCGAACCTGGCCGGAATCCCCGGCATCTCCGTCCCCGCCGGCCTCGCCGACGAGGACGGGCTGCCCGTCGGCGTCCAGTTCCTCGCCCCCGCCCGGGAGGACGTGCGCCTCTACACCGTGGGCGCCGCGCTCGAGGCGCTGCTCGAGGAGAAGTGGGGCCGGCCGCTGCTCGCGCAGGCCCCCGACCTGACCCACTCCGTGCTCTCCGCGACCGAGGAAGGTGCCGTCTGATGGCCTCCGCGCACACGTCCGCTCCCGAGCTGATGGACTACGACGAGGTCTTCGAGACCTTCGAGCCGGTGCTCGGCTTCGAGGTGCACGTCGAGCTCAACACGAAGACCAAGATGTTCTCGGACGCGCCGAACGAGTTCGGGTCCGAGCCCAACACGAACACGACCCCGGTCGATCTGGGCCTCCCGGGCTCGCTGCCGGTCGTGAACGAGCAGGCCGTCCGCTACTCGATCAGCCTCGGCCTCGCCCTGGGCTGCTCGATCGCTCCGTCCAGCCGCTTCGCGCGCAAGAACTACTTCTACCCGGACCTGGCGAAGAACTACCAGATCTCGCAGTTCGACGAGCCGATCGCCTTCGAGGGCTCGGTCGAGATCGAGCTGGCCGACGGCTCGCTCGTGCAGATCCCGATCGAGCGCGCGCACATGGAGGAGGACGCCGGCAAGCTCACGCACGTCGGCGGCGCCACCGGCCGCATCCAGGGCGCCGAGTACTCGCTCGTGGACTACAACCGCGCGGGGGTCCCGCTCGTCGAGATCGTCACGAAGCCGATCCACGGCGCGGGGAAGAGCGCGCCCGAGTACGCGAAGGCCTACGTCGCCACGATCCGCGACATCGTGCTGGCGCTGGGCATCTCGGACGCCAAGATGGAGCGCGGCAACCTCCGCTGCGACGCGAACGTCTCGCTCCGCCCGATCGGCCAGGAGAAGCTGGGCACCCGCACCGAGACCAAGAACGTCAACTCGCTCCGCTCGGTCGAGCGCGCCGTCCGCTACGAGATCCAGCGCCAGGCGGCGATCCTCGCCGCGGGCGGCACGATCACGCAGGAGACGCGCCACTGGCACGAGGACACCGGCCGCACCTCCGCGGGCCGGCCCAAGAGCGACGCCGACGACTACCGCTACTTCCCGGAGCCCGACCTGCTCCCGGTCGTGCCGAGCCCCGAGCTGATCGAGGAGCTGCGCGCCGCGCTCCCCGAGAAGCCCGCCGACCGCCGTCGCCGCCTCACGACCGAGTGGGGCTTCACCGACCTCGAGTTCCAGGACGTCGCCAACAGCGGCCTGCTGGTCGAGATCACCGAGACCGTCTCCGCGGGAGCCGCTCCGCAGGCCGCCCGCAAGTGGTGGACCGGCGAGATCGCACGCCTCGCGAACGCGGCGGGCGAGGACCCGGCCTCCCTGGTCACCCCGGCCCAGGTCGCCGAGCTCGCCGGTCTGATCGAGAGCGGCACGCTGACCGACCGCCTCGCCCGGGAGGTCCTCCAGGGCGTCATCGCCGGAGAGGGCACCCCGCAGGAGGTCGTCGACGCCCGCGGACTCGCGGTCGTCTCGGACGACGGAGCGCTCATCGACGCGATCGACGCGGCACTGGCCTCGCAGCCCGACGTGCTCGCGAAGATCCGCGACGGCAAGGTGCAGGCCGCCGGCGCCGTGATCGGCGCCGTGATGAAGGCCATGAAGGGGCAGGCCGACGCCGCCCGCGTCCGCGAGCTCGTCCTGGAGCGCGCGGCCGGCTGAGCCGGTGCGCGGGGAGGTGGGGTCATGAGCGGTGGAACCGGTGGCGCGCTCCTTCCCGCGCGGCTCGAGCTGCCGGCGGGAGCGCTCCTGCGACCGCTCGTCTCGAGCGACGCGGACCTCCTGCACGCGGTGATCGGCGAGCAGCGGCCGTGGCTCGCGGCTCTCCTCCGCGCGGACGATCCGGCCGCCCTTCCGTCGGCGTCCCTCGGCGACGACGTGCGCGGACTCCTCCGCCTCGAGGAGGAGTCGCGTGCGGGCAGAGCGCACGCGTTCCTGCTCGTCGGCCCCGACCGCACCGAGGCGCTGGGCGCTGTGAGCGTCCGACCCGGCGGCGGCGACTCCGCCGAGGCCTCCTGGTGGGTCGTCCCCGCCGTCCGCGGGTCGCGGCTCGAGGAGGAGCTCGACGCCTACGCGCGCCGCTGGCTCCAGCAGCACTGGCCCTTCGACACGGTCACCACGCCCGACAACCACCCCGACGATCCCGCCTCCCTGGCCGGGGCCAACATCGTCGCGCTCGTGCCCGCCGCGCCGGAGCGCACGGCCCTTCCCGAGACCGACGGCGCCTCGGCGGCGCTCCTCTGGGCGGAGTACCGCTCCGCGCACCCGGGCGTCGACGAGGCGCTCCCGCCGGTCGAGGCGTTCGGCGACAGCACGGCGATGGCGGACGAGCTGCTGGGCCTCGTGCGGCGGGGAGTGAAGACGGCCACGGCGTCGCTCGCCGAGGAGGGGGCGCCCGCCGCGGGCGACCACTGGATCGTCTGCGACGGCACGGGAGCGGCGCGCATCGTCCTCGTGACGGACGAGGTGCGGACCGGTCCGCTCGACTCCGTCGACGACGCGTTCGCCTGGGCCGAGGGCGAGGGGGACCGCACGCGCGCCTCCTGGCTCGACGGGCACCGGCGCTACTTCTCCCGCGTCTCACCGGGCGGCATCGGCGACCTGGTCTTCGAGCGCTTCCGCGTGGTCTGGCCGGAGGCCGACGCCGAGCGGGCGGCCTCCTTCGCCCGCTCGGTGGGGGCGTCCCGGCCCGAGGAGCTCGACGGGACTCCCGCCCAGGACTAGGGGGTTTCCCGGATGTCCCGCTCAGGCGCCCTGCGCCAGAGTGGAGGCATGGCTACTCTCGTGCGCCCCCGTCGGGGCAGGATCATCGCCGGCGTCTGTGCCGGTCTCGCCCGCCGTTTCGGCTGGAGCCCCTTCGTGGTGCGTCTCCTGTTCGTGCTCTCCTGCCTCCTCCCGGGGCCGCAGATCATCGCCTACCTCGTGATGTGGGTGGTCATCCCGAAGCAGAAGTGACCGCGGCCTCCGCTCCGAGCAGCCTCTGAGAGAACGCTCAGCACCTGGAGCGGCGGGAGGCCTACGGTGGCGGTGTGCGTCCGCGGGGCGCCGAGGAGGAGATCATGGGATTCCTGGACCGACTGCTGGGCCGCGACGAGCAGCCCGAGAGCGCACGCCGCTCGACGTACGCGCCGCCGCAGGCCGCGGACCGCAGGCCCGAGTACGGCTCCCCGCCGGCGACGTCTCCGCGCAGCGACGATGAGCGGGCCATCGAGCGCTACCGGTACCTCCTCCGCACCGCACCGCCCGAGGCGATCGAGCAGGTGCACCGCGAGGCGTTCGAGCAGCTGACCCCGGAGCAGCGCCAGCAGGTCTTCCGGGAGCTCAGCGAGGGCGCCCCCGTCGGCGACGCGCCGAAGGACGACGACCCCCGCACGCTCGCCCAGTCCGCCACGCGGAGCGAGCTGCGCCAGCCCGGATTCATGGAGCGGCGCTTCTCCGGCGGCGGAGGCATGGGCTTCGGCGGCGTCCTCGCCTCCTCGATGCTCGGAACGATCGCCGGGTTCGCGATCGGCTCGGCCATCGCGGGCGCGTTCCTCCCCGACGCGGGAGGCGACTACGCAAGCGGCGACGGCGGGGGAGACGCCTCGGCCGACGGCGGAGCGGACGCGGGAGGGGCGGACGCCTCCGGTGCGGACGCCGGAGACGGCGGCGGCTGGGGCGACTCGGGCGGAGGCGACTTCGGCGGAGGTGGCGACTTCGGCGGCGGAGGCGACTTCGGAGGCGGCGACTTCGGCTTCTAGCCTCGATGAGAAGGGCCCCCGATCACGGACAGTGGTCGGGGGCCCTCCGCTCGTTCCGGGCTAGTCCTCGTCGGTGAGCATGGCCTTCACCTGGCGGCGGAGGACCTTGCCGATCATGCTGCGCGGCAGCTCGTCGACGACGGTGATCCGCTTGGGGACCTTGTAGGGGGTCAGCGCCTCCCGGACGGCCTTGCGGGCGGCCGCGACGTCGAGCTGCGCGCCCGGCTCCAGGACGACCGCCGCCGCCACGGACTCGCCGCTGCGCGGATCGGGCAGGCCGACCACCGCCACCTCCCTGATCTCGGGCAGGCGGAGCAGCACCTCCTCCACCTCGGACGGCGAGACGTTGAAGCCGCCCGTGATGACGAGCTCCTTGATCCGGTCGACGATGCGCACGAAGCCGTCCTCGTCGATCGTCGCGATGTCGCCGGTGCGGAACCAGCCGTCGCCGGTGAAGGTCGCGGCCGTCTCCTCGGGCTTGCGGTGGTAGCCGCGGAACACCTGCGGGCCGCGCACGACCAGCTCGCCCTGCTCCCCGGTCGCCATCTCCGTGTCGGGATCCTCGGGGTCGACGATCCGCACGTCGGTGCCGGGCAGCGGAAGACCGACCGTCCCGGCGCGTCGCGTCGGACCGACCGGGTTGGCCATCAGGACCGGAGAGGTCTCCGAGAGGCCGTAGCCCTCGACGAGCGTGCCTCCGGTCAGCGCCTCGAACGACTCGACCAGCGCCGGGTCGAGCGGCATCGCGCCGGAGATGGCGATCTCGATGCCGCGGAGGGAGACGCCCCGCTGCTGAGCGCTGCGCGCCAGGCGCTCCGCGATCGGCGGAACGGCCGGGAGGAAGGTGGCGGGGTGCTTCTCGACGACCTTCAGCACCAGTTCCGGGTCGAACTTCGGGAACAGCACCAGGCGCGCGCCCATGCTCATCGCGAAGGTGAGGCAGAGCGTCAGCCCGTAGGCGTGGAACATGGGGAGCACGGCGTAGACCACGCAGTTCCCGCGGCGGACCGTCGGCACCCAGGCGCGCGACTGGGCGGCGTTCGCCGTCAGGTTCGCGTGGGTCAGCTCGGCGCCCTTGGGCGTGCCGGTCGTGCCGCTCGTGTACTGGATGACCGCGAGGTCCTCCGCGCCCGGGCGCGGATGCGCAGGGTCGATCCGCCGGCGCAGCAGCGACTCCCACTCGATCGCACCGCGGACCGGCCCGGTCAGCGCGGCGCGCGACTCCCGGGCCTTCTTCAGCGGCAGGCGGAGGGCTGCGCGCATCGAGGCGGGCATCGCACGGGTGAGGTCGACGGCGACGACGGTCTCGACGCCGAGATCGGCCGGGAGATCCTGCACCGTCGGCACGACGCGGTTCCAGGCGATCGCGACGCGGGCGCCGTGGTCCTCGAACTGGTGGCGCAGCTCGCGCGGGGTGTAGAGCGGGTTGTGCTCGACCACCACTGCGCCGAGCCGGAGGACGGCGTAGAACGCGACGACGTGCTGCGGGCAGTTCGGGAGGACGAGGGCGACCGGGTCGCCCGCGCGGACGCCCAGGCGGCGCAGGCCCTCGGCGGCCCGCTCCACCTCGTCGGCGAGCCGGGAGTAGCTGGTCGAACGGCCGAAGAACTCGAGCGCGACCTGGTGGGGATAGCGCTCGGCAGACTCGGTGACGATGTCGACGAGCGAGCCGGTCGGGAGCTCGAGCTCCGTCGGCACGCCGGGCGCGTAGCTGCGGATCCAGGGGCGGGGCGGGTGGGTGCTCACCCGCCCCACTCTAGGAGGAGGTGCCGGGGCTCAGGCTCCCTGAGCCACCGCGTCCTCGATCGGGGTGGGACCGGAGACGATCTCCCACGTCTTCGCGATGGAGGTCGGCTGAGCCAGGGCGGCGATCACCGTGGCGGCGACGTCCGCTCGCGGGATGCTCCCCCTCTCGACGGAGGTGCCGAGCGTGATCGTGCCGGTGCCCTCGTCGTCCGTGAGTCCTCCCGGCCGCAGGATCGTGTAGTCGAGGCCGGAGTCGCGCAGAGCCGCGTCGGCGTCGCGCTTGGCCTCGACGTAGGCCTTCCAGCCCTCCTCGGTGTCCTCGGGGAGCGGCTCGTCCACTCCGATGGCGCTGACCTGGACGAAGTGCTGGACCCCGACGATCGCGGCGGCCTTCTGGCTGAGGACGGACGCCCCCAGGTCGACGGTGCGCTTGCGCTCCGGGCCCGAGTCGGGTCCGGCACCGGCGGTGAAGACCATGCCGTCGACGTGGCCGAGCGCCTCGGCGAAGGCCTCGGGCGTGGTGTCCTCGAGGTCGTGCACGAGCGGCTCGCCGCCCAGGCGGACGATGTCCTCGGCGTGATCGGGGTTGCGGATCACTCCGACCGACTCGTGGCCGGCGTCGTAGAGCAGGTGCAGGATCTGCTGCCCCACCTTGCCGTGGGCTCCGATGACGGCGATGCGTGTCATGGATGTTCCTCTCCTCGTCGGGGCGGGTCGCCCCGTGTTCGTGGTCACTCCCATCCTGCCGCGACGTCCCTGGACGCCCCAGGCCTTGACGGCGCTCGGGGGGCCGGGCCGTCAGGCGGCCAGGCGGTCGTCGCGTCCGGTGATGGCGAGCAGGCGGCTCTGGAGGGAGGCGGCGTCGTCGACCGGCACGGGCGCGGCGTAGAGGCCGCTCGCGCGCAGGGTCTCCTCCTGGGGCGCGAACAGCTCCCAGACCGCTGCGACGAGCTCCTCGTCGAGCCGCTCGTCGCTGCCGGTGGCGCGGGCGAGGTCCCAGGTGTGGACGGTCACATCGGCCGTCTGCTCCTGCAGCAGCTCGACGGCGCTGACAGTGTCGCGCCCCAGCTGCACGGTCGCGGCCGGGTCGACGGTGCGGACCGCGACGCGCAGGCGGTCGGTCACGCGGCGCCATTCGCTCCGCAGATCGGTGGCGACGGACTCGAGGCGCAGCGCCGACTCGTCTCCGCCGGAGAGGAGCGTGTGCGCGCGCTGCTGCTCGCGGACGACGTGCAGCACCAGGGCGCGCGTGTCCCACTCGGTGTCGGGCGTGGGGGCCGACCAGTCCTCGACGGCGCCCAGCCGGAGCTCGAAGGCGCGGTGGGCGCGGTCCTGCAGATCGAGCCAGCGGCTCATCTCGGAGCCGGCGCCGGTCTCGGTGGCGGTGGGGGAGTCGGGCTGCTCGTGCGTCATGGTCTCTCCGGAGCGTCGTGGTGCTCGGGTCAACCGCGAGTGGTCGGCGCTCATTCCCGGCCGGCCCGGGGTCGGTGGTCGAGCGGCCGATGTCGGTGGTGCGTGCGAGCATGGCAGGAATCGTGTGCGAGCAGGACGGAGCGGCGTGAGCAGGCAGGACGGCACGGCGTGAGCGAGCAGGACGGCACGGCGTGAGCGAGCAGGACGGCACCGCATGAGCAAGCAGGACGGAAGCGGGCGCCAGGTCACGACGGAGCCCTTCGACGACCCTCGCGCGAGCATCATGCACATCGACATGGACGCGTTCTTCGCCTCCGTCGAGCTGCTCGACCGGCCGGATCTGCGGGGGAGGCCGGTCATCGTCGGCCACCACGGGGCGCGCTCGGTCGTCACGGCGGCGACCTACGAGGCGCGCCGCTACGGCGTCAACTCGGCGATGCCCATGGCGGTCGCCCTCCGCCGCTGCCCGCAGGCCGTGGTCCTCGAACCGCACATGGAGCGCTACCGCGAGGCCTCTCGCCGCGTGATGGCGATCTTCGACTCCTTCACGCCGCTGGTCGAGCGCCTGAGCATCGACGAGGCGTTCCTCGACGTCGCGGGGGCTCGCCGCATCTCCGGCTCCCCGTTCGCGATCGGCACCGAGATCCGCCGCCGGGTGCACGCCGAGCTCGGGCTGACGTGCTCGGTCGGGATCGCCAGCACCAAGTTCGTCGCCAAGCTCGCCTCCGGCCGCTCCAAGCCCGATGGCCTGCTGGTCGTCCCTGCCGACGGCGTCCGCGAGTTCCTCGATCCGCTGCCCGTGAGCGCGCTGTGGGGAGTCGGCGCGAGCACGGAGGAGGCGCTCGTCCGCCGCGGTCTGCGCACCGTCGCCGACGTCGCGACCACTCCGCTGCCGTCGCTGGTGTCCGCCCTCGGCGAGGCGACCGGGAGGCGCCTGCACGCCCTGGCGAACGGGGTGGACCCGCGGCCTGTCGACACCCGCCAGATCGAGAAGAGCGCCGGACACGAGATCACCTTCGCCGACGACGTGGCCGATCCGGAGCTCGTCCGCCGCGAGCTGCTGCGGCTCTGCGACAAGGTCGCCGTGCGCCTGCGCCGATCCGGAGTGCGGTGCCGCACCGTCGCGGTGAAGGTCCGCTTCGGCGACTTCAGCACCCTCACCCGCTCCCGCACGCTCGTCGAGGCGACGGACGTGGCCCGCGTCCTCTACGAGGCCTCCTCCGCGCTGCTCGACGCGGCCAACCCGATGCGGCGGCCCGTGCGGCTGATCGGCGTGCGCGGCGAGCAGCTCGTCGAGGGCGACGACGTCGCGTTCTCCCTGTGGAGCGACTCCGACGACTGGCGCGACGCGGAGCTCGCGGTCGACGGAGTGGCCGCCCGCTTCGGCTCCGGAGCCGTGCGTCCCGCCTCGCTCCTGTCCCGGTCGGCTCCCGAGTCGGCCAAGGGGATCGACCTCAGCGACACGCTCGCTACGCGGAGCCGATCGTCAGACTGATCGGGCGGTGGTCCGAGCCGTTCGGCGGCAGGACCGCGACGGTCGCGGCGGTGACGCCGTCGGCGAGCGCGTGGTCGAGCGCGACGAGCGGCAGCAGCGACGGCCACGTCGCCGGGAAGCCGACTCCGCCCGTGCGGACGAGGCCTGCCTCCGCCAGTACCGGAGCGAAGAGGTGGTCGTCCGTCGGCGTGTTGAAATCGCCGATGACCAGCGTCCGCTCCGACTCGTCGTCGCGGAGAGCGGTGGCGAGGTTCGAGAGCATGGTGTCACGCTCCTCGTGGTCGCCCGGCCGGAACGAGGCCAGGTGCACCACGAACAGGCGTGCGCTGCCGACCGGTGTGTCGACGTCGACGGCGAGCGCGCGCTCCCAGCCGAGACCGAGGTCGAGCGGCTCCTGCGCGGTCAGCTCGGTGCGGCTCCAGACGCCGACGGTGCTCGAGACGGACGAGTACGGGTACTCGTCGGCCAGCTCGGCGTCGACCGCGTCCACGGCGTCTCCGTCGAGCTCCTGCAGCGCTATCACGTCGGGGCCGCGGGCGGCGAGCGAGGCGGCGAGCTCACCCGCGTCGCCGCTCGTCTCGATGTTCTGGCTGACGACGGTGAAGGAGCCGGACCGCACGGCCGGCGCCGGCAGCGCGACCGGCAGCACCAGCACGCCGTAGACCATCGCCAGCACGGTGACCGCGGCCGCCGTCCTGCGCGATCGGAGGGCCGCCGCGGCCGCGATGAGGAGCAGCACGACCAACCCCGTCCACGGGATCCCGACCTCGAGGACCGACAGCCAGCCGATCGGATCGGGCAGCGCGCGGTGGAAGGCGAGGAAGGCGGCGAGCACGAGGCTCGCGACCGCCACCACGGCCGAGCGCACGGGGCGGCGGCGGGTGCGGGCGGACATCCGTCGATCATGACAGCAGGTCCCCGGAGGTCCATGGACGAGTCCTGTGCGCCGCGGCGGGCCGCTTGTCGCCGCGGAGAGCCGCGGAGTACCGTCGCACCATGCCCAACATCGCAGTCTCCCTGGCCGACACCGTCACCACCGCGGGTACCGCGACGATCTACGGCGAGCCCGTCACCGTCGACGGCGTCTCGCTCGTCCCCGTCGCCCTCCGCTGGTTCGGCTTCGGCGGAGGCAGCGGCTCCGAGGACGGCCAGGAGGGCGGCGGCGGAGGCGGCGGCGCCACGGTCATCCCGATCGGCGCCTACATCAAGGACGACCTCGGCCTGCGGTTCCAGCCGAACGTGATCTCGGTCCTCGCCGTCGGCATCCCCTTCGTGTGGGTGACCGGCAAGGCCCTCGCGCGCATCATCCGCGCCCTCAAGAAGTAGTCGGAGCGGCCCCGCGTCAGCTGGCGCGCTGCTGGCGCGCGGGGTACCACTTCTTCTTCGTCCGGCCGAAGCCGACGATCAGCCGCTCGGCGTCGTCCGGCCGGCGGGGGTCGTAGATCACCGCGGCGGGCTCGCCGGCCATCCATGCGTCGCCGCGCTTCAGCGGATACTTCTGCGCGCGCTTCTCCACACCCTCCGCGGTCCGGTAGACGACCAGGAGCCGGCCCAGATCCCGCGCCGAATCACGGTCGCCGCGCGACGGATCCGGCCCGACGACGCGCGCCGGCACCCGCGTGCCGTAGCTGAGCAGCTCGCGCCGGATCCGCGCACGGCGCTGCCAGAGCAGGGCCTGCAGCAGGACGATCAGCAGCACGGCCAGGACGACGACCACCGACCACGACATGACGTCTATGATTGCGGACGAACACGGGAGTCCGGTGCACCGGGCTGAGAGGAAGGCAGCAGCCTTCGACCGTCGAACCTGATCTGGGTCATGCCAGCGAAGGAACGTTTCGATCTCCTCTTACCAACCCGTGCCCTCCATTCGCTTCCACGAAAGGGCACGTCAGTGCAGAACACGAACGCGCGAAACACGAACGCGCGAAACACGAACGCGCGAAACACGAACGCGCGAAACACGAACGCGCAGAATCTCACCTCCTCCGGCCCGGCCCGGCGCGATCTGCGCTGGCGGGTCGTCGACATCGTGGTGGCGAGCGTCGTCGCCGTCGCGAGCGGGATCGTCTTCTGGGCGTGGGGCCTGGCGACGAACGTCCTCGGCCTCGCCTTCGAGTTCCTGCCCGGACTCGGCGGTCTCCTCGGCGGCGGCTGGCTCTTCGCCGGTGTCCTCGGCGGCCTGATCATCCGCAAGCCCGGAGCGGCGCTCTACACCGAGCTGGTCGCCGCGGCCGTGTCGGCTCTCATCGGCACCCAGTGGGGCTTCACCGTGCTGATCTCCGGACTCGTGCAGGGACTCGGCGCCGAGATCGTCCTGGCGCTCTTCCTCTACCGCAGCGGCCGTCCGCTCGTCGCGATGCTGGCCGGCGCCGGTGCGGGGCTGGCCCTCGCGATCAACGACCTGCTGTCGTACTACGCCGTCAACGACGCGCTGTTCAAGACCGTCTACGTCGCCTCCTCGATCGTCTCGGGCGCGCTCCTGGCCGGGCTGCTGTCCTGGTTCGCGGTGCGGGGGCTCGCAGCCTCGGGAGCGCTGGACCGCTTCGCCTCTGGGCGCGAGGGCCGGACGGTCGAGGGAGCCGGCGCGGGCGCTCGATGAGCGGCGCCTCCGTCCGGGCGCGGGGCTGGAGCTGGCGGCACGCGGGACGCTCCCGCGACGCCCTCACCGGTCTCGATCTCGCGCTGGAGCCGGGGGAGCGCGTGCTGCTCCTCGGCCCGTCCGGCGCGGGCAAGAGCACGCTGCTGCACGCCCTGGCCGGCGTCCTCGGCGGGGAGGAGGACGGCTCCGCGGCCGGCGAGCTCGAGATCGACGGAGCGGCGCCGCTCACCCGGCGCGGTGCAGCAGGGCTCGTGCTGCAGGATCCGGACACCCAGGCGGTCCTCGCGCGGGTCGGCGACGACGTCGCCTTCGCCTGCGAGAACCTCGGCGTGCCGCGCGAGGAGATACCCGGACGAGTGCGGGAGGCGCTCGGCGACGTCGGACTCGACGTGCCGCTGGACCACTCCACCTCGGCGCTCTCGGGCGGGCAGAAGCAGCGGCTCGCCCTGGCGGGTGTGCTCGCCATGCGTCCGCGGCTCCTGCTCCTCGACGAGCCCACCGCCAACCTCGATCCAGACGGCGTGCGCGAGGTGCGGGCGGCGGTCGAGCGCACGGCCGCCCGCACGGGAGCGACGCTGATCGTCGTCGAGCACCGGGTCGACGTCTGGGTCGGCCTCGTCGACCGGGTCGTGGTGCTCGGGCGGGACGGCGCGGTCGTCGCCGACGGCGCTCCGGCGGAGGTCCTCGATCGGGCGCACGACGTGCTCCGCGCCTCTGGCGTCTGGCTGCCGGGAGACGTCCCCGCCCGGCGCGCCGCGAGCGCGCTGCCGTCGCCCGCCGCCCTGAGCGCCCAGGGCCTCGCCATCGGCCGGCCCGTTCTCGGGCGCCGCCGCGCGAGCGTCGTGGCCTCCGGGCTCGACCTCGCCGTCGACACCGCGCGGGCCACGGCCGTGCTGGGACCCAACGGCGCGGGGAAATCGACCCTCGCGCTCACGCTGGCCGGCCTCCTGCCGCCGGTCGCGGGGCGGGTGACCGCCTCCGAATCGCTCCGCGCCGGTGCGGGCCCCGAGCCGATCCGCTGGACCTCGGCCCAGCTCGCCGGACGGATCGCGATGGTGTTCCAGGAGCCGGAGCACCAGTTCCTCACCGCCCGTGTCCGCGCCGAGCTCGCGCTGGGCGCCCGCGACGAGGCGGAGCGGCATCGGGCGGAGGAGCTTTTGGAGCGGCTCGGCCTCGCGCACCTCGCCGACGCCAACCCCTTCACCCTCTCCGGAGGCGAGAAGCGGCGACTGGCCGTCGCGTCCGCTCTCACCCGGTCACCGTCCGTGCTCGTCCTCGACGAGCCGACGTTCGGGCAGGACCGCCTGACCTGGGAGGTGCTCGTCGATCTCCTCGCCGAGCAGCGCGACGCGGGCACGGCGGTGCTCGCCGTCACCCATGACGAGGCGCTGGTCGCCGCCCTCGCCGACTCGGTCCTCACCCTCGGCGTCCGCGAGGCGGTGTCGGGATGACGCTCCTCGACTCCGTTCCCGCGCGCAGCCGGATCGCCCGCGCCAACCCGGTCGCCAAGCTCCTCGCCAGCCTGGTGATCGCGTTCGCGCTCCTGCTCACGGTGGATGCGGTCTCCGCGGCGACCGCGCTGGCGCTCGAGCTGCTGGTTCTGCCCTTCGCAGGGCTCCGCGCGGGAGAGCTCGTGCGGCGGACGGCTCCCGTCTGGATCGCGGCTCCGCTCGCCGGCTTCTCGACGGTCCTCTACGGGCGCGACAGCGGCGCCGTCTACGCGGAGTTCCTCATCGTCTCGGTCACGGAGGGATCGGTCGCCCTCGGGCTGGCCATCGCGCTGCGCGTCCTGGCGATCGGCCTGCCGAGCGTGGTCCTGATCGCCACCACCGACCCGACCGACCTCGCGGACGGCCTCGCGCAGATCCTGCGCCTGCCCTCGCGCTTCGTTCTCGGCGCTCTCGCCGGCATGCGGCTCGTCGGCCTGCTCGTCGACGACTGGCGCACCCTGTCGATGGCCCGCCGGGCCCGAGGGGTCGCCGACGGTCGCGGGCCCGTCGAGGCGCTCCGCAGCCTCGCGGCCCGCACGTTCTCGCTGCTCGTGCTGGCCATCCGCCGGGGGAGCAGACTGGCGACGGCGATGGAGGCGAAGGGCTTCGGCTCCGGCATCCCGCGCACCTGGGCGCGGCAGTCGCGCCTCGGAGCCGGCGACGTCCTGCTGCTCGCGGGCGGGGTGCTCATCGCGGCCGTCGCCGTGACCGCCTCCGTCGTCACCGGCTCCTGGAGCTTCGTCCTGCATGGCTGAGCGGATCCCGCCGCTCACGGATCGGACGGCGCGCGACCTCGCCCGCTCCGTGATCGCCCGGCGCCGGCGGACGGTGCTGCTGGACGGACCGAGCGGCTCCGGCAAGTCCACGTTCGCGCGCGCGCTGGTCGAGCAGCTCCGTCTCGTGCCGGCGGCACCGTCCGTCGTGCTCGTGCGGATGGACGACCTCTACCCCGGCTGGACGGGCCTGGACCGGGCGTCGCGGGAGACGGCCGCGACGCTCGTCCGCCCCCACGGTCTCGGCCTCGCAGCGCACTGGCGGCCCTGGAACTGGGCCGCGGAGACGACGGCCGGGTGCCGCGTCGTCCGCGAGACGCTTCTGGTGCTGGAGGGCTGCGGGTCGGCCGGCGCCGCCGCGCGCCGTCACGCCGATCTGGTGGTCTGGCTCGAAGCCGACGACGACGTGCGGCGGACGCGTGCGCTCGACCGCGACGGCGAGCTCTTCGCTCCGCACTGGGACGCCTGGGACCGCGACTTCCGCTCCTACTGCGCTCGGGAGCAGCCCCGGGACCACGCCGACCTCGTGCTGGACACGGGCGGCGCGGGAGCGGTGCGCGGCTGAGGGGTCCCCTCCCAGCGCGGCGACGCGCGGGGGCCGGTGGGAGGCTCTCCTTCGGCGGCGGTCAGGCCCAGCCGAGCTCGTGCAGCCGGTCGTCGTCGATGCCGTAGAAGTGCGCGATCTCGTGGACGAGCGTGACGTGGATCTCGTCGCGCAGCGCGTCCAGATCGTCGCACGCGGCGAGGTGCGGCTCGCGGAACAGCACGATGCGGTCGGGCATCTCGCCGAAGCCGTAGCGCTCGCGCTCGGTGAGGGCGACGCCGTCGTAGTAGCCGAGCAGATCCAGAGTCCCGTCCTCGGGCCGGTCCTCCACGACGAACACGACGTTGTCGAGCCCGTCGACCATGTCGTCCGGGAGCGCGTCGAGCTCGGAGACGACCAGGGCTTCGAAGGCGTTCTCGTCCAGCTCGAGCATCCGGGACCTCTCTGCGACGGCGATCGCTGCCGGTCGCCGGATGTGCGAAGAGGCCCGGAGTCGGAACTCCGGGCCTCTTCCGCTGCATGCACAGCCACTGGGGTGAGTAACGGGGCTCGAACCCGCGACCTCCTAGACCACAACCAGGCGCTCTGCCAACTGAGCTATACCCACCAGGAGCGTGTTCCGACGGGGCGACCCGCCGAAGCAACTGTACGAGAGTACTACATCCGCGAGGCGAACTCGTCCACGACGGCGGCCGACACGGCCTGCACCTCGGCGGTGCTCGGCCCCGGCTGCTCCACGAACACGGCCCGGCGGTAGTACTGCAGCTCGCGGATGCTCTCGAGGATGTCGGCGAGGGCGCGGTGGCCGCCGTGCTTCTGGGGCGCGTTGAAGTAGATGCGCGGGAACCAGCGGCGTGCCAGCTCCTTGATCGTGCTGACGTCGACGTTGCGGTAGTGCAGGTGGCCGTCGAGGCGCGGCATGAACTTCGCGAGGAAGGCGCGGTCGGTGCCGATCGAGTTGCCAGCGAGGGGGGCCTGCTGCTCCGCCGGGACGTGCTTGAGCACGTACTCGAGCACCTCGTACTCGGCCTCCGCGACGCTGACGCCGGAGGGGATCTCGACCAGCAGGCCGGAGGTCTCGTGCATCGACCGGACGAAATCGCCCATGTTCTCGAGCGCCGTCGCGTCGGGCCGGATGACGAGGGAGAGCCCCTCGTCGAGCGGGTTCAGCTCGAAGTCGGTGACGACGACGGCGATCTCGACGAGCTCGTCGACGGAGAGGTCGAGCCCCGTCATCTCGCAGTCGATCCAGACAAGACGGTCGGGGGCGCTACTCATGCGGGGCAGTCTATCGGCGGCCGCCGACACCCGGTCCGGCCGCCCCGCTCCTCCTACACTGGATCCTCGTGATCACGCTCGCCTGCTGCCTCCTGATCGTCAACGCCGTGTGGAACGCGATCGTCTGGCCGCCCTTCCTCCGCCGCGTCCGCAAGGACCCGCGGGCGCGGGACGCGGACGGCCGCGCCACGACCTTCCTCCGCGTGCACACCGTCCTCATCGGCGTCTCGCTCGCCCTCGCCGTCGTCTCCCTGGTCGTGGGAGTGCTGGGACTCGTCCGGGGCGCCTAGACCCCGGCGGGCGTGGCCCCCGCGCTTCGGTATCGTGGTCGGAGTCCGCCCCCGTAGCTCAGCGGATAGAGCAGGAGCCTTCTAATCTCTTGGTCGCAGGTTCGATTCCTGCCGGGGGCACCATCGGATCGGGAGCGCGCCGGTCGCCGTCCCGGGTCCTCTTCCGCGATGGCCCGTCGATCATCGACGACGCGTCGCACTCGTCTTCGGGCCGCGTCTCGGGCGGCCCCGCGCGCCTTCGAGGAGTGACGCCCGGCACCCACGGGGTTTTCCTCCGCTCCGGTGCCCCTCGGACGAGGACTCGCGGTCGCTGCACCAGTAACACACCGGCAAATCGGAGGCAACACCGGCGTGTTTCCCACCCGATGTCGTTTGAGTGTCAGTCAGGCACCTAGTCTTGGGGTGTCCGGAATTACAACGACGTAACGAACGGAGGTACGACCATGCTGCTCCTCGCCATCCTCGGTGGAATCGCCGTCGCGTGGACGATCGTCGCGGCGCCACTCGCCGTACTGGTCGGCCGAGTCGCCCGTGCACGTGATGCACACAGCTAGTCAGTACACGCACCGCCCGCACCACGGAGAAGGCCCCGATCGCACTCGCGATCGGGGCCTTCTCTCGTCCGCCGGGGCGGCTCAGACCGACGTGTGCTCCTCGCGGCGGTCGTCGTCCGAGGCGGGACGTTCGAACCGGGCCTCGTCGGCTCGCACCACGGCGTCGTCGTCGGCTTCCGCCGGTACGACCGGACGGTCCCCGTTCTCCTGCGCAGAGGGAATCGCGTCGGGCTCCGCGTCCGAGGACTGCGGCTGCTCCGCGGACGGAGCCGAGCGCTGCGGGTCGACGGGCGGCAGCTCCTCGACAGGGCGCTCGCGCGAGGGCACCTCCAGGCGGTCGACGTCGGCGAGCAGGCGGCGGGTCTCCTCCTGCGAGGCGTCCCCGGCCGACGCGGGGAGGACGATCGTGGGCGTCTGCGGGGCTGCGCCGGACGCGGAGCCCGCACCGACGACGACCGGCGCGACGGCGGTCGGCGGAGCGGCCGCGGGAGCGGTGCGCTCCGGCGCGGACTCGCCGGCGCTCGCGGCCCGATCGGACGACGGTGCGGACTCGGCGGAGCGGTCGCGACCGGTCTCCGAGAAGCGCCAGCGCTCGAGGTCGGCGAGGAAGGCCTTCCGGGCGCGTCCGGGCTTGTCCCGCCACTGCACGAGACGGTCGCGGAACTCGCCCACGCTGGCCTGCGTCTGGTAGCCGCCGGTGCTCGACGTGTGCTTCAGCTCGGCGAGCTCGTGAGCGGCCCAGTTGGCCGCGACTCCGGAGCCCTTGACGGGCAGGAGGCGCAGATGCGTCTCGGCCTGCGCGGACGCGCGGTCGCTGAGGACGCGCTCCGGGCTGCTGAGGACGTTCCAGGCGGAGGCGTCGACCGCGGCGTCGACGAGCGTGGCGATGACCGCGTTCTTCCGCTCGTGGTCCTGCTGGCGGATCAGTCGCGCGATCGACGCGCGGAAGACGGAGCCGATCACGATCGCTCCGACCACCACGGCCAGCAGGACCACAGCGGCCGTGAAGACCGCCTGGTGCCCGTCGCTCGTGCGGATCCAGGACATGAACTCGTTCCACCACTGCATGGGGCGAACGCTATCCGGGGCGGTCGCCGCGGCCCGGTCGGCACGCCGCCGACCGGGCGGATCGGCGCGTCAGGCGACGCGGAAGACCTCGATCGCGTCGTCGACGCTCCAGAACTCGCCGAGCTCGGCGCCGGCGGGCATGCCCGCTCTCAGCAGCCGGGCGCGGTACCGCTCGCCGAGCGGATCCTCGACCAGCTCGATGTGACCGACGACGGCGCCCGAGCCGGTGCTCACGCGCCACAGCCGGGCGTTGACCCGGGTGAGCGTCGGCGGGGTGCGGGTGGCGTGCAGCGTGGACAGGGACATCGGTTCCTCCTGCTCGAGTCTCGGAGCACCCACCGGCCGAGTGCTGTCGCAGACTACGGCGGACCACCGACATCCCCGCCCGCGCGTCAGCGCAGGGTCGTGCCGTGCACCGCGAACTCCTCGATCGCGTCGGTCTCCTCCTGCGAGAGGGGGCCGGCGTCCAGCGCGGCGACGTTCTGCTCGAGCTGCGCGACGCTCGACGCGCCGATGATGGCGCTCGTGACGGTGGGCACCCGGAGCACCCAGCTCAGGGCGAGCTGGGCCAGCGACTGGCCGCGCTGCTGCGCGATCGCGTTCAGGCCGCGGGCCCGCGTCAGGTACGCCTCGTCGATCCGGTCGGAGGAGAGGAAGCGCGACGTCGCCGCACGGGACCCCTCCGGCACGGTGCCGTCGAGGTAGCGGTCGGTCAGGAGCCCCTGCGCCAGCGGCGAGAAGACGATGCAGCCGGTGCCGAGCTCGTCGAGCACCGGGAAGAGGCCGTCCTCGGGTCCGCGGTCGAAGAGCGAGTAGCGGGGCTGGTGCAGGAGGAGCGGGACTCCGCTGCCCGCCAGAGCCGCCTGCGCGGCCCGGGTCTGCTCGGGCGAGTAGTTGGAGATGCCGGCGTAGAGCGCCTTGCCCGACTCCACCGCCGAGACGAGAGCGCCCATCGTCTCCTCGATCGGAGTCTCCGGGTCCGGCCGGTGCGAGTAGAAGACGTCGACGTAGTCGACGCCGATCCGCTGCAGGCTCTGGTCGAGCGAGGAGAGCAGGTACTTGCGCGAGCCGCCGTCCCCGTACGGGCCGGGCCACATGTCGTATCCGGCCTTGGACGAGATGACGATCTCGTCGCGGTACGGGCGGAGGTCCTCCGCGAGGATGCGGCCGAAGGCCGTCTCGGCGGCACCGTACGGCGGTCCGTAGTTGTTCGCGAGGTCGAAGTGGGTGACGCCCAGGTCGAACGCGCGGCGGAGGATCGCGCGCTGCGTGTCGAGGGAGCGGTCGGATCCGAAGTTGTGCCAGAGGCCCAGCGACAGGGCGGGCAGCAGCAGACCGCTCCGTCCGGTGCGTCGGTAGTCCATGCGGTCGTAGCGGGCGGCGGCGGCGTCGTAGCTCACGCCGCGACTCTATTGCAGGGGGAGGATCCGCGGAATGCAGGGGGCGGGGAGCGTGTTGGACCGACTGACGCCTCCGGCACCCCGGACGCGTCGACGCGACAGGAAGTGAGTCACACGCAATGCGAACATTCGTACTCGCCGGAGGATGCTTCTGGTGTCTGGACGCCGTCTACCGCGTCCTCGACGGCGTGACCGACGTCGTCTCCGGCTACACCGGCGGCCGCACGACCGAGCCCGACTACGAGGACGTCTGCTCCGGGCGCACCGGTCACGCCGAGGCCGTCGCCGTCACGTTCGACCCGGACGTCATCCCCGAGCAGGTGATCCTCGACGTCTTCTTCACCCTGCACGACCCGCGTCAGCTGAACCGCCAGGGCAACGACGTCGGCACGCAGTACCGCTCGGCGATGTTCTACTCCTCCGACGAGGAGAAGGAGCTGTTCGAGTCGGCGCGCGACCGCGCGTCCGAGTGGTGGGACGGACCGATCGTCACCGAGATCTCGCCGCTGGGCGTCTACTACCCGGCCGAGGACTACCACCAGGACTTCTTCGCGAAGAACCCGGGCCAGGGCTACTGCATGGCGGTCGCGCTGCCCAAGGTGAACAAGATCCGCACGTCCTACTCGAGGTACATCACCGCGTCGTGACGTTCCTCCACAGGGGACGATCCGCTCGTCCCCTCCCCAGAAGGGCCCGCCTCCACCTCGGAGACGGGCCCTTCGTCGCGACACTGGCCCTGCGGCGCCCGAGCGGTACCAGCCCCCTCCGCCCGGGCGCCGTCCCCGTCGCAGCCGTGGCGGGGCAGGAGTAGAGAGGACACGACCATGACCGACACCCTGACCGTCATCGGGACCATCGGCACCGAGCCCCGGAGCATCGACACCTCGAGCGGGACCGCGATGACCAGCTTCCGGCTCGCTTCGACGCAGCGGCGCTACGACCGCTCGGAGCAGCGCTGGGTCGACGTCTCGACCAACTGGTACACCGTCACCGCCTTCAACGGCCTGGCCGGCAACGCGCTGTCCTCCCTCTCGCGCGGCGACCGGATCCTCGTCACCGGGCGGCTCGGTGTGAGGGCCTGGGAGGCGGGAGGCAAGACCGGCACCGACGTGGTCCTCACCGCCGAGGGCATCGGGCACGACCTCGCCTGGGGGACCAGCAGCTTCACGAAGACCGTCGGGCGCGCCTCCGCTCCCGCCCCCGCCGCCGAGCCGGCGTGGAGCGAGGAGGCGCCGCGCGAGGGCGCCCCGGCGGCGGACTGGGGAGCGGCGGGCCACGACCGCGGCGATGCGGCACCCGAGCCGCCGGTGGCGGTGGGCGTCGGCGGAGGCGCTCCCGGTCTCTCGGTAGGATCCGGGGAGACCCCGTTCTGATCCGGGGGACCGGAGCGAGAGCCGTCCCGGTCGGGAGGAGCCGGGCGTGACACGGAACCGAGCGGCCCGCATCGCGCTCGCGCTCGGCGGTCTCGCCGTCTGCCTCGCCGTCTGCCTCGCCGGCTGCACGTCGCCGTCGGCGCCGGACCCCGTGGTCTCCTCCTCCGCGGCCGAGGCGCCGGCACCCGTGGAGTCCACCGCACCCGTCGCCTTCGTGCCGGGCGGGACGACCGAGCAGAACCTCCCGGTCTTCGAGCAGACCCTCCGAGCTGCGGCCGAGCCCGATCCGGAGGTGAGCGGCTCGAGCGTCGTCGACGCGCTCGTGGCAGCGGGGTTCTCCCGCGAGTCGATGCAGCTGACGGCCGACGAGACCTCGGTCGGGCTCGACGCGGACTCGGTGCAGGTCTCCGTCAAGCTCGGCGAGTCGTGCCTCATCGGCCAGTACGGCCCGAAGAGCGGCGGGGTGCGGGCGGTGATCGCGGCACCGATCGCGACCGGTGCGTGCCTGGTCGGCCGGACCGTCCCGATCGAGGGCTGACGCGCCGGCGTCGATCGACAACGGTTCGACCCGCGCCCCGGTCGGGGACGGAAAGGGCGAAAGGATCCTCGACACCGTCCCCCTCCCTCGGTCGCGAAGGGGTCGAGGCGCCGTCCGCCATGCCCGGAGGACCACGTCGACCGGTGCGGATCCGAGCATCGACGCCCACTCTCATGACGGGGCGGCCGGCGGGGGAGGCGGTCGGCGCCGTCCCGCCCTCCCCTGAAGGCTGCTCCGCACGGTTAGGCTGCCCGGACCGACACGTGTGCCCCGGCGCGGGCACAGGGTCGGACGTGCCGACGGGAGCGCTCGGCACGAGGACCACGACGAGGGGGAACTCGCCATGACCACATCCCGACCGCAGACGACGACGCGAGCGAGGTGGATGCGCACCGCCCTCGCGGTAGCGAGCACGGCAGCCGTCGTCCTCGGAGTGACGACAGGAGCCGGAGCGGCCGCCGCCGCGGAGAGCCGGATGGTCGCTCTGACGAGCCCCTACAACTGGTCGACCACCGAGACGTTCTCGGCCGCCCAGATCAGTCCCGTCGCGGGCGACGTCACCGGGCTCGACGTCACGCTGTCCGACTCCGCTCGGCCGACGGGTTCCTACCCGGCGTTCACGACCTACAACTGGGCGATCGGGGACTACGACCTGGTCGGCTCGGCGAACCTCGCATCCGGGAGCCGCAGCTTCCGCATCGACCTGAAGCAGCCCCTCGCCTCGTTCGGCGGCGGGACCGTCGCTCTGCAGATCACCGCGCAGAAGCAGCCGATCAAGAACCCCCGGGAGCCGATCGGCCAGCCGGTCGACAGCGGTTACGAGCTGACCACGTCGGCCACCCTCTCCGTCGCCGGAGCCTCCGGCAGCGGCGGCGTCGGCGGGGTCGACCTCAGCGGGACCGCGCAGACGCTCCAGCGCAGCGCCGCGTACTTCGCGTACAGCAACGCCGCCGAGGTGCCGGAGGTCAAGGGCGGCGACACCGTCGTCCTCGAGTCCAACCAGCCCGGCTTCTACGACCTGCAGGGACTCGCCGCGTACGTCGGATCCAGCAGGACCGAGCGGATCCCCGCCCAGGTGACCGCGGACAACGACCAGTCCAAGGTCACCGTGACGATCCCCTCCAGCGCCTACGACGCCTACAAGGACCGCGCGAGCAGCCTGCTCCAGGTCACCGGCGTCAGCAACGGCAGGGTGCAGCAGCCCCGCGGAGCGACCATCACATCGGACGCCGCGGTCCGCGTCACCGGAAGCGGACCCACCACCCCGCCCGTCACCCCGACGCCCACGGCCACCGCGACCACCCCGCCGGTGACGCCCGCGCCGACCACCACTCCGACGGCTCCGCCCGCCGGCTCGCCGGCCGTCTCGCGCATCTCGGGCACCGACCGTCAGGGCACCGCGGTCGAGGTGTCCAAGCGCACCTTCCCGGCGAACGTCCCCGTCGTCTACGTCGCCACCGGGCAGAACTTCCCGGACGCTCTCAGCGCCGGACCCGCCGCGGCCACGGCGGGCGGGCCGCTGCTCCTGGTCGACCGCGACTCGATGAGCCAGGTCGTCCGCACCGAGCTGACGCGTCTCAAGCCCGCGAAGATCGTCGTCGTCGGCTCCGAGCTCAGCGTCGGCAGCCAGGTCTACAGCGACCTGGCCGCGTATGCGCCGAAGGGGAAGATCACGCGCATCGGCGGAGTCGACCGCTACGACACCTCGAAGCTGATCCTCCAGGACGCCTTCAGGGGCGGCTCCTCGATGGCCTGGCTGGCCACGGGCGAGAAGTTCCCCGACGCCCTGAGCGCCAGCGCCGCAGCCGGCGCGAATCGCGCTCCGGTGGTGCTGACCAACGGAACCGGCTCCACGGTGGACCCCCTCACCCAGCAGATCATCAGCGGCCTCAAGGTCAGTAGCTTGACGATCGCGGGCTCGACGCTCTCGGTCAGCGCCGGCATCGAGCGCTCGATCACGGGCCCCGTGATCACCCGCATCGGCGGGACCGACCGGTACGACACCTCGGAGAAGCTGAACAAGGCGGCCTTCACCTCGGCGACGACCGTCTACCTCGCGACCGGTGAGAAGTTCCCCGACGCCCTGGCCGGAGCCACGGCGGCGGGCTACACCCGGAGCCCGCTCTTCGCGGTCCAGCCCACCTGCGTGCCCCGGGCGGTCCTCGCCGACATCACCGCGTCCAAGGCGACGCAGGTGATCCTGCTCGGCAGCACGGACACGCTGTCCGAGGCGGTGGAGCGCCTGACGCCCTGCAGCTGATCCGCACCGTCGGCCGCTGACGCGATCCGCCCTCCGCACCGGCCCGGCCGGAGCGGAGGGCGGTCCGCGTTCAGACGCTCCCTCCGACGCGGACCGGCGAGTTCCCGTTATCCTCGTCTGGTGCGGACGGTCCCGCGGCCCGCGCACCGCGTCGGCCGGGGCCCGGCGTCCCGCCCCGGTCCGAGCCTGCGTCAGCGCCTCCGCGCGGAACAGGGGACCGGCGGGCGAGGCGACTCCGCGCAGACCGACGGACTTGAGGACTGGGTATGGCTGAATACATCTACTCGATGGTGCGCGCGCGGAAGGCGGTCGGTGACAAGTTGATCCTGGACGACGTGACCATGTCGTTCCTTCCGGGAGCGAAGATCGGCGTGGTCGGGCCCAACGGCGCCGGCAAGTCGACGATCCTGAAGATCATGGCGGGGCTGGACACGCCGAGCAACGGCGAGGCGCGGCTGAGCCCGGGCTACACCGTCGGCATCCTGATGCAGGAGCCCGAGCTCGACGAGACCAAGACGGTGCTCGAGAACGTCCAGGAAGGCGTGGGCGAGATCAAGGGCAAGATCGACCGCTTCAACGAGATCTCGCTCGCGATGGCCGACCCGGACGCGGACTTCGACAGCCTCCTCGCCGAGATGGGCACCCTGCAGGAGGCGATCGACGCCGCCGACGCCTGGGACCTGGACTCGCAGCTCGAGCAGGCGATGGACGCCCTGCGGACCCCGCCGGGGGACTCCCTCGTCACCAACCTCTCGGGTGGCGAGAAGCGCCGCGTGGCGCTCACCAAGCTCCTCCTGCAGAAACCCGACCTGCTGCTGCTCGACGAGCCCACCAACCACCTCGACGCCGAGAGCGTGCTCTGGCTCGAGCAGTTCCTCTCGAAGTACCCCGGCGCCGTGCTCGCCGTCACCCACGACCGGTACTTCCTCGACAACGTCGCGGAGTGGATCGCCGAGGTCGACCGCGGCCACCTCTACCCCTACGAGGGCAACTACTCGACGTACCTCGAGAAGAAGAGCGCCCGCCTGGAGGTCCAGGGCAAGAAGGACGCCAAGCTCGCCAAGCGCCTCACCACCGAGCTCGACTGGGTGCGCAGCAACGCCAAGGGCCGCCAGGCCAAGTCGAAGGCGCGCCTGGCGCGCTACGAGGAGATGGCAGCGGAGGCCGAGAAGACGCGCGTGCTCGACTTCGAGGAGATCGTCATCCCCGTCGGCCCCCGCCTGGGCTCCCAGGTCATCGACGCGAAGAAGCTGCACAAGCAGTTCGGCGAGCGCGTCCTGATCGACGACCTGAGCTTCACCCTGCCCCGCAACGGCATCGTCGGCGTCATCGGCCCGAACGGCGTCGGCAAGACCACGCTCTTCAAGACGATCGTCGGCTTCGAGTCGCTGGACTCCGGCGACCTCAGGATCGGCGAGACGGTCGACATCTCCTACGTCGACCAGAGCCGCGGCGGCATCGACCCGCAGAAGAACCTGTGGGAGGTCGTCTCCGACGGGCACGACTACATCACCGTCGGGAAGACCGAGATCCCCTCCCGCGCCTACGTCTCGCAGTTCGGCTTCAAGGGCCCGGACCAGCAGAAGAAGGCCGGCGTCCTCTCCGGCGGCGAGCGGAACCGCCTCAACCTCGCGCTGACGCTCAAGCAGGGCGGCAATCTGCTCCTGCTCGACGAGCCCACCAACGACCTCGACGTCGAGACCCTGGGCAGCCTCGAGAACGCGCTCCTCGAATTCCCGGGCTGCGCCGTGGTCATCACGCACGACCGGTGGTTCCTCGACCGGATCGCGACCCACATCCTCGCCTACGAGGGCACCGAGGAGGATCCGGCCAACTGGTACTGGTTCGAGGGCAACTTCGAGGCCTACGAGGAGAACAAGATCGAGCGCCTCGGCCCGGACGCGGCGAAGCCGCACCGCTCCGCCTACCGCAAGCTCACCCGCGACTGATGCGCCTGCACGTCGCCATCCCGCTGCGCTGGTCGGACTTCGACGCCTACGCGCACGTGAACAACGCCGAGATGCTGCGCCTGCTCGAGGAGGCGCGCATCCAGGCGTTCTGGAAACCGGACTCGCCGCAGCCCGGCGGGATGGCGACGGCGGTCCTCGACGCCCGGCCGGGCGCCGAGTCGATCAGCCTCATCGCCCGGCAGGAGATCGAGTACCTCGCGCCCATCCCGTACATGCGCGCGCCGATCGACGTGGAGCTGTGGATCGGGCGGATCGGCGGCGCGAGCCTCGAGGTCTGCTACGAGCTCTACTCGCCCGCCGGCGTCGTCCCGCGGGTGCTCTTCACGAAGGCGGCCACCACTCTGGTACTGGTCACCGCCGCGACGGGCAGGCCCCAGCGCATCCCCGAGGAGCTCCGCGAGGCGTGGGGCCCCTACGTCGAGGAGCCCATCACCTTCTCGAAGCGGGGCTGAGCTCAGCCCAGGGGGACGCGGACCATGCCCTCCTGGGCGACGCTCGCCACGAGCACGCCCTCCTGGGTGTAGATCCGCCCGAGCGAGAGTCCGCGTCCGCCGGACGCGCTCGGCGCCTCCTGCACGTAGAGGAGCCACTGGTCCACGCGCGCGGGGCGGTGCCACCACATCGCGTGGTCGAGGCTCGCGATCCGCAGGCCGGGCGTCGTCCAGGCCGCGCCGTGCCGGCGGAGCGTGGATTCGAGGATCGTGTAGTCGCTCGCGTAGGCGAGGGCGGCGCGGTGCAGCATCGGATCGTCCGGCAGCGGTCCGAGCGAGCGCATCCACACGCTCTGGTGCGCGACCCGCTCGGGGTCGGCCCGGAGGTAGACCGGCTGCTCGACGTGCCGCACGTCGAAGGGGCGCTGAGTGGCCCAGAAGCTGCCGACCGGGTGGTCGACGCCCGCGAGGATCTCGGCGGTGCTCGGCAGCGACTCCGGGTCGGGGATCCCCTCCGGCATCGACGCCTGGTGGTCGAGGCCCTCGTCCTCGGTCTGGAACGAGGCGATCATCGAGAGGATGGGGCGGCCGTTCTGGTAGGCCTGCGTCCGCCGCGTGCAGAAGGAGCGGCCGTCGTGGATCCGGTCGACCGAGAACGTGATCGGCAGGGAGACGTCCCCGGGGCGGAGGAAGTACCCGTGCATCGAGTGCACGGAGCGCCCCTCGACGGTGCGACCGGCTGCGATGAGCGACTGCGCGAGGACCTGGCCGCCGAAGACCCGCCCCTCGGGCATCCACTGCGAGGGACCCGTCGAGATGTCCTCGCTGGTGCGGGCGCCGGTGTCCGTCAGGTCGAGCGCGGTGAGGAACGAGGACAGGGGATCGGGCACGGTACCTCCGGGGTGTCGGTCGGTGGGGCGAACGGCCTCGGGTAAGTTTATCGACGCGATGAGTTCGTCCTTCTCCCTGGCGGATCCGCCGAGCCTGTCGGATCTGCGCGTCTTCCTCGGCCGTTCGGCTCGGGTCGAGGACGGTGCGGTCCGGCTCCTCGCCGACGACCACGTGCTGGCCGCCTACACCCCGATCCTCCAGCCCCGCGGTCTGCTGGACCGCTCCGCGACCGTGCTGGGCCTGCGCGTCTTCGCGCTCGACGAGCCCGCCGGCTTCGACCGGGTCGTGCCGATCCGAGCGCTGTCGGACCGTCTCGCCCGGCTGCAGTGGGAGCCGGGCGGAGCGGACGGCAAGCCGGTCGTGCTGCCCGACGGCGACGACGCGACGGCGGGGCCCTGGGCGGGTGTCTCCCCGCCCCGCGGCGGCTGGGCCCGGCGCGAGCCCGTGGACCCCGGCTTCCTGGAGCGTGTGGCGCGCGAGGGGATCGACGAGATCGCGGCGGCCGTCGGCTCCGAGACGGGCGAGCAGATCGTCGGACGCGTGCGCTCGAGCGTCTGGGGCCGACCGCTCGTCGGCCTCGAGGACGTCCCCGCGGGAGCGGCGTTCGCCCTCTTCGCGCTCGGGTTCCTCGGCGCCGACGACCCCGTGGCCCTGCTCGAGAGCGGCGCCTGGCGCCGGCTCACCTCGCGCCGCGGGCACGTGCTGGTCCGCACCCCGGGCTGAGCGGCTACTCCTCGAAGGTGTTCACCATCGCGTGGGCGGCGCGCTCCAGGTAGTCCCAGAGCAGGGCGTCATCGGCCGGAGCGAGCTCGAGATCGTCGACGGCGGTCCGCATGTGCTGGAGCCAGTGGTCGCGGGCTTCGGGGTTGATCCGGAAGGGCTGGTGCCGCATCCTCAGGCGCGGGTGCCCGCGCTCCTCGCTGTACGTGCCCGGTCCGCCCCAGTACTGCTCGAGGAAGCCGGTGAGGCGCTGGATCGCGCCCTCGAGGTCGTGCTCGGGGTACATCGGCCAGAGCACCTCGTCCTCGCGGACGCCCTTGTAGAACCGACGGACGAGTCGCTCGAACGTCGGCCGACCGCCGAGGTGCTCCCAGAAGCTGCGCAGCGGAGGAGTTCCGCCGATCTGCAGGCCGCTCACGAGCGCGGTCCCGTCGGACCGGAGGTGCCGCCGCCGTCCTGAGGTGGCGTTCCGCTCCCGCGCCGCAGCGCCCGGGGGAGCCGCACGGGCTTGCCGTGCTCGGTGCTGATCGTGGGGGAGGGCGTGGTCCGCGGCGGCTTGGCGCCTCCGACGCTGGTCGCTCCCTCGAAGCCCTCGAGGACGACGGTGGCCAGCGAGGGGAGCTTCACGTCGAGCGCGTCGAGCGACCTCTTCAGGCGCAGGCGCAGCTCGCGGGCGACGTCGTCCTTCGCGGTGGTGCGGGTCTTGACCACGACCCGGATGACCAGGGCGTCGTCGGCGATGGACTCCAGGCCCCAGAGCTCCGGCTTGTCGATGATCCGGGCCCGCCAGCGGCTGCTCGCCGCCAGCTCGTTCGCGGTGGCGAGGACCGTGGACTGCACCTGCTCGAGATCCGTCTCGTAGGGCACGGCCAGGTCGACGATGACGCGCGACCAGCCCTGCGACATGTTCCCGACCCGGACGATCTCGCCGTTCCGGACGAACCAGAGGGTCCCGTTGACGTCGCGGATCTGCGTCACACGGACGCCGACCGACTCGACCACGCCCGTCGCCTGCCCCGTGTCGACGACGTCGCCGACCCCGAGCTGGTCCTCCGCGACCATGAACAGTCCGTTCAGGACGTCCTTCACGATGTTCTGAGCGCCGAAGCCCAGGCCCGCGCCGAGGGCGGCGGTCAGCAGGGCGAAGGAGCCGATGAGGTCCTTGTCGATGGTCGTCACGATCATCACCAGGGCGATCACGACGATCAGGATCGAGCTCAGGTTGTTGAGGATCGACCCGAGCGTGCGCGTGCGCTGCACGACCCGCACGGCCGCGAGCGGCGACGCGGCGATCGACTGGGTGTCCTCGACCCGCTGGCGGCGCTTCACTCCCGACACGATCTGGTCGACGACGCGGCCGATCATGAAGTGGGCGATGACGCGCACCAGCAGCGCGCCCAGCACGATCCCGAGGATCGCGACCACCTTCCAGAAAGGCTCGGACTCGAAGAAGGAGACGGTGGCGGCGACAGGGTCCGGGGTGGAGGTCTGAAGAAGCAGCATGACCGCTCCAGGCTACGGGACGCCTCCCTCCGAGTCGGGTGCACGGGCCCCGAGCGCGTATAGATTCGAAGCGGGCCCGCTCGGACCCGGACACCGCCCTGGGAAGGACGCCCGATGCTCCACTCCACCCGGACTCCCGCCGAGAAGCGCCGCCTCTTCCGCGAGCGCCTCGCCTCGGGCGAGCTGCTGCAGCTGCCCGGCGCGTTCACTCCGCTCTCCGCGCGCCTCATCGAGGCGAAGGGCTTCGACGGGATCTACGTCTCGGGCGCCGTGCTCTCGGCCGAGCTGGGGCTCCCGGACATCGGGCTCACCACGCTCAGCGAGGTGGCCGGCCGCTCGCAGCAGATCGCGCGCCTGACCGACCTCCCGGTCCTCGTCGACGCGGACACCGGCTTCGGCGAGCCGCTGAACGTCGCGCGCACGGTGCAGATGCTCGAGGACGCCGGAGTGGCGGGGCTGCACATCGAGGACCAGGTGAACCCCAAGCGCTGCGGGCACCTGGACGGCAAGGCCGTCGTCGACGAGGCGACGTCGGTGCGGAGGATCGCGGCGGCCGTCGACGCGCGCCGCGACTCCGATCTGGTGATCATGGCCCGCACCGACATCCGCGCCCTCGACGGCCTGCCTGCCGCGATCGACCGCGCCAAGCGCCTCGTCGACGCCGGAGCCGACGCGGTGTTCCCCGAGGCGATGCGCGACCTGTCCGAGTTCGAGGCCGTGCGCGCCGCGATCGACGTGCCGATCCTCGCCAACATGACCGAGTTCGGCAAGAGCGAGCTGTTCACCGCGCAGCAGCTCGCCGACGTCGGCGTGAACGTCGTGATCCACCCGGTCTCGCTGCTCCGGATCGCGATGGGGGCCGCGATGCGGGCGCTCGACGCCCTCAAGGCCGAGGGGTCGCTCCGCTCGGAGGTCCCGGGCATGCAGACGCGCGCCGAGCTCTACGAGCTCCTCGACTACGCGTCCTACAGCCGCTTCGACGAGAGCGTCTTCGACTTCTCGCTCGCCGACCACTACGGCGCCTGAGCGCGCCGACCCGCACGAACCGGCGGCGCCCCCCGGCGCCGCCGCCCGCCTCTCGCGAAGGAGCGAAGGATGAGCACGACCGATCAGGACATCCGCAAGGGACTCGTGGGGGTCGTCGTCGACACGACG
Source organism: Rathayibacter sp. AY1B5 (assembly GCF_002932795.1). NCBI lineage: Bacteria > Bacillati > Actinomycetota > Actinomycetes > Micrococcales > Microbacteriaceae > Rathayibacter > Rathayibacter sp. AY1B5. Next base: position 115,385 of record NZ_PSWM01000001.1, read on the forward strand.
GCCGTCTCGAAGGTCGACCCGGCGTCGAACTCACTGCTCTACCGCGGCTACCCCGTGCAGGAGCTCGCGGCGGGGACCTCGTTCGAGGACGTGGCCTGGCTGCTCTGGCACGGCGAGCTCCCGACTGCGGAGGAGGCGGCCGGGCTGGCCGCCGTGGAGCGGTCCCACCGCGGCCTGGCCCCCGAGGTGCGCACCGTGATCGACCTGCTGCCGCTGTCGGCGCATCCGATGGACGTGGTGCGGACGGCGGTGAGCGTCCTGGGCGCCCTCGACGAGGATGCGGACGCCGACGCTCCCGAGGCCGTGCTGGAGCGCTCCGTGCGGCTCTGGGCGGCGCTGCCCGCGATCGTCGCCTACGCCCAGCGCCGCCTGCGCGGTCTCGAGCCGATCGAGCCGCGCGACGACCTCGACTACTCCGAGAACTTCCTGTGGACGACCTTCGGCGAGGTGCCGGAGCCGGTCGTCGTCGACGCGTTCCGCGTCTCCCTGGTGCTCTACGCCGAGCACTCCTTCAACGCCTCGACCTTCACGGCCCGCGTCGTGACGTCGACGCTGTCGGACGTCTACTCCGCGGTGACCGCCGCCGTGGGAGCGCTCAAGGGCCCGCTCCACGGCGGGGCGAACGAGGCCGTGCTGCACGTGCTCGACGAGGTCGGGACCGGACCGGAGGCGGACCGGCGGTCCCGCGAGTGGCTCGCCGAGGCTCTCGGGCAGCGCCGGAAGGTCATGGGGTTCGGCCACCGGGTCTACAAGTCCGGCGACTCGCGGGTGCCGACCATGGACGCCGCTCTCCGGCGGCTCGCCGAGCACGAGGGGGCCGGCGAGCTCATGGAGCTCTACGACGCTCTGGCCGAGGCGATGGCCGAGCGGACGGGGATCCTGCCGAACCTCGACTACCCGTCCGGCCCCGCCTATCGGCTGATGGGGTTCGACACCGAGATCTTCACGCCGCTGTTCGTCGCGGCGCGCGTGGTGGGCTGGACCGCCCACGTGATCGAGCAGCGGGGCTCGAACGCGCTCATCCGGCCGCTGTCCGCCTACGACGGGCCGGAGCGCCGCTCTGTCCCGCAGCGCTAGGCGCCGGAGGCGCGGCGAGCGCCGTCCGGTCCCGCAGCGCCGAGCGCCGGGGGACCGGACCGCTCCGGGTCAGCCCCGGGCGTCCCGCTCCTGGGCGCGGAGCGCGCGCTCCACGCCGGCCAGGTTCTCGATCACGAGACGGCGCAGCGCCGGGACCTCCGGGTTCGCGTCGAGCCACGCGCGGGTGGCGTCGACGATCTCCCGCGAGGGCGTGGCGGCCGGGTAGAAGCCGACGACCAGGTACTCGGCGATCTTGTAGCTCTTCGACTCCCAGAGGGAGCGGAGGGCGTCGAAGTAGACCGGCACCATCGCGTCGAGCAGATGCGGGTCGGCGGCGCGCTGGAAGCCCAGGCCCGTCGAGCGGACGATCGTGTTCGGCGCCGAGTCGTCGGCCGTGACCGAGTCCCAGGCCGCGCGCTTCGCCTCCGCGGTCGGCAGCGCGGCACGGGCGTGCGCGGCCGACTGCTGGCCGGTCGCCGTGTTGTCCGAGGCGAGCGCCGCGTCGATGTCGCCCGCGTCGGCCCGCCCGCCGGCGACCAGAGCGATCAGCAGCTCCCAGCCGAGGTCGGTGTCGATGTCGAGGCCGTCGAGCGCGGTCGAGCCGTCGAGCAGCGCCTGCACGGCCTCGAGGTGCGCCGGGGTCGACGCGATCGCGGCGAAGAACTTGACGAACTGGAACTGCGCGTCGCTGCCCGGCTCGGCGCTCTGCGCGAGCGTCCACAGCTGATCGCCCGCCTCCTCGACGACCTCGGCCCGGTACTCCGGAGCGACGTACTGGGTGGCGGTGGAGACGAGCTGGTTGAGCACCGTCCGGAGGGTCGTGGACTCGGTCTCGGTGGCGATGTTGCCCAGGACGAGGCGGACGAAGTCGCGCGGCGCCGACTCGGCGTCCCGGGTCGAGTCCCAGACCGAGCCCCAGACCAGCGAGCGGGCCAGCGGGCTCTCGATGCTCGCGAGGTGCTCGACGGCCACGGCGAGCGAGGCCTCGTCGAGGCGGACCTTCGCATAGGCGAGGTCGTCGTCGTTGAGCAGCACGAGCGCCGGACGGGTGCGGCCGATCAGCTCGGGCACCTCGGTGCGCTCCCCGTCGACGTCCAGCTCGAGGCGGTCGACGCGGACGAGGCGCTCGCCCTCGAAGTCGTACAGGCCGATCGCGAGGCGATGCGGGCGGATCGTCGGGTACTCCTCGACCGCGCTCTGCAGGATCGCGAACGACGCGATGGATCCGCTCTCGTCGACCGCGATCTCCGGGCGGAGCGTGTTCACGCCCGCCGTCTCGAGCCACTGCGCCGACCACTCGGTGAGGTCGCGCCCACTGGTGGCCTCGAGCTCGACCAGCAGATCGCGCAGCTCCGTGTTCGAGAACGCGTGCTTGACGAAGTACTCGTGGACGCCCGCGAGGAACTCCTTCTCGCCGACCCACGCGACGAGCTGCTTGAGGACCGACGCGCCCTTCGCGTAGGTGATGCCGTCGAAGTTGACCTGGACGTCCTCGAGGTCGGTGATGGTCGCGACGATCGGGTGGGTCGAGGGCAGCTGGTCCTGGCGGTAGGCCCAGCTCTTCTCCATCGCGGCGAAGGTGGTCCACGCCTCGGTCCACTCCGTCGCCTCCGCGGTGGCGAGGGTGGAGGCGTACTCGGCGAACGACTCGTTGAGCCAGAGGTCGTTCCACCACTTCATCGTGACCAGGTCGCCGAACCACATGTGGGCGAGCTCGTGGAGGATCGTGACGACCCGGCGCTCCTTGATCGCGTCCGTCACCTTCGAGCGGAACACGTAGGTCTCGGTGAAGGTCACCGCTCCCGCGTTCTCCATCGCGCCCGCGTTGAACTCGGGGACGAACAGCTGGTCGTACTTCGCGAACGGGTACGGGACGCCGAACTTCTCCTCGTAGAAGGCGAAGCCCTGCTTCGTCTTCTCGAACACGTAGTCGGCGTCGAGGAAGGGCGCGAGCGAGGCCCGGGCGAAGACCCCCAGCGGGATGGTGCGGCCGTCGGAGGAGACGAGCGAGTCGGTCTCCACCACGTAGGGGCCGGCCACGACGGCCGTGATGTAGGAGGAGATGCGCGGGGTCGGCTCGAAGCTCCAGGTCGCGATCCCCTCGCCCGCCGGGACCGGCTCGGGAGTGGGCTGGTTCGACACGACCCGCCACTGCGCGGGCGCGGTGACGGTGAAGCGGAACTCGGCCTTGAGGTCCGGCTGCTCGAACACCGCGAAGACGCGGCGGGAGTCGGGCACCTCGAACTGCGAGTAGAGGTACACCTCGCCGTCGACCGGGTCGACGAAGCGGTGCAGGCCCTCGCCGGTGTTGGTGTAGAGCGCGTCGGCGACGACGGTGAGCTCGTTGTCCGCGGCCAGGGACTCGAGGCGGATGCGGACGCCGTCGGCGACGTCGGCCGGGTCGAGCTCCGCGCCGTTGAGGGTGACGGAGTGGACGGTGCCCGTGACGGCGTCGATGAAGCTCGAGGCGCCCTCGGTGGCGGAGAAGCGCACGGTGGTCGTGCTGAGGAAGGTCTCGGCGCCACGGGTCAGGTCGAGGGCGATGTCGTAGTCGTGGACCCGGATCAGCGAGGCGCGCTCCTGCGCTTCGCTCCGGGTGAGGTTGTCTCCTGGCACGGGGGTGCTCCATCCGTTCGTCTCGGGCGCTGCCGCGGGCGCCGGGGTGGGGGCGCCGCCGATCCACCCTAGGGCTGCCGGGACCAGCCGTGGAGTCTCCGTGAGGACGATCCTGCGGAGCCGCCGGGGAGCGCGGACGCGGCCGCGGCGAGCGGCGTACCGTGTCCCCATGACCTCTGTGGACTTCTGGTTCGACCCCTCCTGCCCGTGGGCCTGGATGACCTCGCGATTCGTGGACGAGGTGACCCCCGCCCGCGACCTCGACGTGCAGTGGCACATCATGAGCCTCGCCGTCCTGAACGAGGACAAGGACGTGGACGACTCGTACCGCGCCTTCCTCCCGCGCGCGCTGCGCTACACGCGCCTGGTCGCCGCCGTCGCCGAGCGCGAGGGCCGCGAGCACGTGAAGCCGCTCTACGACGCGCTCGGAACCCGGATCCATCCGGGCGGCCGCACGGACACCGACGCGGTGATCGCCGAGTCGCTCGCCGAGCTCGGGCTGCCCGCGGAGCTCGCCGCGTACGCCGACTCGGACGAGTACGACGAGCCGATGCGCGCCTCCCACTTCGACGGGATCGAGCGGGTCGGCCAGGACGTCGGCACCCCGGTCATCGCGATCGGCGACGTCGCCTTCTTCGGCCCCGTCATCTCGCCGATCCCGAGGGGGGAGCAGGCGCTGACGCTCTGGGACGGCATCGTCGCGGCCGCCTCCTTCGACGGCTTCTTCGAGCTCAAGCGCTCGCGGACCCGCGACCCGCGGTTCGACTGAGCCGACCCGCGGTACTCTGGCTCCCGGCCCGGGCACCGCGGGCCCCAGACGGCTCTTCCGGAGGAGTTCTCTCGTGCGCATCCACATCGCCACGGACCACGCAGGGCTGGACTTCAGCCGTCACCTGATCGAGCACCTCGGCGCCGCCGGTCACGAGGTGATCGACCACGGCCCCACGTCGTACGACCCGCTGGACGACTACCCGTCCTTCTGCATCAACGCCGCCGCCGCGGTCGTGCGCGATCAGGAGGCGGGGGTCGAGGCACTCGGCGTCGTCTTCGGCGGCTCGGGCAACGGCGAGCAGATCGCGGCGAACAAGGTCGCGGGCGTGCGCGCCGCCCTCGTCTGGAACCTGAGCACCGCCGTGCTGGCCCGCCAGCACAACGACGCGAACGTCATCTCGATCGGGGCGCGCCAGCACTCCGTCGAGGAGGCCACCGGCTTCATCGACGCGTTCGTCGCCGAGCCCTTCACCTTCGAGGAGCGCCACGTGCGCCGCATCGCGCAGCTCGCCGAGTACGAGGCCACCGGCGACATCGCCGGCCGGGTCGTCGACTCCGCCGCGAAGGAGCGCTGAGTGCCCGAGGGGCACTCCGTCCACCGGATCGCCCTGCAGTTCGAGCGCGACGTCGTCGGGCACCGCGTCTCGACCAGCAGCCCCCAGGGCCGCTTCGCCGAGGGGGCCGCGCTCCTCGACGGGCGCGAGGTCCTCGAGTCCACGGCCGTCGGCAAGCACCTGCTGCTGCGCTTCGAGGGCGACCTGACGCTGCACGTCCACCTCGGCCTCTACGGCGCGTGGGACTTCCTCGGACACGTCTCGCCGCTGTTCCCGGACGGCAAGGCCGGCAGCAGCATCGGGGCTCCGCGCCGCCGCCGCGCCGTGCGCCTCTCCGAGACGGAGCACGAGACCGACTCCGACCTCGACGAGTTCCCCCCGCCGCCCGTGGGCGCGGTGCGCGTGCGCATCATGACGGAGGAGACCGTCGCCGACCTGCGCGGTCCCACCGCGTGCGAGGTGATGGACCCCGCCCAGGTGGAGGCCCTCCTCGCCCGCCTCGGTCCGGATCCGGCCGACGACGACTCCGACGAGGCGCGCGACCGCTTCGTGAACCGGCTCCGCAGGACGGCGACGCCGGTCGGACTGGTGCTGATGGACCAGTCCGTCGTCAGCGGGATCGGCAACATCTACCGGGCGGAGCTGCTCTACCGCGCCGGCCTCGACCCGCACACTCCCGGCAAGCAGGTGCCGCTGGAGCTCGCGCAGGAGCTGTGGCGCGACTGGGCGGACCTGCTCGAGGACGGCATCCGGACCGGGATGATGATCACCCGCCGCGGCCTCACGAAGACGGAGCGCTCGAGAGCCGTCCGCAGCCGGGCCGAGCGCAACTACGTCTACAAGCGCGAGGGCCTGCCCTGCCGCGTCTGCGGCACGAACGTGCTGCTCGAGGAGATCGGCGCGCGCAAGCTCTACTGGTGCCCGGTGTGCCAGTCGTGAGCGCCGGTGGAGGGGCACTGCCCCTGTCCCGCGCTCCGCGACCGGTCCCCGCCGCGCTCCGCGAGGCCGCCCGATGACCGGCGGTCTCCTGCTGCGGGGCGCCCGCCTCCTCGGCTCGTCCCGACCCGGTGCCGTCCTCCTGCGCGACGGCCGCGTGGAAGCGGTCGGACCGGACGCTGCCGCCGCCCCGGGCGACGAGGTGCGCGACCTCGACGGGCGCTGGGTGCTCCCCGGCCTCTGGGACGAGCACGTCCACTTCTCGCAGTGGGCGATGACGGCCCCGCGCCTGGACGTCTCATCGGAGGACTCGGCCCGGGGAACAGCGGACGCGGTCCGACGTCGCCTGGCGGAGGAGCCCGGCACCGGCACGCTGATCGGCTTCGGCTTCCGGGACGGGCTCTGGCCGGAGCCGCCGACGACCGCGCTCCTGGACGACGTGTCTTCCGAGCGGCCTGTCGTGCTGATCAGCGGCGACCTGCACTGCGCCTGGCTGAACTCCGCGGCGTACCGTCGGTACGCCGTCGCTCCCGAGCCCGAGCTGCTGCGCGAGGACGCCTGCTTCGAGCTCGTCACCGCACTCGGCGCCCTCGGCGACGACGAACTCGACGCGCTCGCGGACGCGGCGGCCCGGCGTGCGGCGGCTCGCGGAGTGGTCGGCGTCGTCGACCTCGAGATGCGCTGGAACGCGGGGGACTGGCCCCGGCGCGTCGCCCGCGGGACGCGCTCCCTCCGCGTCGACACCGGCGTCTACCGCGACCACCTCGAGCGCGCCCTCGCGGAGGGACTGCGCACGGGGGACGAGCTCGACGGCGGCGCCGGACTGCTGCGGATGGGCCCGCTCAAGGTCCTGATCGACGGCTCCCTCAACACGAGGACCGCCTACTGCACCCACCCCTACGCCGATCACGACGGCTACGGCGTGCTCACCGTGGAGCCGGCCGAGCTCGACGAGCTGCTCGCCCGCGCGGCCGCGGGCGGCATCCGCTCCACGGTGCACGCGATCGGCGACGCCGCGGCGACGCTGGCCCTGGATGCCCTCGGCCGGGTCGGCGGGGGCCGGATCGAGCACGCTCAGCTGCTCGCGGAGACCGACCTTCCGCGGTTCGCCGCGCTCGGCGTGGAGGCCGGAGTGCAGCCCGCGCACGCGCTCGACGACCGCGAGGTGGCGGAGCGGTACTGGCCGGGACGGACCGGCCGGGCGTTCCCGCTGCGCTCGCTGCTCGACTCCGGGGCCCGCGTGGTGCTCGGCTCGGACGCTCCGGTCGCTCCGCTCGACCCGTGGGTCGCGATCTCGGCCGCGGTCGCGCGGGCGCTGCCGGGCGACGAGCCCTGGCATCCGGAGCAGCGGGTGAGCGTCGAGGAGGCGATCGTCGCCTCGACCCGGGTGCGCCGGCTCACGCCCGCGGCCGGCGATCCCGCCGATCTCGTGGTGGTCGACCGCGATCCGCTCGCCGCCGACGCGGGAGCCCTCCGATCCATGCCGGTCGCCGCGACCCTCCTGGCGGGCCGCTTCACGCACGGCGGCTGACCCGCGCCCGACGCGACTCCGGCTGCTCCGGATCGCGCGGACGGGCCCGGGAACGACGACGGCCCGCGGGATCCGAGGATCCGCGGGCCGGTCGAGGCGTGGCGCTCAGCTCTCGCTGACGTGGGCGAAGAGGAACCAGCGGTCCTTCTCGAGGCCGCGGCCGATCTCGATCGCGACGTCCTGGCTGCTCGCGTCGATCTCGGCGAGCTCCGCGATCGCCGTGTTGACGGTCGCGATGGCGGTGTCCATCTGGCGGATGATCTCGACGATCGCGTTCTCGGAGCGCTGGAAGCCGGGGGTGAGGGGCTCGGACCGCGTCGCCGAGGCGACGGTCTGGATGCGGGCGTCGACCGGGAGGCCGAGGGCGACGACGCGCTCCGCGGCGAGGTCGGCCCACTCGATGGCGCGGCCGACGATCGCGTCGAGCAGCTCGTGGACGCCGATGAAGTTGGCACCGCGGACGTGCCAGTGCGCCTGCTTGCCGTTGACGGCGAGCGCGGTCATCTCGACGACGACGGGGCTGAGGAACTGGGCGACTCCGGATGCGACATCCGGGTTCGACGAGGTGAGCGACGTGACGGACGTGGTGGACATCGTCTGGTCCTTTCGAGAGGGGGTGACTGATCGTCAACAGTACGCAGATCCCTCGGCGCCGCAAGGAAGCGCAGGCTCGGCTCAGTCGGGCGAAGGACAGGCTCACCTCGGTCGTGGAGGGGTGTCACGGGGGCTTCCCCCCGGGCGCCCGGAGCCGTGCCGCCGGTACGCTCGACCGGGTCGCGGCGGCGGCGGGAGCGGACGGGAGGCGCGGATGAGCGGAGCATCGACGGCCCTCGGCGAGGCTGCGCGCGCCTACCTCCGGCTGTGGCGCGGACTGCCCCGGGAGGTGCTCGCACTGGTCGCCGCGATCCCGGTCGCCCTGCTCGGCGCCTTCTGCGCCGGTGTCGCGCTGGCCGTCGCGCTCGGGCTCGTCGGAGTCCTGATCGGCCTGGTGTTCCTGCCCGCCGCCCTCTACACGGCGCGCTTCTTCTCGCGGGCCGCCGTCGGCCTCGACCTGCTGGCCGGACGGCCCGCCGTCCCCCGGCCGCAGTGGCGGCGACCGCCCTCCTCCGTCACCCCGTCGACCTTCGCCCTCTACGGTCCGGTGATCGACGGGCACTACTGGCTCGCTCTCCTGCACACGCTCGTCGTGGCTCCGGTGCTCGCGCTGCTGTCCGGACTGCTCCTCGCGCTGTGGACCTGGGCGGGCCTGGGCACGGTGGCGGCCGCGCTCACGGGAGCCCCCGGTCCGGCCCGCCTGCTGGCCGAGAACGGAGCCGCTCTGCTGGGCGCCCCGCAGCCGCCGGCGGGACTGGTCGCCGCGGCGACGGTCGCCACGACCGTCCTCTTCGTCTCGACCCTGCCGTTCGCCACCCGCGGCCTCTCCCTCCTGCACTGGCTGGTCGACCGCCTCCTGCTCGGCCCGTGGGAGTCGGAGGCGCTCCAGCGCGAGGTCGCCGAGCTGAGCGCCTCCCGCGGTGCGGCCGTCGCTGCCGAGGACCGCGCGCTGCGTCGGCTCGAGCGCGACATCCACGACGGCCCGCAGCAGCGCCTGATCCGGGTCCAGATGGATCTGGCCTCGGCCCGCAACCGGCTCGCCGCCGACCCGGAGTCCGCCGCGCGGCTGGTCGACGAGGCTCGCGAGCACGTGCGCGCCGCACTGGACGAGCTGCGCGCCCTCTCCCGCGGAGTGGCGCCGCCGATCCTGCAGGACCGGGGCTTCGAGGCGGCGGTTCACTCGCTCGCCGAGCTCAGCCCGGTGCCGGTCGAGGTGCTCACCGAGAACCCCGTGGCGGACGTCCCGCCCGAGGTCGAGCGCAGCGTCTACTTCGTCGTCGCCGAGCTGCTCGCCAACGCCTCCAAGCACTCCCGCGCCCGTTCGGTGCGGCTGCATCTCGACACCCGCGACTCCGGCACTCCGGGGGAGCGCTGGCTCGACGCCTGGGTGGTCGACGACGGAGTCGGCGGAGCGGCGCCTGTCGCCGGTCACGGCCTCGAAGGGGTCGGCGGGCGCGTCCGGGGCCTGCGCGGGACCCTGAGCGTGGAGTCGCCGGTCGGTGGACCGACCACGGTCGGGGTGCACGTCCCGTACCGCCCGGCCGTCCTATCCTGAGGGCGTGCCCGTGATCCGCGTCGCCATCGCCGAGGACTCGGTCCTCCTGCGCGAGGGCCTGGTCCGCCTCTTCGAGGACGCGGGGTTCGCCTCCGTCGGCGCCTTCGGGGACGCGGACGCCCTGCTCGCCGATCTGGCGCGGGACCCGGCCGCGGTCGACGTCGCCGTGCTCGACGTCCGGATGCCGCCGACTTTCCGCGACGAGGGCGTCCGCGCGGCGCTGGAGATCCGCCGCCGCTACCCGGGCGTGTCGGTCCTGCTGCTCAGCCAGTACGTCGAGGTCACCTACGCACAGGAGCTGCTCGGCTCCGGCGACGGCGGACTCGGCTACCTCTTGAAGGACCGGGTCGCCTCCGTGGAGGAGCTGCGCGACGCCGTCGAGCGCGTCGCGGCGGGCGGGACCGTCCTCGACCCCCAGGTCGTCGCCTCGCTCCTGCAGCGCAACCGCGACCCGCTCGCCTCGCTGACCCCGCGGGAGCGGGAGGTGCTGGAGCAGATGGCCCAGGGGCGCACGAACGCGGGCATCGCCTCCGCTCTCTTCGTCGGCGTGGGGGCCGTGGAGAAGAACGTGACCGCGATCTTCCAGAAGCTCGGGCTCGAGGACTCGGGCTCCGACCACCGGCGGGTGCTGGCCGTCCTCGCCTTCCTGCGCGCCGGGCGCTGACCACCGGAGAAGAGGAGAACCCGATGCCGTCGAGTCCTGCAGAGGGCGCCCGCGTCCTCGCCCTGACCGGGGGACGCTCCCCGGAGATCGCGGACAGCGCCTGGGTCGCCCCGGGGGCCACCGTGATCGGGTCCGTGCGCCTGGGGGAGCGGGCGAGCGTCTGGTACGGCGCCGTCCTGCGCGCCGAGCACGCGCGGATCGAGCTCGGCGCCGGCAGCAACCTCCAGGACGGCGTCGTCGTCCACGTCGACGCCGACTACGACGCCGTCATCGGCGCCGGCGTCTCGGTCGGGCACAACGCCGTGCTGCACGGCTGCACCCTCGAGGACGACGTGCTGGTCGGCATGAGCGCGACCGTCCTGAACGGGGCCGTCATCGGCACCGGCTCGCTGATCGCCGCGGGCGCCGTCGTCCTCGAGGGGACGGTCGTCCCGCCGGGCTCGCTGGTGGCGGGTGTGCCCGGACGGGTGCGGCGGGAGCTGACGGAGCAGGAGCGCGAGGGCATCCGCCGCAACGCCGCCTCGTACCTCGCCCTGACGGAGGAGCACCGCGGCGCGGTCGGCTGAGCACGCCCGGGACCGCCCCGGAACGACGAAGAGCCCCGGACATCCGGGGCTCTTCGAGAGGAGAGGGGCTGACGAGAATCGAACTCGCATCATCTGTTTGGAAGACAGAGGCTTTACCACTAAGCTACAGCCCCGGATCGGCGGCCTGACGACTGCGAACCGGTGCGACCGGGTCTCTCGACCGGGCACCAGGACAGCGTAGTACATCGCGCGAGCACCGTGGACACCCGGTCGGCCGCCGCCGCGCGGTTCCGGCCGCCGCTGCCGCGGTGCAGTACACTTGCGAAGGCCATTTCGGCGTGTCGCGCAAGCGCACGTGCGGGGACGGCTCGACGAGAGTCTCACGCACGGTGCCCAGGCCCGCGCATCCGGGGCGTAGCTCAGCTTGGCTAGAGCGCCCGCTTTGGGAGCGGGAGGTCGCAGGTTCGAATCCTGTCGCCCCGACCACGAGTACTCATCGTGACGACATCGACCCGTGACGACCGTCATCCGGCGCCGACACCAACCAGCACAGGAGATCCCCTCACGTGAAGACCACGGTAGAACAGCTGAGCCCGACCCGCGTGAAGCTCGCGATTTCGGTCACCCCGGACGAGCTCGGCCCCAGCATCACGCACGCCTACGGCCACATCGCCGAGCAGATCAACGTCCCCGGCTTCCGCAAGGGCAAGGTCCCGCCCGCCATCGTCGACCAGCGCGTCGGCAAGGCCGCGGTGCTCGAGCACGCGGTCAACGAGGGCCTCGACGGCTTCTACCGCGAGGCCGTCCGCGAGACCGAGGTGCGCCCCCTGGGCCGCCCGCAGGCGGACATCGTCGCCTGGCCGAGCGACAAGGACTTCACCGGCGACCTCGAGCTCGCCATCGAGGTCGACGTGCGCCCCGAGATCACCGTCCCGGACTACGACGGCATCGAGCTCACCGTCGAGGCGGCCGAGGTCACCGACGCCGACGTCGACGCCGAGCTGGACAAGCTCCGCAGCCGCTTCGGCACCCTGGTCACCGTGGACCGCCCGGCGAAGACCGGTGACTTCGCGCAGATCGATCTGGTCGCCTCCATCGACGGCGTCGAGGTCGACACCGCCAACGCCATCTCCTACGAGCTCGGCTCGGGCGAGCTGATCGAGGGCATCGACGAGGCGCTCGACTCCCTCACCGCGGGCGAGAGCACCACGTTCACCGCTCCGCTGCTCGGCGGCGACCACGCCGGCGAGCAGGCCGAGATCGCCGTCGCGCTCACCGCCGTCAAGGAGCGCGAGCTCCCCGAGGCCGACGACGACTTCGCGCAGATCGCCAGCGAGTTCGACACCATCGCCGAGCTGCGCGAGTCGCTCAAGGAGCAGGCCGCTCAGCAGAAGACCTTCGGCCAGGGCGGCGAGGCCCGCGAGAAGCTCGTCGAGGCGCTGCTCGCCCTCGTCGAGGTCCCCGTGCCCGCCGGGCTCGTCGAGGACGAGGTGCACCGCCACCTCGAGGGCGAGAACCGCCTCGAGGACGACGAGCACCGCGCCGAGGTCAAGGAGGCCAGCGAGAAGACCTTCAAGACCCAGATCCTCCTCGACCACGTCGTCGAGCAGGAGAAGGTCCAGGTCAGCCAGGACGAGCTCACGCAGTACCTCATCCAGGGTGCGGCGCAGTACGGCATGGAGCCGAACGAGTTCATCAAGATCCTGTCCGAGAACAATCAGATCGGCCAGATGGTCGGCGAGGTCGCCCGCAACAAGGCGCTCGCGATCGTCCTGGGCAAGGCGAAGGTCACCGACACCGAGGGCAACGCTGTCGACCTGGCCGCGTTCACCGCGGTCCCCGGCGACGACGAGGCCGTCGAGGCCTCCGACGAGGCCGTCGCCTCGGACGAGACCGAGGTCGCGGAGGAGGCCCAGGCCGCCGCCGACGCCGAGGTCCCCGCCGAGCCCGCCGCCGAGGAGCCCGCCGCCGAGGAGGAGCCCGCCCCGGCCCCCAAGAAGAAGCGCGCGCCGGCCAAGAAGAAGGCCGCCGCTCCCGCCGAGGAGACCCCGGCCGCGGAGTAGTCACCGCGAGCACGGCAGGAGCCGCCCCCCGATCCGTCGGAGGGCGGCTCCTGCCATTGCAGGGCTCCGGTCCGCCCCGGGCGAACACGGGCGACTCCCGCTCCGCCCCCGGCGAACACGGCCGGATCGGCCTGGCGGCGTCCGATAGATTCGCCTCCGAAGCGACAACTGAAACGGAGCAATACATGGCCGACATGGTTATGCCCAACAGTGTTTTCGACCGCCTGCTCAAGGACCGGATCATCTGGCTCGGTTCCGAGGTGCGCGACGAGAACGCGAACGAGATCGCCGCGAAGCTCCTGCTCCTGGCAGCCGAGGACTCCGAGCGGGACATCTACCTCTACATCAACTCGCCCGGCGGCTCCATCACCGCGGGCATGGCGATCTACGACACGATGCAGTTCGTCCCGAACGACATCGTGACCGTGGGCATCGGAATGGCGGCCTCCATGGGCCAGCTGCTCCTCACCGCCGGAACCCAGGGCAAGCGCTACATCACCCCGAACGCGCGGGTGCTCCTCCACCAGCCGCACGGCGGCTTCGGCGGCACGGCCTCCGACATCCAGACCCAGGCGCAGCTCATCCTCGACATGAAGAAGCGCCTCGCCGAGATCACCGCCAAGGCGACCGGCAAGACCGTCGAGCAGGTCAACGAAGACGGCGACCGCGACCGCTGGTTCAGCGCCGAGGAGGCCCTCGCCTACGGCTTCGTCGACCACATCCGCTCGTCGGCGACCGACGTGGCCGGCGGTGGCGGTACCGCCATCGACGAGTAGTCCAGCGAACGCGCCGAGAGATCAGGAACAGACAATGACCACACCCACCTTCGGCGGAACGGCGTTCGGCTCCGGAGCCGCACCGTCCTCGCGCTACATCCTCCCCACGTTCGAGGAGCGCACGGCCTACGGCTACAAGCGCCAGGACCCGTACGCCAAGCTCTTCGAGGACCGCATCATCTTCCTCGGAGTCCAGGTCGACGACGCCTCCGCGGACGACATCATGGCCCAGCTCCTCGTGCTCGAGAGCCAGGATCCGGACCGCGACATCGTCATGTACATCAACTCGCCCGGTGGATCCTTCACCGCGATGACGGCGATCTACGACACGATGCAGTACATCCGCCCGCACATCCAGACGGTCGTGCTCGGCCAGGCCGCCTCGGCCGCCGCCGTGCTCACCGCCGCGGGAACGCCCGGCAAGCGCCTCGCGCTGCCGAACGCGCGCATCCTCATCCACCAGCCCGCCGTGCAGCAGGGCGGAGGCCAGGCCTCGGACATCGAGATCCAGGCCGCCGAGATCATGCGCATGCGCGAGTGGCTCGAGGAGACGCTGTCGCACCACTCGAACCGCTCGGTCGAGCAGGTCAAGAAGGACATCGACCGCGACAAGATCCTCGGCGCGAGCGACGCGCTCGAGTACGGGCTGATCGACCAGGTGCTCACCAGCCGCAAGAGCCTGCCGGCTCTCACGGCGTAGGTGGTCCGGGAGGGGCCGGGTGGCGGAGCGATCCGCCGCCCGGCCCCTCTCTGCGTCCGCGGTTCCCGTAGCAAAGCGCCACCCGAGGCGCAAGGCACGGCGAATCCGGCCCGCCTGCCGAGCCCCCGCGGCTCAGCGGCTAGGCTCGGAGCAGTGCCAGGGGGCCCGTCCCGCTCGCACTCGCCGGAGCCCCGGGTTCCGGAGCACGACCCGACCGACGCACGACAGACGCACGACAAGGAAGTGGGGCATCCCCGTGGCACGTATTGGCGAAAGCGCCGACCTGCTGAAGTGCTCCTTCTGCGGCAAGAGCCAGAAGCAGGTCCAGCAGCTCATCGCGGGACCGGGCGTCTACATCTGCGACGAGTGCGTCGAGCTCTGCAACGAGATCATCGAGGAGCGCCTCTCCGAGTCGAGCGAGGAGACGAGCCACGAGTTCGACCTCCCGAAGCCGAAGGAGATCTTCGGCTTCCTCGAGGAGTACGTGATCGGGCAGGAGCAGGCGAAGAAGACGCTCGCCGTCGCCGTGTACAACCACTACAAGCGCGTGCGCGCCCGCAACACCATCACCGCCGCCGATGCGATCCACGACGAGGTCGAGATCGCCAAGAGCAACATCCTGCTCATCGGCCCCACGGGCTGCGGGAAGACCTACCTCGCCCAGACCCTCGCGAAGCGCCTCAACGTGCCGTTCGCGGTCGCGGACGCCACGGCCCTCACCGAGGCGGGCTACGTCGGCGAGGACGTGGAGAACATCCTCCTCAAGCTGATCCAGGCCGCCGACTACGACGTCAAGCGGGCCGAGACCGGCATCATCTACATCGACGAGGTCGACAAGATCGCGCGGAAGGCCGAGAACCCCTCGATCACGCGCGACGTCTCGGGCGAGGGTGTGCAGCAGGCGCTGCTCAAGATCCTCGAGGGCACCGTCGCCTCCGTGCCCCCGCAGGGCGGGCGGAAGCACCCGCACCAGGAGTTCATCCAGATCGACACGACGAACGTCCTCTTCATCGTCGCCGGCGCCTTCGCCGGACTCGAGGACATCATCTCGTCCCGGGCGGGCAAGCGCGGCATCGGCTTCGGCGCCCCGCTGCACAGCAAAGAGGACGAGATCAACATCTTCAGCGAGGTCCTCCCGGAGGACCTGCACAAGTTCGGGCTGATCCCCGAGTTCATCGGGCGCCTCCCCGTCGTCACGACGGTCACCCAGCTCGACCAGGATGCGCTCATGCAGATCCTCACCGAGCCGCGCAACGCGCTCGTGAAGCAGTACCAGCGGATGTTCGAGATCGACGGCGTCGAGCTCGAGTTCGACCGGGGCGCTCTCGAGGCGATCGCGGACCTGGCGGTCCTGCGTCAGACCGGCGCTCGCGGACTGCGCGCGATCCTCGAGGAGGTGCTCGGCCCGATCATGTTCGAGGTGCCCTCCTCGGACGAGGTGGCCCGCGTCGTGGTCACCCGCGCTGCGGTGCTCGACAACGCGGCTCCGACGATCGTGCCCCACGCCCCCCGTCGCCAGGAGAAGAGCGCCTAGTCGCTCCCCGCCCCGCCGCGCCAGTTCACCGCGATTGGCCCGGCGGATCGTCGGGCGGGCCGCTCCGGCTTCCCTAACCTGGCGGAGCGCGCCGACGGTGCGTCCGGTCGCCTCGGTGCCGGTCGATCCTCCGGGAGGCTCCGCCATCGTCCAGCCGCTGCTCGCCGGGATCGTCGCCGCCCTGACCGGCTTCTCGAGCTCGTTCGCGATCGTTCTCGCCGGGGTGGTCGCGGTGGGCGCCACGGACGCGCAGGCCGCCTCGGGCCTCCTCGCCGTCTGCGTCCTGCAGGGCGTCCTCTGCATCGCGCTGAGCATCCGCTACCGCGTGCCGATGACCTTCGCCTGGAGCACGCCGGGCGCCGCCCTGCTGGCCGCGACCGCGACTCTTCCCGGCGGCTTCGACCGCGCGGTCGGCGCGTTCCTGGTCGCTTCCGCTCTGCTGGTGGTCACCGGGCTGTGGCCGGCGCTCGGGAGGCTCGTGGCGCGCATCCCGCGGCCGCTCGCGAACGCCATGCTCGCGGGCATCCTGTTCCCGCTCGTGCTGGCGCCGGTACGCGCGGCGGTGGAGATCCCCGCGCTCGCGCTGCCGGTGATCCTGCTCTGGCTGCTGCTCCTGCGGCTCCTGCCCCGCTGGGCGGTGCCGGCCGCGATCGCCCTGGCGATCGTGCTGCTGATCGTGACGGACGGCGCGGCTCTCGCCGGTGCCCCGCTGCTCCCCGTGCCGCAGTTCGTCGCGCCCGTGTTCGAGATCGGAGCGATGGTCGGGATCGGCCTGCCGCTGTACGTGGTCACCATGGCGGGGCAGAACATCCCGGGCATCGCGGTGCTGTCGAGCTTCGGCTACGCGGCGCACTCGCGACCCGGGATCGTCTCGACAGGCGCTCTCTCCGGGATCTCGGCGGTCTTCGGCGGAGTGCCGATCAACTACGCCGCGCTCAGCGCCGCGCTGACCGCGGGTCCCGAGGCGTCTCCGCGGCCGGAGCAGCGCTGGGTCGCCTCGGTCTCGGCGGGCGCCTCGTACCTGGTGCTGGGCGTGTTCGCCGGAGCGGCCGCCGCACTGGTGTCCTCCGCGAGCCCGCTGCTGATCGAGGCGGTCGCCGGGCTGGCGCTGCTGGGCGTGTTCGTGTCGGCGGTGCAGGCCGCCGTCGAGGACGCGCGGCTGCGGCTGCCGGGGGCGGCGACGCTCCTGGTCACCGCCTCCGGCACGACCATCGCGGGGATCGGCTCGGCCTTCTGGGGCCTGGTCGTGGGACTCGTCCTCCTCGCCTGGCTCGTCCCCCGGCGCCGCTAGAGGAGGCCGCGGCGCGCCAGCAGCGGCTCGGTCCGCGCATCCCGCCCGCGGAACGCGCGGTAGGCGTCGAGCGGATCCCGGGAGCCGCCGAGCTCGAGCACCCCGCGGCGGAAGCGCTCGCCCGCCGAGCGGTCCAGGCCGCCGTTCTCCTCGAACCACTCGACCGTGTCCGCGTCGAGGATCTCGCTCCAGATGTAGGAGTAGTAGCCCGCGGAGTAGCCGCCGGAGAAGACGTGCGCGAAGTACGTGCTGCGGTAGCGGGGCGGCACGGCGCGGAGGAGGAGGCCGGCGGCGTCGAGCACGTCGCGCTCGAAGGCGGCCGCGTCGCGCGGCTCAACCGGGGCCGGCAGGGAGTGCCAGGCGAGATCGAGCAGGGCGGACGCCAGGTACTCGCTCGTCGCGAAGCCCTCGCCCCACAGCGCGGACGCCTCGAGGCGCTCGACGGTCCCCGCGGGCAGCGCCTCGCCGGTCTCGACGTGGCGGGCGTACTCGGCGAGGAGCCCGGGGTGAAGCACCCATGTCTCGTTCACCTGGCTCGGGAACTCGACGAAGTCCCGGAACACCGCGGTACCGGCGAAACGCGGATACCGCGTGCTCGCGAACAGGCCGTGCAGGGCGTGGCCGAACTCGTGGAAGAGCGTCTCCACCTCGTCGAGGCTGAGAAGGGCGGGCTCGCCCGGGCCCGGAGCCGAGAGGTTCAGGTTGTTCACGACGACGGCGGAGTCGCCGAGCAGCGAGGTGCGGCTGGAGAGCGAGTTCATCCACGCCCCGCCGCGCTTCGAGTCGCGGGTGAAGGGATCGAGCAGGAACAGGCCCAGCGGCGTCCCGTCCTCCTCGTGCACCTCGAACACGCGCACGTGCTCGCTGTAGCCGGCCAGGTCGCTCCGCTCCGAGAAGCGGATCCCGTACAGACCGGTGGCGGCGGCGAAGACGCCGTGCCGGAGCACCCGCTCCAGCTCGAAGAAGGGACGGAGCGCGCTGGAGTCGACGGAGTAGCTCGCCGACCGCACGCGCTCCTCGTAGTAGGCGCGGTCCCACGCCTCGATCGTGAAGCGCGGCGATCCGGCGGCGTCCTGCTCGGCATCGGCGGAGGCCTGCATCCGCTCGAGCTCGATCCTCGCGTTCCGGGCGGCGGGAGCGGCGAGCTCGTGCAGCAGCGACAGGACGCGCTCCGGCGAGCCCGCGGTCTGGCCCGAGATCACGAACTCGGCGTGCGAGGCCGCTCCCAGCAGGGCTGCGCGCTCGGCCCGCAGCGCGACGATCCGCTGCAGAGTCGCGGTGGTGTCGTGCGGCCCGCCCTCCGCACCGCGGCCGGTGGAGGCGCGCAGCACGCGCTCGCGGACGCCGCGGTCGCGCAGACGCGCCAGCCAGGGGTGGCCGGAGTAGAGGGGCAGGGTGATCAACCAGCCGTCGACCCCGCGGTCGGCGGCGGCGCGCGCGGCGGCCGAGACGTCGGACTCGTCGAGGCCGTCGAGGCCGGCGACGTCGTCGAGGAGGACGGCCCGGTCGTTCGACTCGGCGAGCAGGTCCTTCTCGAAGCGCGTGGTCAGGGTGGAGAGCTGCTCGTTCAGCTCGCCGAGCCGTGCCTTCCCCGCGTCGTCGAGGAGCGCGCCGGAGCGCTCGAACCCCGTGATCCTGCGTTCGAGGAGGTAGGCCGTCTCGGCGTCGAGATCGAGCTCCGGCGACTGCTCGGCGAGGGCTCGGAGCCGGGCGAACAGGCGCGGGTCGAGGCTGATCGCGTCGCTGTGGGCGGAGAGCAGCGGAGCGAGCTCGGCCTCCAGAGCGTCGGTGAGCGGGGTGCGGTCGGAGGCGGCGACGGTGAAGAAGACGGCGCTCACCCGGCGCAGCTCGCGACCCGCCCGCTCGAGGGCGACGAGGGTGTTCTCGACGGTCGGCGGCTCGGAGGCGCCGGCGATCGCGTCGATCTCGGCGCGGTGCCGGCGGAGGGCCTCGAGGAACGCCGGGCGGTAGGCCTCGGGGTCGACGGCGGCGAAGTCGGGGAGCCCGTGGGGGAGTCCGCTCGGATCGAGCAGGACGGCGACGGGATCGGGAGCGCTCATCCTGCGAGCCTAGAGCGCGAGCAGGGGAGAGGACTCCGGCCGAGGACCGCAGGACGCGCGCGCGCCGGGCTCGGCGACTGCGCCGCGAAGGGTCGTCAGCCCCAGTCGTCGTCGTCCTCGCCCTCCACGCGGCCCTGCGGCTGCGTGATGTAGGCAGCGTCCTCCTCCGGACGGTAGGTGATCGTCGTGCCGTCGTCGAGCTCGAGGACCGGCTTGCCCTCGAGCCAGGTGAGCGTCCAGCGCCAGTCGGCGGTCGCCGTGCCGGAGCCGGCGAGCTCGCCCTCGACGTCGCCGATCGCGGTCACGACGATCTCGGGGAGGGTCTGCGGCGGCACCTGGCCGACCGCCCAGCGGGTTCCGAGCTGCATGGGAGGGGTCCTCTCGACGGTGGGGAGGGAGGCGGGACGGTTCCCGCCTCCCGGGAGCGGCTCTACGCCTCGGTCTCGAGCTCGATGCTCACGGCGAGGGCGTCGCCCTCGGCGAAGTCGAGCGCCGCGATCCTGCCGACGGCCGCGAGGTCTCCCGCGGCGAGCCGGAGAGACGCGACGAGCTCGGTGGGCGCCGTCACCAGGGCGGAGCGGGCCGGCGTCTTCTGCGAGGCCTTCGCATCGGTCTTCGCGCGTCGGATCGCCGTGAGCACGGAGCTCGCCGCGGCCAGGACGGCGGGGTCGCCCCCCAGGCCCTCGACGGCCGGCCAGGGGCGCAGGTGCACCGAGTCGTCGTGCGACCACGACCAGGTCTCCTCCGTCGCGAACGGCAGGAACGGCGCGAAGAGGCGCTGGAGGACGTCGAGCGCCCGGTGCAGGGCGGCCGCGGCGGACCCGCCGTCCTCGCTGTAGGCGCGCTCCTTCACCAGCTCCAGGTAGTCGTCGCAGAACGTCCAGAAGAACGCCTCGGTCGTCTCGAGGGCGCGGGCGTGGTCGTAGTTCTCGAGCGCCGTCGTCGAGTCGGCGACCACGGTGTCGAGGGTGGCCAGCATGCTGAGGTCGAGCGGGTCGGTGACCTCGGCGCCCTCGGCGAGCGGGAAGCCGTGGATGAACTTCGCCGCGTTGAGGATCTTGATCGCCAGTCGGCGGCCGATCTTGATCTGCGTCGGGTTCTGCGGGTCGAAGGCCGCGTCGGTGCCCAGGCGCGAGGAGGCGGCCCAGTAGCGGACCGCGTCCGAGCCGTGCTGCTCGAGCATCGCGGCGGGAGTGACTACGTTGCCCTTCGACTTCGACATCTTCTTGCGGTCGGGGTCGACGATGAAGCCGGAGACGGTCGCCGTGCTCCATGGGGCGCGGCCGTCCTCGAGCTGCGAGCGCAGGAGGGTCGAGAAGAGCCAGGTGCGGATGATGTCCTGGCCCTGCGGGCGCAGGTCGTAGGGAGCGACCAGCTGCCAGAGCTCGTCGTCGCGCTCCCAGCCGCCCGCGAGCTGCGGGGTCAGCGAGGAGGTCGCCCAGGTGTCCATCACGTCGAGCTCGCCCTGGAAGCCGCCCGCCGCTCCGCGCTGGTCCTCCGTGTAGCCGGGGGCCGGGTCGCTGGAGGGATCCACCGGCAGCGCCGCCTCGTCCGGCACGATCGGGGAGTCGAAGACGGGGTTGCCGTCGCCGTCGAGCGGGTACCACACCGGGATCGGCACGCCGAAGAAGCGCTGGCGCGAGATCAGCCAGTCGCCGGAGAGGCCGTTCACCCAGTTCTCGTAGCGGACGCGCATGAACTCCGGCACGAAGCGCACGTCGCGGCCGAGCTCCAGCAGGCGCTCCTTGAGCACCGCGTCGCGAGCGCCGTTGCCGATGTACCACTGGCGGGTCGACACGATCTCGAGCGGCTTGTCGCCCTTCTCGAAGAACTTGACCTGGTGCGTGATGGGGCGCGGGTCGCCGACCATCTCGCCGGACTCCTTCAGCAGCGCCACGACGGCCTGCTTCGCGGAGAAGACGGTCTTGCCGGCGAGCTGCTCGTAGGCGGCGCGGCCCGCATCGCTCGTGATCGCGGCGGGAGCCTCCGAGATCAGGCGGCCGTCGAAGCCGATGATCGCGCGGTTGGGCAGGTCGAGCTCGCGCCACCAGACCACGTCCGTGATGTCGCCGAAGGTGCAGATCATCGCGATGCCCGAGCCCTTGTCCTTCTGCGCGAGGTGGTGCGCGAGCACCGGGACCTCGACGTCGAAGAGCGGCGTGCGGACGGTGGTGCCGAACAGCGCCTGGTAGCGCTCGTCGTCGGGGTGCGCGACGAGGGCGACGCAGGCCGGCAGCAGCTCGGGACGGGTCGTCTCGATGAAGACGTCCTCGCCGCCGTCGCGGTGGAAGCCGAGGCGGTGGTAGGCGCCGGGCTGGTCCTTGTCCTCGAGCTCCGCCTGGGCGACGGCGGTCCGGAAGGTGATGTCCCAGAGCGTCGGGGCCTGCGCCTGGTAGGCCTCGCCGCGGGCGAGGTTGCGGAGGAAGGCGCGCTGCGAGGCGGCCTGCGACTCGTCGCCGATGGTCCGGTAGCTCTGCGACCAGTCGACGGACAGGCCGAGGGCCCGCCAGACGTCCTCGAACTGCTTCTCGTCCTCGACGGTGAGGCGCTCGCACAGCTCGACGAAGTTGCGGCGCGAGATCGGCTTCTGGTCGGCGGCCTTGCTGCTCTTGTTGTCGCCTCCCTCGAACGGAGGCGTGAAGCCGGGCTCGTAGGGGAGCGTCGGGTCGCAGCGCACCCCGTAGTAGTTCTGCACGCGGCGCTCGGTGGGCAGGCCGTTGTCGTCCCAGCCCATCGGGTAGAAGACGCTCTTGCCGCGCATCCGCTGGAACCGCGCGACGACGTCGGTGTGCGTGTAGGAGAAGACGTGCCCGATGTGCAGCGACCCGGACGCGGTGGGCGGCGGGGTGTCGATCGAGTACACGTCGGCCCGGGTGAGGCCGGTGCGGTCGAACCGGTAGGTCCCGTCGGTCTGCCAGCGGAGGCCCCACGTGCCCTCCAGGCCCTCGAGGGCGGGCTTCGCGGGGAGGCGGTCGGCGAGGGTCATGATGCTCCGGTTCGCTATGGGCGGCACCGTGTCGGTGGTGATGGTGCCTGGATGGGGGCTCCGGGGCGAGTCGCCCGCCGGCCGCGACGATTCTACTGGAGCGGCGGGAGCCGGGTCAGTCGACGACGGGGGCGAAGCCGGCGCGGACGGGCGCGAGCGCCTCGTCGAGGTAGGGCACGAGCTCGCCGCGGGTGGGGCCCGCCGCGGCCCAGGCCTGCACGGCCGCCACCGCGGCTCCGACGCTCGCGTAGGCGATGGCGCGCGAGAGGTGCGAGGGCAGCGGGCGCGCGCTCCGCTCCTCCACGAAGCGGGCGATCACGGCCGCCTGCCGGGCGAGGCGGCCGAGGGCCGACGCCTGCAGCTCGTGGACGCTGCCGATCATCTCGGACTGGGTGAGCACCCACGGCACCGTCGCGGGTCCGAAGCCGGAGCCGATCGCGAGCAGCGCGTCGCCGAGCGCGTCCATCACCGGCGCCCCGGCCGCCGTCTCGGCCAGCGCCTCCGGGAGCTCGGCCAGCCGATCGTCGACCATCACCCAGAAGACGTCGCTCTTGGACTCGAAGTAGTTGAAGAAGGTGTTGCGCGAGACGCCCGCGCGCTGGGCGATCTGCTCGATCGTCGTGCCCGCGTAGCTCTGCTCGACGAAGAGGTCCAGAGCGGCGTCCTCCAACATGGAGCGCGACGACGCGCGGGGCCGTCCGCGCTGCACTCCTCGCACCATGACCCGCTCCTGCTCCGCTTCCTCCGACGCGCTAGGATAGCGCCGGACGACTTCGACCCGGCCATCACCGGTGAGTCTCCGGAAGAACGGCGCCGGCTCCGGCCTGCGCCCAGTAGACCCGGACGGGTGCGGCCCGTGACAGCCGATCGAGTGGGAACGCGTCAGCTGGCACTCCTCCGGGAGCGACCGGCCGACCGGTCCAAGCGAGGTGGTACCGCGACCCGGCCCGGGGTCTGAGATCCGGGCGGGCCGTCCTCGTGCAGACCAGCAGCACTGCCAGGAGACCGCACGTGACCTACCCCCTGACCCCGCCCACCCCGCACGGAGCCGAGCCCGCCGAGGGCTCCGCGTTCGGCCGGGGCGTGACCCCGTCGCCGCGCTTCCCCGAGATCGAGGAGCGCGTGCTCGCGTACTGGAAGGCGGACGACACCTTCCAGGAGTCGATCCGGCAGCGCGAGGGAGCGCCGGAGTGGGTCTTCTACGACGGCCCGCCGTTCGCCAACGGCCTGCCGCACTACGGGCACCTCCTCACCGGCTACGCCAAGGACGTCTTCCCCCGCTTCGAGACGATGCGCGGACGCCAGGTGCACCGCCGCTTCGGCTGGGACACCCACGGCCTGCCCGCCGAGCTCGAGGCGGAGCGGCAGCTCGGCATCACCGACAAGTCCCAGATCGAGGAGATGGGCGTCGCCGCCTTCAACGCCGCCGCGAAGGAGTCGGTGCTGCGCTACACCGGGGAGTGGCAGGACTACGTCACCCGCCAGGCGCGCTGGGTCGACTTCGATGACGACTACAAGACGCTCGACCCCACCTTTATGGAGTCCGTGATCTGGGCGTTCAAGCAGCTCTACGACAAGGGTCTCGCCTACGAGGGCCACCGCGTGCTGCCCTACTGCTGGCGCGACCAGACCCCGCTCTCGAACCACGAGCTGCGGATGGACGACGACGTCTACAAGATGCGCCAGGACCAGACGGTCACCGTCACCTTCCCGCTGGTCGGCGAGACGGCGGAGGCGCTGCAGCTGACGGCGGTCCGCGCTCTCGCGTGGACGACGACGCCGTGGACGCTGCCGACGAACCTCGCGCTCGCCGTCGGGCCGGACATCGAGTACGCGGTCGTCCCCGCCGGTCCGAACGGCGCGGCCGACGGCAAGGGCGAGCCCGAGGAGCGCGAGCTCTCGGCCGAGTACCTGCTCGCCGTCGACCAGGTCGGCGCCTACGCGAAGGACCTCGGCTACCCGGACGCGGAGTCGGCCCTGGCCGCCGTCTCGCGCACCCACCGCGGCTCGGAGCTCGAGGGGATCAGCTACGACCGCCTCTGGGACCACTACGCGGACACCGAGGCGTGGGGCACGCAGAACGCGTGGCGCATCCTCGTCGCCGACTACGTCACCACCAGCGAGGGCACCGGCATCGTGCACCAGGCGCCCGCCTACGGCGAGGACGACCAGAAGGTCTGCGAGGCGGCGGGCATCCCCGTCATCATCTCAGTCGACGACGGCGGCCGCTTCCTGCCGCAGATCAGCGAGGTCGCCGGCCTCCAGGTCTTCGACGCGAACAAGCCCCTCACGCAGCTCCTGCGCGCGAGCCACCGCCTGCTCCGCCAGGCGAGCTACGAGCACTCGTACCCGCACTGCTGGCGCTGCCGCAACCCGCTGATCTACAAGGCGGTCTCGAGCTGGTTCGTCCGCGTCACCGCGATCCGCGACCGCATGGAGGAGCTCAACCAGGAGATCACCTGGGTCCCCGAGAACGTCAAGGACGGCCAGTTCGGCAAGTGGCTCTCGGGCGCGCGCGACTGGTCCATCAGCCGCAACCGCTACTTCGGCTCGCCGATCCCGGTGTGGAAGAGCGACGACCCGGAGTTCCCGCGCATCGACGTCTACGGCTCGCTGGACGAGCTGGAGCGCGACTTCGGCGTGCGGCCGGACGACCTGCACCGCCCGTTCATCGACGAGCTGACCCGCCCGAACCCCGACGACCCGACCGGGCGCTCGACGATGCGCCGGATCAGCGACGTCCTCGACGTCTGGTTCGACTCCGGATCGATGCCCTTCGCCCAGGTGCACTACCCGTTCGAGAACGCGGACTGGTTCGACACCCACAACCCGGCGGACTTCATCGTCGAGTACATCGGGCAGACGCGCGGCTGGTTCTACACGCTGCACGTGCTCTCCACCGCGCTCTTCGACCGCCCCGCGTTCCGCAACGTGGTCAGCCACGGCATCGTGCTGGGCAACGACGGTCAGAAGATGTCCAAGTCGCTGCGCAACTACCCGGACGTGGCCGAGGTCTTCGACCGCGACGGCTCCGACGCCATGCGCTGGTTCCTGATGTCGAGCCCGGTCCTCCGGGGCGGCAACCTCGTCGTGACGGAGGAGGGCATCCGCGAGGGCGTCCGCCAGGTGCTGCTGCCGCTGTGGAGCACCTGGTACTTCTTCTCCCTCTACGCCAACGCCTCGGCGGGCGGCGGCTACGAGGCGACCAGGAGCACCGGCTCCGAGGACGTCCTGGACCGCTACCTGCTGGCCAAGACCCGCGATCTGGTCGAGACCGTGACCGGCCGCCTCGAGGCGCTGGACTCCACGCTCGCGGCCGCCGCGCTCCGCGACTTCTCCGACGTGCTCACCAACTGGTACGTGCGCCGCTCCCGCGACCGCTTCTGGCAGGGCGTCGGCGAGGACGGCCGCGGATCCGAGGCGTTCGACACGCTCTACACGGTCCTCGAGACCGTGTGCCGCGTCGCCGCGCCGCTCCTCCCGCTCGTCACGGAGCAGATCTGGCAGGGCCTGACCGGCGGCCGCAGCGTCCACCTCACCGACTGGCCGGAGGCGGACGAGTTCCCCGCCGACCCGGCGCTCGTGCACGCGATGGACGCGGTCCGCGGCATCTCGTCCACTGCGCTCTCCCTCCGGAAGCAGGCCGGGCTCCGCGTCCGCCTGCCGCTCGCGCGCCTGACCGTAGTGGTCGCGGACGCCGACGAGCTCGCGCCGTTCGAGGCGATCCTCCGCGACGAGCTGAACGTGAAGGAGGTGTCGCTGGTGCCGCTCGTCGACTCCAGCGCCGCCGACTACGGCGTCACCTCCCGTCTCGCGGTCAACGCGCGCGCCGCCGGACCCCGGCTCGGCAAGGGCGTGCAGACCGTGATCAGGGCCGCCAAGGCCGGCGACTGGAGCGAGACGGACGGCGTCGTCACCGCCGGCGGAGTCGAGCTGGTCGAGGGCGAGTACGAGCTCACGCTCGAGGTCGGCGGCTCAGCAGGCGACGACCGCGCCATCGCCCTGCTCCCGCGCGGGGGCTTCGTGCTCCTCGACACGGCGACCACGCCCGAGCTCGAGGCGGAGGGGCTCGCCCGCGACCTCATCCGCGCCGTGCAGGACGCCCGGAAGGCCGCCGGCCTCGAGGTCAGCGACCGGATCGTCCTGGAGGTCGTGCTCGACGAGCCGAGCCTGCAGGCGCTCGAGCCGCACGCCCTCTGGATCGCGGAGGAGACCCTCGCGACCGGCTGCGCGTTCACTCCGCTCACCACGGCGCTCGAGGGCGGCGAGGGCGCGATCGCCGTCGGCCCCGCGGGCACCGCCATCATCCGCGTCGAGAAGGTCGAGGCCGCCGATGTCTGATCCGTTCGAGCCGGACGAGGCCGACCGCGCAGCCGCCGACGCCGTCTACGCGGCGCTGCTGGAGCGCCTGGGCGAGGCGAGCATCCGCCCGCGCCTCGCTCCGACCCGCCGCGCCGTCGAGATCCTCGGCGACCCGCAGCGCGCCTACCCCGTGATCCAGATCGCCGGCACCAACGGCAAGACCTCGACCAGCCGGATGATCGAGAGCCTGCTGCGCGCGCACGGGCTGCGGGTGGGCCTGTTCACCAGTCCGCACCTCGAGCGCTTCAACGAGCGGATCGTCATCGACGGCGAGCCGATCTCGGACCGGAGCCTCGCCGACAACTGGCAGGACGTCGAGCCGTACCTGCGGATGACCGACGCCGAGCTCGCCGAGCAGGGCGAGGCGCCGCTGTCCTTCTTCGAGGCGATCACCGTCCTGGCCTACGCGGCCTTCGCCGACGCGCCGGTCGATGTGGCCGTCGTCGAGGTGGGGATGGGCGGCGAGTGGGACTCGACGAACGTCGCCGACGCGCAGGTCGCCGTGTTCACGCCGATCGCCCTCGACCACACCGACCGCCTCGGCTCGACCATCGAGGAGATCGCGCGCACCAAGTCCGGCATCGTCAAGCCGCTCGCCTCGGTGGTCTCCGCGAGGCAGGTCCCGGAGGCGGAGGCGGTGCTGCGGCACGCGGCCGAGGCCACGGAGTCGACGATCGTCGTCGAGGGGGCGGAGTTCGACGTCGAGTCGACGACCGTCGCCGTCGGCGGCCAGGTCGTCACCGTCCGGGGCCTCGTCACCACCTACGAGCAGCTGCTGCTGCCGTTCTTCGGCGACCACCAGGCCGAGAACGCGGCCGTGGCGGTCGCCGCGGTCGAGACCTTCCTGGGAGGCGGGACCCAGGAGCTCACCGGCGACGTCCTCGACGAGGGCTTCGCCGCCGCGACCTCCCCGGGCCGCCTGCAGCTCGTCGGACTCGCCCCGCGCACCCTCGTCGACGCGGCGCACAACCCGCACGGCGCCGCGTCGCTCGCCGCCGCGCTCGGCCGCTACTTCGACTTCGACCGCGTGACGGCCGTCCTCGGCGTGCTGGCCGAGAAGGACGCCGAGGGGATCCTCCGGGAGCTCCGCCCGGTGGTGGACGAGCTGATCGTGACCACGGCGCCGAGCGAACGGGCGATGCCCGCCGAGGAGCTCGCCGCACTCGCCCGCACCGTGTTCCCGGAGGAGGCCGTGCGCGTCGCCGACGACCCGCTGGGTGCTCTCACGGCCGGTCGCGTCCTCGCGGCGCGCACCGACAAGGGCGCTCTGCTGGTCACCGGCTCGATCACCCTCGTCGGCCGCACGATCACCGCGGCCCGCGACGAGAACTGGCTGGGCGCGTGAGGGCCGGACGCCCGCGCCGCTCGCGGTCCGTGCGGGAGAGCCTCGGCTCGATCGTGCTCGGCTTCGAGGCGGTCATCGTCTTCCTCGCCACGCTGGTGGCCTTCGGGCTGAAGGCGGCCGACCCCGTGGTCGTGCTGGTCGGGGGAGCGGTGGTCTGCCTCGCACTCGTCGCCACTCTGGGCCTGCTGAACCGGACGGTCGGCTTCCGCATCGGCTGGGTGCTCCAGTTCGTTATCGTGGCCTCGGGCCTGCTGGTCCCGATCATGTACGTGATCGGCGCCGCGTTCGTGGCGCTGTGGACCTACTGCATGGTGACCGGCACCCGCCTCGACGCTCAGACGCGCCGGGCGGCGGAGCCCACCGACCCCACCGAAGGAGACCGCTGAACCATGGCCACCCAGGAGACCCTCGTCCTCGTCAAGCCCGACGGCGTCGCCCGCAACCTCACCGGCGAGATCCTCCGCCGCATCGAGGCGAAGGGCTACTCCCTCGTCGACGTGAAGCTCGTCGAGGCCGACCGCGAGCTGCTCGCCGCCCACTACGCGGAGCACGAGGGCAAGCCCTTCTACGAGCCGCTCGTCGAGTTCATGGAGAGCGGCCCGATCGTCGCCCTGCGCATCGCGGGCGACCGCGTGATCGAGGGCTTCCGCGCCCTCGCCGGCACCACCGACCCGACCACGGCCGCTCCCGGCACCATCCGCGGCGACCTCGGCCGCGACTGGGGCCTCAAGGTCCAGCAGAACCTCGTGCACGGCTCCGACTCCGAGGAGTCGGCCGCGCGCGAGCTCGGCCTCTGGTTCGCCTGAGCCGCTCGCCCGCCTGCCTCTGACGACGTCCGTCAGAGGTAGGCGAGCACGTTCAGCCTCACCTGCGCGATCACCGCGATCAGCAGGTAGCAGAGCAGCGTGATGAACGGGACCCAGCCGTAGGCGGCGCCGGCGAAGCGGCGCACCCCGGCGGGAACGGGGAGCACGCCCTCGCGGAGGTTGCGGAGCGTCACCAGCCAGAAGCCCGGGATGACGACGGCCCAGGTGAGGATGCACCAGGGGCAGAGCGTCCCGAGGGCGAAGACGCTCGTCGCGATGAGCCAGCCCACGAACACGAGGGCCAGCAGGAATCCGACGTTGAAGGCCGCCCAGAACCAGCGGTCGAAGCGGGCGCCCGCGAGCAGGCCCAGCCCCACGACGATCGGCGCGATCCAGGCCGCGAGGCCGATGAGCGGGTTCGGGAAGCCGAAGACGGCCCCCTGCGCCGAGTTCAGGTTCGCACTGCACTGCACCAGCAGGCTGAAGTCGCAGCCGAGGCCCGCATCGGGGTTCTCGAGAGCGGCGAACTTGTCGTTCGTGAGGGCGAAGGCGGCGGTCCAGCCGATCACGCCGAGGACGATCAGCAGGACGGCGAAGAGGACGGGGCGCTGCTGGGTGGGGGCGTCGCGCACCCCGGGATCGCTGGACACCGGGGGATTATGGCACGGGCCGGATCGGCGCCTCTGGGAATGCGTGCGATAATCGGAGCCGTCGGTCCGGGGGATCCCGCATCGACGCGAAGAAGGTTTACCGGGCGAGTACCGGGCCACAGGAGATCGACAGCGTTCCGCGAATGGACGCGCCGGATCTCCGCTCCGTCGGGAGTCGACCGCAGGTCGCACCGCGGGGGAGCGCGTGTCGGATAGTCAGTTCCGAGAGTGCAGCTGCAACCGGAGTCCCGCGCCACGAGCGCGACGGGACCGGGGGAGCGGAAGGATTCGCGTCGGGCCGAGGCCCCTCGCACGAGAGAAGCATCCGGGAAGACGACGCGGCGGACGACCCGGCCGAGGAGTGCACCAGGAATGGTGGAAGACAACAGTACGAGCGGATCCGATCCGGACCGCGACGAGCCCCGCAGCGGGGCCAGGAAGATCAGCCGCCTCTTCGGTGGCCGCCGGGCGACCCGGCGGACCGAGTCGAGCGCGCCAGCGACAGGGGAGACGATCATCGACAGCAACGAGACCGACCGGACCGGAGCCGAGGGCACCGAGCTGCCCGAGACCGGGAGCACCGCCGAGGCGGCCGAGCCGTCGACGTCGACGGGCGCGGTGTTCTTCAACGCCCTCCCGCAGACTCCGGGCGCCGAGCAGGAGGAGCCGCGACGGCCCGCGCTGCCGAGCCCGTCGCTGCTGTTCCAGGCGCCGATCCTGCCCGACTACGTCGAGCTGGCTCCGCTGCCTCCCCGCGGTGCGCCGCTGGGGGTCCAGGAGGAGCGCGAGAGCCCGGCCGAGGAGCAGGGCAGCGTCCGCCGCCGCTCGCGACGCCGCAGCGGCGAGAGCGAGAGGTCCGGCTCCGACGACCCCGAGAACACCGTCGTCCGGGTCCGCCAGCCGCGCGAGCAGCGCGAGCCCCGCGAGCCCGAGCTCATCACCGAGCCGCAGCGCATCAAGGGCTCCACCCGGCTCGAGGCCAAGAAGCAGCGCCGCCGCGACGGCCGCGACGCCGGCCGGCGCCGGACCGTCGTCACCGAGTCCGAGTTCCTCGCCCGCCGGGAGGCCGTCGACCGCGTCATGGTCGTCCGCTCGAAGGAGGACAGCATCCGCATCGGCGTGCTGGAGGACGGCGTGCTCGCCGAGCACTACGTCGCCCGCTCGCAGGAGGCGTCGCTCATCGGCAACGTCTACCTCGGCCGCGTGCAGAACGTCCTGCCGAGCATGGAGGCCGCCTTCGTCGACATCGGACGCGGCCGCAACGCCGTGCTCTACTCCGGCGAGGTCGACTGGGACGCCGCGAACAACGCCGGCGGCCCCCGCCGGATCGAGCTCGCGCTCAAGCCCGGCGACCGGGTCCTCGTCCAGGTCACGAAGGACCCCGTCGGCCACAAGGGAGCCCGGCTCACGAGCCAGATCTCGCTCCCCGGCCGCTACCTCGTCTACGTGCCCAACGGCTCGATGAACGGCATCTCGCGCAAGCTCCCGGACACCGAGCGCGCGCGCCTGAAGAAGATCCTCAAGGAGGTGCTGCCCGAGAACGTGGGCGTCATCGTCCGCACCGCGGCCGAGGGCGCCACGGAGGAGCAGCTGACCGTCGACGTCGAGCGCCTGACCGCGCAGTGGACGGCTCTCAGCGCGAAGGCCGCGACCGGGCAGGCTCCCGCTCTCCTGCACAGCGAGCCGGACCTGCTGATCAAGATCGTCCGCGACGTCTTCAACGAGGACTTCGAGAAGATGGTCATCGCCGGCGACGACGCGCGGGAGACCATCGAGCTCTACCTCAGCCAGGTCGCCCCCGACCTGCTCGAGCGCGTCGAGGTCTACACCGGCGAGAAGGACGCGTTCGACGAGTTCCGCATCACGGAGCAGATCGAGAAGGCGCTGGAGCGCAAGGTCTGGCTGCCCAGCGGCGGCTCGCTCGTGATCGACCGCACCGAGGCGATGACGGTGGTCGATGTCAACACCGGCAAGTTCGTCGGCTCGGGGGGCAACCTCGAGGAGACGGTCACGAAGAACAACCTGGAGGCGGCCGAGGAGATCGTCCGCCAGCTGCGCCTGCGCGACATCGGCGGCATCATCGTCGTCGACTTCATCGACATGGTGCTCGAGTCCAACCGCGACCTCGTGCTCCGCCGCCTGGTCGAGTGCCTGAGCCGCGACCGGACCAAGCACCAGGTCGCCGAGGTCACCTCGCTCGGCCTCGTGCAGATGACCCGCAAGAAGCTGGGCCTGGGCCTGCTCGAGACCTTCAGCGAGAACTGCGAGATCTGCGCCGGGCGCGGCGTCATCGTCCACCACGACCCCGTGCTCAAGCACCGCTCGACCGCCGCTCCCCAGCAGGAGCAGCGCCGCCGGGGCAAGGGCGGCGAGCAGCAGCCCGCCGCCTCCGGCCGCTCGAACGGCGGGCAGAACGGGCCGGGGGCGCCGGCGGCCAAGCCGGTCAGCACCCACGCCATCACGGACGACGCGAAGAACGCGCTCGCGCAGATCGCGGCCAGCACCATCCACCCCCAGGCCGTGCGCCAGGCGGCGGAGGAAGCGGCCGCGCTCGTCGAGGACGCCGCCGAGACCGTCGAGGCCCAGGCGCCGGAGGAGGCCGACACGGCACCCGAGGAGCAGCCGTCCGAGCCGAGCCGTCGCGGCGAGCGTCCCGCCCGGGGCGAGCGCCGCCGTCGCAGCCGCGACCGCGAGCCGCGCCAGGAGGCCGTCGAGTCGGCGCCCGTCGAGTCGGCGCCCGTCGAGAGCCCGGTCGAGAAGGAGGCCGAGCCGGCCGCAGCCGCTCCGATCCTCGACATCCCGATCGCGCCGGTCACGCCTCCGCGCCGCGTCCGCAGCGAGGTCGCCGAGCACCTGCTCGACTCCGTGCTCGACGCCCTGCCGGCCCCGAAGCAGCCCGGCCAGGGCCGCGCGAAGAGCCGCCGCGTCACGACGGCGGCGCTCACCGGAGTGGCGGTCATCCCCGAGCAGACGCCGCGCCGCGCCGACCAGTAGCGCGACCGAGGTGTCAGGAGGGCCCGGTGCCCGGCGAGAGCCGGCGCCGGGCCCTCTCGGCGTCCCGGTCGCGTCCGCGGACGCGCAGACCGCTCCGTCTCAGCCGCTCGACCAGCTCCCGCGCGCCGACGGGGACCGCGCCCGCCGCGACCAGCTCGTCGATCCGCTCCTCGGGCACGTCGTAGTGGTCCAGGTCGAAGCCGCGCTCGGGCACGCCGAGGCGGCGCGCGAAGTCGTGGAGCTCCTCGAGCGAGACGTCGCTCACGAGGTGCGCCCAGAGCCGGCCGTGCGCCGGCCAGCGCGCGGCGTCGACGAGGATGGCCATTCCCCGATCGTAGGCGGCGCGCCGTCCGTCCACGCGCCTCCTCCTCGACTATCGTGACGGGGTCGCCGGTCGGGCGGACACGGCTTCGCGGTCGTGTGCGTTTGACCGTGGAGCGCGGATCCCGTACTCTTGACCGTTGGTGTGGCGCGATCCATGTGCTCACGCAGATTTCCGTTGTCGCTCCGCCCCTCACGGGGCGCGGGCCGCGGTGCCGGTTCCCTCGTGTCGTGAGGAGACGGGTACGAACCGGAAGACCGGGGCTCAGCCCCGTCCCTACAAGCCCCGGACGAGGCCTCCGCTCCGTCCAGACGAGAAACAGGTACGAGAAGTGGTTTACGCAGTTGTGCGCGCCGGCGGTCGGCAGGAGAAGGTCGAGGTCGGCACCATCGTGACGATGGACCGTGTCAAGGCCGACGAGAACGGCACCGTGCAGCTTCCTGCCGTGCTGCTCGTCGACGGTGAGTCGATCACCTCGGACGCGGCGACCCTCGCGGGCGTCACCGTCACCGCCGAGGTGCTCGAGGACCTCCGCGGTCCGAAGATCATCATCCAGAAGTTCAAGAACAAGACCGGTTACAAGAAGCGCCAGGGGCACCGTCAGGACCTCACGCGCGTCAAGGTCACTGGCATCAAGTAGTCCTGCAAAGGAATTGAGCTGACCTGCGGAGCGAGCCATCGCCCTGCAGGGCAACAGCACGGGGCTGCGGCCCCCCGGTCTCGAGGAGATGAGAAATGGCACACAAGAAGGGCGCGAGCTCCACTCGCAACGGTCGCGACTCGAACGCGCAGCGTCTCGGCGTCAAGCGCTTCGGCGGCCAGGTCGTGAACGCGGGCGAGATCATCGTCCGCCAGCGCGGCACGCACTTCCACCCCGGCGCGAACGTCGGCCGCGGTGGCGACGACACTCTGTTCGCCCTCTCGGCGGGCGCTGTCGAGTTCGGCAGCAAGGGCGGCCGCAAGGTCGTCAACATCGTGGCGGCCGCCCAGTAGGGTCGACCTCCTCGGCCGTACAGGCACAGGACGCAAGGGGCGGGCTTCGGCTCGCCCCTTGCGCGTTTACCGGGGCACAGCCCCCCGGCGCCGGCATCCCGGCGCCGCACGCACTCACGGACGGATTCACACCATGGTCACCTTCGTCGACAACGTCACGCTGCATCTGCGTGCCGGCCACGGCGGCAACGGCTGCGTCTCCGTCCGTCGCGAGAAGTTCAAGCCGCTCGCCGGCCCCGACGGCGGCAACGGCGGGCACGGGGGCGACATCGTCCTCGTCGCCGATCCGCAGACGACGACGCTGCTCGCCTACCACCGCCACCCGCACCGCAGCTCCGAGAACGGCGGTCCCGGCATGGGCGACCACCGCGCGGGCGGGAACGGCGAGCTCATGGAGCTCCCCGTCCCGGTCGGCACGGTCGTCAAGTCGCCCGACGGCGACCAGCTGATCGACATGGACGAGCCGGGCCTCCGCTTCGTCATCGCTCCGGGCGGCCAGGGCGGGCTCGGCAACGCCTCGCTCGCCACCACGAAGCGCAAGGCGCCCGGCTTCGCGCTGCTCGGCACGCCGGGCTGGGAGGGCGACGTCGTCCTCGAGCTGAAGACCGTCGCCGACGTCGCGCTCGTCGGGTTCCCCTCGGCCGGCAAGTCGAGCCTCGTCGCCGCGATCTCGGCGGCCAAGCCGAAGATCGCGGACTACCCGTTCACGACCCTCGCGCCCAACCTCGGCGTCGTGCAGGCGGGGGAGTCGCGGTTCACCGTCGCCGACGTCCCCGGTCTCATCGAGGGCGCGAGCGAGGGCAAGGGCCTGGGCCTGGAGTTCCTCCGCCACGTCGAGCGCTGCACCGCGCTCGTCCACGTGCTCGACTGCGCCACGCTCGAGCCCGGCCGCGACCCGCTGACCGACCTCGACATCATCCTCGGAGAGCTGGCGGCGTACCCCGTCGGCGACGGGCAGGTGCCTCTGATCGAGCGGCCGCAGCTGATCGCCCTGAACAAGGTCGACGTGCCCGAGGCCCAGGAGCTGGCGGACTTCGTCCGAGCCGACCTGGAAGGCCGCGGCTACCGCGTCTTCGAGATCTCGACGGTCAGCCACTCCGGACTGCGCCAGCTGACCTTCGCCCTCGCCGAGATCGTCGAGAAGCACCGCCTCGAGCTCGCCGCCGTGCCGCGGGTGGAGCGCATCACCATCCGCCCGCGCGCCGTGGACGAGAAGGACTTCGAGATCCGGGTCGAGGGCGGCTCGTACGGCAACGTCTACCGGGTCCTGGGCACCAAGCCCGTGCGCTGGGTCGCGCAGACCGACTTCACGAACGACGAGGCCGTCGGCTTCCTCGCCGACCGCCTGGCGAAGCTCGGCGTCGAGAACGGCCTGTTCTCGGCAGGGGCGATCGCCGGCTCCACCGTCGTCATCGGTCCGGGCGACGGCGTCGTCTTCGACTGGGAGCCGACCCTCACCTCGACGGCCGAGCTCATCACCGCACCCCGTGGAACGGACCTCCGCCTCGAGGACAACCGGCGCAAGACCCGCAACGAGCGTCGCGAGGACTACTTCGAGCGGATGGACGCCAAGGCGGAGGCCCGCGCGGAGCTCGAGCGCGAGCGCCAGGGCGGCGTCTGGCGGGTCGCCGACGAGGACGACGGCACGGAGGTCGGCGAGCAGGGCTGACTCCCGCCACCGGGGTCGTCTGCCTCTACACTGGCCGGATGCCGCAGACGACCCCCGACAGCAGTGCGCTGAACGCGCGTTTCGCCGCCTCCCGTGCCGCGTCGCGCTCCCTCCGCAGTGCGACCACCGACCTCAAGAACCGGGCTCTGCTCGCCATCGCCGACGCGGTGCGCTCGAGCGCCGAGCGGGTCGTCCCGGCGAACGAGGTCGATCTCCAGCGGGGTCGCGAGAGCGGGATGAGCGCGGGCCTGCAGGACCGCCTCCGCCTCGACGCGGCGCGCCTGGGGTCCCTCGCGGACGCCGTCGTCGCGGTCGTCGGGCTCACGGATCCGGTCGGGCAGACGGTGCGGGGATCGAATCTGCCCAACGGCGCGTCCCTCACCCAGGTGCGGGTCCCGTTCGGCGTGGTCGGAGCGATCTACGAGGCACGGCCCAACGTCACCATCGACATCGCGGCGCTCGCCCTCAAGAGCGGGAACGCCGTGATCCTGCGCGGAGGCACGGCCGCGGAGAACACGAACCGCGTCCTGGTGGAGCTGCTGCAGGAGGCCGTCGCCTCCGTCGGCCTTCCCGCCGAGCTGGTGCAGACGGTCGACGACCACGGCCGGGAGGGCGCGAAGGCCCTCATGCGAGCGCGCGGCTACGTCGACGTCCTGGTGCCGCGGGGGAGTGCAGGCCTCATCGAGTCGGTCGTGACGGAGTCGACGGTCCCCGTGATCGAGACGGGCGCCGGTGTCGTCCACGTCTTCCTCGACGCCAGTGCCGACGAGCAGTGGGCCGTGGACATCGTCCACAACGCCAAGGTGCAGCGTCCGAGCACCTGCAACGCCCTCGAGACCCTCCTGGTCCACCGCGATGCGGCCGAGCGCCTGCTCCCTCCCGTCCTCGGCCGGCTCGCGGCCGCGGGAGTGACCGTGCACGGCGACGAGCGCGTCACGGCGCTCTGGCCCGACGCGGTGCCCGCCACCGACGAGGACTGGTCCGCCGAGTACTACTCGCTCGACGTCGCCGTCGCGGTCGTCGACGACCTCGACGCCGCGATGGCCCACATCGACCGGTACTCCACCCACCACACCGAGTCGATCGTGACGAACGACCTCCGGAGCACCGAGCGCTTCCTCGCCGAGGTCGACTCCGCGGTCGTGATGGTCAACGCCTCCACGCGCTTCACCGACGGCGGGGAGTTCGGGTTCGGCGCCGAGGTCGGCATCTCGACGCAGAAGCTGCACGCTCGGGGTCCTATGGGCCTGCCCGAGCTGACCAGCACGAAGTGGCTGCTGCGCGGAGCGGGACAGGTCCGCGCCTAGCGCCCGGACCGGCGATCCGGCGTCGAGCGGCGTCCGGGTAGACTCGTCGGAGCCCCGCCGGGGCGACCACGACCTCCAAGGAGCACTGCATGTCCCTCGCGACGACCGTCCTCGCCGAAGCAGCGGCCCACACGGAGCTGCCGTTCCCCCCGATCGTCTTCGGCCTGATCGCCGCCGTCGCCTTCACGGCCCTCGGCTTCGTCACCTGGAGCTACCGCGACGTGGCGAACCGCCACTCGCACAAGACCGGCGCCGGCTCCCACGACCAGCACGGTCACGGACACTAGGCGGGGAGCCCAGCGATCGTGACGTCCGCCGCGAGCGGAGGCCCGCGGCGTCCGCGCATCGGCGTGATGGGCGGCACCTTCGATCCGATCCACCACGGTCACCTGGTCGCCGCCTCCGAGGTGGCCCAGTCGTTCGACCTGGACGAGGTCGTCTTCGTGCCCACCGGCCAGCCGTGGCACAAGAAGACCGTGACCTCGGCCGAGCACCGGTACCTGATGACGGTCATCGCGACGGCCTCGAATCCGCAGTTCACCGTGAGCCGCGTGGACGTCGACCGGATCGGGACGACCTACACGATCGACACCCTGCGGGACATCCACGCCGCGCACCCGGACGCCGAGCTGTTCTTCATCACCGGAGCGGACGCCGTCGCCCAGATCCTGAGCTGGAAGGACTACGACGAGCTGTGGGAGCTGGCCCACTTCGTCGCCGTCAGCCGGCCGGGGCACGTCCTCAACGTTTCGGGATTGCCGGCCCAGGACGTATCCTTGTTGGAGATTCCGGCACTGGCGATCTCCTCGACCGACTGTCGGAGCCGCGTCAACCGGGGTCATCCGGTCTGGTACCTGGTTCCCGACGGTGTCGTCCAGTACATCTCGAAGCACCACCTGTATCGGAGCACGCCATGACAGTTCAGCCCGAGGAGAAGCCGCTCACCCGGCGCGAGATCCGCGAGCGCGAGAGACGCGAGGCCGGTGCGGCCACGACCGCCGCCGTTCCGACGACGTCCCGCCGAGCTGCCACCGCGACCGCCACCACCGCCGGCGACATGCCCGTGCTGACCCCCACCCAGGCCCTGCGGATCACCCCCGTCGAGCCGAGCCCTGCGGGCGAGCCCGACCTGCGCACCTCCTCGATGGAGATCGTCGCCACCGAGAACGCCACGGGCCGCCAGCTGACCCGTCGGGAGCTGCGCGCACTGCTGGCGCAGCAGCAGGCGGAGAAGGTCGCCGCCGCCCCGGAGGCGGAGCCGCCCGCCGACGAGGAGCGGTCGGACGACGAGCGCTCCGACGACGTCGAGGGCGCCCTCGAGCGTGCCTCGGCGCTCCCGCCGACCGGGGCCGTCCCCGTGATCGAGGCGGCCGACGAGTCGCGCGATGCGGAGCCGGTGCCCGAGGAAGCTGCGGAGCAGGAGGCGGAGGGCGACGAGGACGTCGTCAGCGAGGACGCCCTCGAGGCGTCCGAGCAGGACGCGGACGAGTCCGCCGCCGATGCGAGCACGGACGCCGACGAGTCCGATGCGGCCGAGGTGCACGAGGCCGGGATCGAGGGCTCCTCCTCCGACGACGAGACGCCGTCCTCCGACGAGCGGAACGCGGACGACGAGCAGCCCGAGCAGCCGCATCTGAACACCGCGCTCTTCGCGTCGGTGGGCGGATCCCTCGACATCGCCGACGAGAAGGCCACCGAGATCACCGGGAGCTTCGAGCCGCCGATCGAGCACCTCGCCATCACCGAGGAGCTCGACAGCAAGTCGAAGGAGGAGGTGGACGCCTCGTTCGACTCCCTCATCGCGAGCGGAGTCGCCGCCACCGGTGCCGTCACCACCACCAACGCGCTGATCCTGCCGACCACGGGCCCCGGCGCGACCGTCGGCACCGACACGGGGGAGATCCTCGTCACCGGCTCGTTCGACCTCCCCCGCAGCCTCGGCTCCACGGGCCAGCACCCGAACCTCTACGACTCGCCCGATGTGGACCGCTACGTCGACCGCATCGACCGCGAGCAGCCCGCCGGCGAGTCCGAGCCGGTCCGGGCGTCCAGCGCCGTCTCCACGCACGCCGCCGGCACCTCGATGATCGCGCCCCAGAAGCGCGCCGGCGTGAGCGTCCCGGTGGTCCTCGCGATCACCGCGGCCGTCCTGCTGGTCGGCGCGATCGCGCTGTTCATCGGCGGCTTCGTGCTCAACATCTTCTGATCTCCACCACCGACACTGAAGGCTTCATGACTGCGACCGATTCCGCCCGCGCCCTGCTCCAGCTCGCGGCCACCGCCGCCGACTCCAAGGGCGGTGAGGACCTCGTCGCCCTCGACGTCTCGGGGCCGCTTCCGCTGGTCGACATCTTCCTCCTCGCCACCGGCCGCTCCGAGCGCAACGTGGTCGCGATCGCGAACGAGGTGGAGGACCGCCTGAACGACTCCGGCGCCAAGCTGCTGCGCCGCGAGGGCCGCGCGGAGGGCCGCTGGATCCTCCTCGACTTCGGCGACCTCGTCGTGCACGTCTTCCACGAGGAGGACCGCATGTACTACTCGCTCGAGCGCCTCTGGAAGGACTGCCCGACGGTGCCGTTCACCCTCGAGCAGCCGGTCGCCGTCGACTCGTCGACGTCCTCGAACTGACGAACACGCCCGGCGTCGGCGCTCGATTTCACTTCATGCGGTTCGTGTTGTAGTTTATTCGAGTTGCTTCCGCCGGGCGGAGGCAGAGCAAGACAGTACGACGCAAGGGTCCGTGGCGCAGCTGGTAGCGCACCTGCATGGCATGCAGGGGGTCAGGGGTTCGAATCCCCTCGGATCCACCGAACAGGTCCGCACTCCTCCGGGAGTGCGGACCTTCGTCGTTTCGGGCGCTGCAGGATCCGTCGCCGTCCTGACCGGCTCGGTCTTCTCCTGCTCGGGCCGGTCCGGCCCAGGCCTGTTCGTCTCAGGCCCGTCCTGCCCGTCCTTCCAGGCACGACCGTGCGAGTCCGGCCGCCGGGTCCCCAGGCTCGTCACGCACGGATCGGTCCGACCGGCTCGACATGGCCGCCGCACCCGGCGAGGAACCCGGAGAGCTCGCGCCACGCGTCCTCCTCGATCGTGGTGCCCGGGCGTCGTGCGAGATCGGCCAGGGCGTCCGTCAGCTCGTCGAGTCCCGTCATGATCCTCGTCCGCGCCGCTCCCGTCCCCTGCCATCCCGGCGCGTACGTCCTGACGTCGGGGTGGCTGTAGAGCACGGCCGTCTCGAACCACGGCGTCGGCAGACCCTGCAGGGCGAGGTGCTCCTTCAACCTCGCGGCCTGGATCCGGACCTGCCGGGCGGGGACGTGCTGCTCGACATGGGTGCGCACCGTCCACCGCGACGCCGTCCCCGGTGCGATCTGAACAGCGAAGGCCTCGGGCAGGGCGTCCTCGTCGACGAGGACGCCGTAGGAGGGGTGGACGGTACCGGGCCGCACGCCGTCGAAGACGACCCCCTGCCAGTACTTGGCCTCGATGATGAGCGCGCCGTATCGGGTGAGCAGCAGATGGTCGATCTGCGCGAGGAAGCGGCGCGTCGTGCGTGCCTCGACCGGTACGAAGACGACGTTCGTGGCGAGGACGCCGGACAATCCCGCCGAGGCGCACGCCTCCCGGATCAGAGTGTGCGAGACGGCCTCGCTCCTCCAGGTCCTGGCGAGCGCGTCCCGGGTCTGCTCGGCCTCCTCCTGCGCCGTCTCGAGCTCGGTCCGACCGAGGTCGCGCTCAGTCTCGTGCCTGCGCGTCAGTGCCTTCAGCGCCACCTCGTGGCTCCGGTCGCGCTCGGCGATCGTGCGCTGGTGCTCCTCCGAGGCCTCCTCCGCGGCCTGTTCCGCCGCCGCTCTCGCCGCGGCACGCCGTCGGCGGCCGGTGACGACAGTGATGAGGAGGGCCAGGAGCAGGGCGGCCGCGACGGCCCAGGGCAGGTGCTCGTTCATGGTCCCCAGGCAAGCACGGACCACCGACCGTGTGCCGCGACGGCTCCCGATCGCGCCGGTCCGGCAGACCGGCCGCGTGCCGACTTCCTCCGCGCCGCGCGGTCTCGTCACCCGGTTCTCGATCGTGGACGCGCTGCTCGCTGGGCTCTTCGACGGAGTCGTGACCCGCCGGGGGGGGGGGTTGCGCACGGCGATCTCGGACTCGGCTGCGGCGACCACACGGACGGAAAGCTCGTGATCCTCGACGGCGTGCACCGGCTCTTCCGGGGTGACGGCTCCGTGGCCGTCCTCGCGCCCGACAACGTCCTCGCCTTCGCGGAGGCCGCACGGTTCGAGCCCGACCACGTCCTCCCGGTCGAGGACCTCGTCTCCCTCGACGCTCTGCTGGCCGCGGTGCGCTCGCTCGTGCCCCGTCCGAACGTCTTCGTCGGCGTCCGCCTGACCGGCGTCGAGGGCACGCTGCTGGGCTTCGTCGGCCCGGAGCCGTTCCAGGGGATCAGTGTCGCCGGCCTGCACGCGCACGTCGTCGACACCACCGGCGGGATCGGCGGTCACGTGCTCGCCGTCTCCGGAGTCACCGGCCCTGCTCGAGATCGAGCAGTACGGCGGCACGACCGTCCGACTGCCCGAGTCGGTCGACTACCTGCGAGCCGACCTCGACGCGGCGGCCGACGCCGACGCCGCGATCCGCGCCGTCGAGACCGACCCCCCGCGCTGAGCGGCCCTACCCTGGACGCATGCCCACACTGCGCGACGTCCACGCCGTCATCGACCGCCTCTGGCCCGAGGCGGCCGCCGAGAGCTGGGACGCGCCCGGCCTGGTCACCGGCGACCCCGACTCCGCGGTCGAGCGGATCCTGCTCACGGTCGACGTGGTCTCCGACACCGTCGCTGAGGCCGTCGACGGCGGATACCAGCTCCTGATCGCGCACCACCCGCTGCTGCTGCGCGGCGTCACCTCGATCGCCGAGGACGGCTACAAGGGCCGCCTGCTCGCGGACCTCATCCGGGGCGGCTGCGCACTGATCTCGGCCCACACGAACGCCGACATCGTGGCCGACGGGGTCTCGGACGTGATCGCCACCCGCCTCGGCCTGACCGGCACGACTCCGCTCGTCCCGGGCGCCGACGCGTCGGTCGGGCTCGGCCGGGTGGGCGACCTGCCCGAGGAGGTGACGCTCGGACGCCTGGCCGGAGCGGTGGCCGAGCTCCTGCCGGCCACCGCAGGGGGAGTGCGGGCCGCGGGCGGCTACGAGACGCCCGTGCGCCGCGTGTCGCTCTGCGGGGGAGCGGGGGACTCGCTCCTGGACGCCCCCGCGGTCCGCACGAGCGACGTCTTCATCACCGCCGACCTCCGGCACCACCCGGCGTCCGAGGCGCGCGAGAGAGCCCTGCACGGCACCGGGCCCGCCCTCATCGACGTCTCGCACTGGGCGAGCGAGTGGCTGTGGCTCGACGTCGCCGCGACCGCGCTGCGGGAGGCCCTGCCCACGGTCTCCGTCGAGGTGAGCGAGACCCGCACCGACCCGTGGGATTTCGCGATCGTTCACTGACCCGCCGCGGGCGCGGGAGAATGGACGCGGCGCGCCCGTACTGCGTGCCGGGAACGAGGACCGCCACGTGAAAGCCAGCCCCGCACACCAGCGCGAACTCCTGACTCTGGCGAGTCTGGACACGAGGGGCGCGCAGCTGCGCCACGCCCTCGCGACGCTCCCGCAGATCGCGCGGATCCAGGCGATGCAGGCCCGCGACAACGAGACCCGCCGCTCCCTCGCCGAGCGCACCGGGCGCCTCGAGGACGTGCGCACCGAGCTCGGGCGCATCGAGTCCGACGTCAGCGTGGTCGAGAAGCGCCTCACCCGCGATCGCGACCGCCTGCAGACCGCGTCCGCGGCCAAGGACATCGCCGCGCTCGAGAGCGAGATCACCTCCCTCGTGAAGCGCCGGGGAGACCTCGAGGACATCGAGCTGACCCTGATGGAGCGGATCGAGGGCATCGAATCCGAGGTCGCCGCGGCCCGGGCCGAGCGCGACGAGGTCGTCGCCTCGCTCGGGACCCTCGCCGAGGAGCGCGACGCGCAGGCCGAGAAGCTCCGCGACAAGCAGGAGGCGCTCGGCCGGGACCGCGCCGATCTGGTGACGACCCTTCCGGAGGACCTGGTCGAGCTGTACGAGAAGCAGCGCGCCCGCTACGGGGTCGGTGCGGCCCTCGTCCGCGGGAAGGTGTCGGAGGGGAGCGGCGTGGCCCTCACCGAGTCGGACCTCTCCTGGATCCGCGCCTCCGCTCCGGACGAGGTCGTCCTCTGCCCCGACAGCGGCTGCATCCTGGTGCGCGGCGAGGAGTCCACCCTCGCCTGAGCCGTACACTGGACGGGCGAACGGGCCGGCAAGACGGTCGCGTCACCGCGGCGAGAGCCGTGGTGCCGAGGAACGTCCGGGCTCCGCAGAGCAGGGCGGTGGGCAACACCCACCCGGGGCGACCCGCGAGACAGTGCCACAGAGAACAGACCGCCGTCGGCTCCGGCCGGCGGTAAGGGTGAAACGGTGGTGTAAGAGACCACCAGGGGCCGGAGTGATCCGGTCCGCTCGGTAAACCTCGCCCGGAGCAAGGTCAGACAGAGGACGATGCGGCTGCTCGTCGGGTCCTCGGGTAGACCGCTGGAGGGTCACGGCGACGTGGCTCCGAGAAAGATGGCCGTCCAGCGCCCGCCGAGAGGCGCGGCGTGAACAGAACCCGGCGTATCAGCCGACCCCTTCGCCACGAGATGCCCCGCCCCGGCGGGGCATCTCGCGTCTCCGCCCGCCGCAGTCCGCGCGCTCCCGTCCGCGCTGGCAGCGCGACGGCGGGGCGCGGCGGCTCCGGGGTCTCGACACGCCGCTCCGCGGCTCCTCGAC
Organism: Rathayibacter sp. AY1B5; assembly: GCF_002932795.1. Lineage (NCBI taxonomy): Bacteria > Bacillati > Actinomycetota > Actinomycetes > Micrococcales > Microbacteriaceae > Rathayibacter > Rathayibacter sp. AY1B5. Next base: position 158,907 of record NZ_PSWM01000001.1, read on the forward strand.
CAGCACGACGCGGCCGACGTCTCGCCCTGCACGGGCGGACGCAGGCGCTCCTCCAACGGCGCCCGGTAGGCGCCGGTCCGGCGGAGAGGTCTCCCTCAGCCGCTGTTCGGCTACTCGACCAGCACGGCCCCAGACGTGCGCGCCGCACCCCGTCGTCGCTGATCACTGAGACACGACCACTGAGCCTGCGCAGTCCGCCCACGTCCCTGCACCGCCGCGCCGCTCGCAAGGCGAACCGGTGGAACGCGTACCAGCGTTTCGCCGTAGCCGTCCGCACCCCGCTCCCCGGCACCCGCCACCTCCCTCAGCCGACCGCGCCGCGGCGGGCGGGGACCGCCGCGGAGAAGACTCAGTCCCGCCCTGCGAGCGCGGCCGCGCCGAGGATGCCGGCGTTGTTCCGGAGCGCCGCCGGGATGATCGGGGTGCGCAGGTCGAGCAGCGGCAGGAACTCGTCGTGGTGCTTGGAGATGCCGCCGCCGACGATGAAGAGGTCCGGCCAGAGCAGCGCCTCGAGGTGGGAGTAGTAGCGCTGCAGGCGCTTGGCCCAGTGCTTGTAGTCGAGGTCGTCGCGCTCCTTGGCGGCGAACGAGGCCTTCTTCTCGTAGTCGCCGCCGTGGATCTCGAGGTGGCCGAGCTCGGCGTTGGGGATGAGGATCCCGTCGTGGATCTGCGCCGTCCCGATGCCGGTGCCGAGCGTGGTCATGATGACCAGGCCCTTCGTGTCCTTCGCCGCTCCGAAGCGCGACTCGGCGTAGCCCGCCGCGTCGGCGTCGTTGACGAAGAAGATGTTCCGGCCGATCGCGTCCTCGAACAGCTTCTCGGCCTCGAGGCCGATCCACTCGTCGGACACGTTCGCCGCCGACATCGTGCGTCCGTGGACGACGACGGCGGGGAAGCAGATGCCGACCGGGGTGTCCGAGGGCAGGTCCGGGATCTTCTCGAGGATCTGCTGGACGGTGGCGACGATGTCCTTCGGCGTGCCGCCCGGGGGAGTGGCGAGCTTCATCCGGTCGCTGAGCAGAGTGCCCGCGGCCAGGTCCACCGAGGCCCCCTTGATGCCCGTTCCCCCGATGTCGATCCCGATGGCGGTCGCCGCAGCAGTCATAGCGGCCATGCTAGCGAAGGGCGAGGGGTGCGGACCGACGCGGGCTGCGGCGTAGGATCGCGGCATGGCTGACGGCGACGCGAACTCCTGGTGGTACAACCTCAAGGCCGGCACGGTGGAGCAGGGATTCGTGTCCCCCTCCGTCGACCGGGTCGGGCCCTTCTCCTCGCGCGAGGAGGCGGAGCACGCCCTCGAGCGGCTGCACGAGAACAGCCGCAAGTGGGCCGAGGAGGACGCCGCCGAGGACCGCTGAGCCCAGCTACTCGTAGCTGTGCTCCGCGCCGGGGTAGGCGCCGGACTCGACGTCGTCCCGGTACGCGGTGACCGCTCCGGTGAGCACGCCGCGGAGGTCTGCGTACTGCTTCACGAAGCGGGGGATCCGGCCGGTGGTGAATCCGGCGAAGTCCGTCCACACGAGCAGCTGTCCGTCGACGTGCGGTCCCGCTCCGACTCCGATCGTGGGGATGCGCAGCTCCGCCGTCACCTGACGTGCCGCGTCGGCGGGCACCATCTCGAGGACGACGGCGAAGGCGCCGGCCTCCTGGACGGCGCGCGCGTCGGCGAGCAGCTGCTCGATCCCCTCGCCGCGTCCCTGGACCATGTGGCCGCCGAGCCCGTGCTCGCTCTGCGGCGTGAAGCCGATGTGCGCCATCACGGGGATGCCCGCCTCGACGATGCGCCGGATCTGCTCGGCGGAGCGGACTCCGCCCTCGAGCTTCACCGCGTGGGCGTGCGTCTCCTTCATGAAGCGGAACGCCGTGTGGAGCGCGTCGTCGGGGCCCGACTCGTAGGAGCCGAAGGGCATGTCCGCGACGACGAAAGCGCGATCGACGGCCCCGGCGACGGCCCGCGCCAGCGGGATGAGCTCGTCGACGGTGACGGGCAGAGTGGTGTCGTAGCCCAGCACCGTGTTGCCGGCCGAGTCGCCCACGAGGAGGAAGTCGATCCCGGCGTCGTCGAAGATCTTCGCCGTCAGCTGGTCGTAGCTGGTCAGCCCGGTGATGCGGACACCGGAGTCCTTCGCGTTCTGGAAGTGGCGGGTTCGAACGCGTTTCACGGGCTGCGCTGACATGGGCGCCAGTCTACGGCGCGCCTCGGGCGCCCCGCGGGCTCCGGCCGGAGGCAGTAGCCTGAGGGTCGAAACAGGAGGGGTCTGGATGGACAAGCAACGGGACTTCGTTCTTCGCACCATTGAAGAGCGAGGGATCAAATTCGTTCGCCTCTGGTTCACCGACGTCGTCGGCACGCTGAAGTCGGTCGCGATCGCGCCGGCCGAGGTCGAGGGCGCGTTCGCGGAGGGGCTCGGCTTCGACGGCTCCGCCATCGAGGGCCTCACCCGCTCCTTCGAGGCCGACGTCCTCGCCCACCCGGATCCGTCGACCTTCCAGATCCTCCCGTGGCGCGGGGAGATCGATCCGACGGCGCGGATGTTCTGCGACATCACCACGCCGGACGGCCAGCCCGCCGTCGCCGATCCCCGCAACGTTCTCAAGCGCACGCTGGCGAAGGCGGCCGAGCGGGGCTTCACCTTCTACACGCACCCGGAGATCGAGTTCTACCTCCTCAAGTCGTCGTCCTTCGGCGCCGAGGGTCCGGAGCCGGTCGACTCCGCCGGGTACTTCGACAACGTCCCCGGAGGCACGGCGCACGACTTCCGCCGCCGCTCCGTGCGCATGCTGGAGGATCTCGGCATCTCGGTGGAGTTCAGCCACCACGAGGCGGGCCCCGGCCAGAACGAGATCGACCTCCGCTACGCGGACGCGCTCACCACGGCCGACAACATCATGACCTTCCGCACCGTGATCAAGGAGGTGGCGATCGAGCAGGGCGTCTACGCGACGTTCATGCCGAAGCCGCTCTCCGGGCACCCCGGCTCGGGCATGCACACGCACCTCTCGCTCTTCGAGGGCGACGTCAACGTGTTCTACGAGCAGGGCGCCCAGTACCAGCTCTCGAAGCTCGGCCGCCAGTTCATCGCGGGCCTGCTCAAGCACGCGCCCGAGATCACCGCCGTGACGAACCAGTTCGTCAACTCCTACAAGCGGCTCTGGGGCGGCGACGAGGCGCCCAGCTACGTCTCGTGGGGCCACAACAACCGCTCCGCCCTCGTGCGCGTTCCGCTCTACAAGCCCAACAAGGGGCAGTCCTCGCGCATCGAGTACCGGGCGCTGGACTCCGCGGCGAACCCCTACCTGGCGTACTCGCTGCTCCTGGCGGCCGGGCTCAAGGGCATCGAGGAGGGCTACGAGCTCCCCGCCGAGGCCGAGGACAACGTCTGGGCGCTCTCGGACGCGGAGCGCCGGGCGCTCGGCTACGGCGCTCTGCCCGCCAGCCTCGACCGCGCCATCTCGCTGATGGAGGAGTCGGAGCTCGTCGCCGAGACGCTGGGCGAGCAGGTGTTCAACTTCGTGCTGCTCAACAAGCGCAAGGACTGGGCCGAGTACCGCGCCCAAGTCACGCCGTACGAGCTGCGCAGCAACCTCGAGATGCTCTGACCCTTCGGCCATGCCCCGCGAACGCTCCCTCCGCGATGTCGCACGCCTCGGCTTCGCCGCGCTCGGCGAGACCGGGTCGCGGTTGGCCCAGGCGGAGGAGCTGGCCGGGCGGCAGCTCGAGTCGGTGCTGCCCTCCTTCGCCCGCGTGGCGGACCCGGACGAGGCGCTGCTCGCTCTGATCGACCTGCTGCGGCGGCACCGCGACCGGATGGACGCGGTCCTCGCCGACGACGACGCCCTGACCCGGCTGCTGCTGGTGGTGGGGGCCTCGTCCGGCCTCGCCGACTTCCTGCAGCGCCGGCCGGACGAGCTGGCCATCGTCCTCGAACCCGTCCGCACCCTCCCGGGGCGCGCCGAGATGAAGGCGGAGCTCCTCGAGTCGGTCGGCGCCGTCGACGGCTTCTCGTCGCTCCGGGAGGAGGCGGGCTGGACGGCGCTGCGCGTGCGGTACCGCCGCCTCCTCACCAGGATCGTCGTCCACGACCTGAGCCAGGCCGACCCCGTTGCGGCGATCGACCGGGTGACGAGGGCGCTGGCCGACCTCGCCGGAGCCGCGCTGGAGGCGTCCCTCGCCGTGGCGCGGACCGAGCTGGTCGAAGGCACGGGCCGCTTCGGCCGGGACGAGGTCGCCGCCACCCGCTTCGCCGTCATCGGCATGGGCAAGGCGGGAGCGTCCGAGCTCAACTACGTCAGCGACGTCGACGTGATCTTCGTCGCGGAGGGCGACCCGGAGAAGGAGCTGACGAACGCCCGCGCGATCGACGTCGCCACCCGGCTCGCCGTGCTCCTCATGCGCGGGACGTCCGCGCTGGCGATGGAACCGGAGCTCTGGGAGGTCGACCCGAACCTGCGCCCGGAGGGCAAGCAGGGTGCGCTCGTGCGCACTCTCGAGTCGCACATCACCTACTACGACCGGTGGGCGAAGAGCTGGGAGTTCCAGGCGCTCCTGAAGGCGCGTCCGCTCGCGGGCGACCCCGAGCTCGGGCGGGCGTACGTCGACGCGGTGGCGCCGAAGGTGTGGTCGAGCGCGTCCCGCGAGAACTTCGTCGAGTCGGTGCAGCGGATGCGGGAGCGGGTCACCGAGAACATCCCGCAGAACGACGTCCACTACCAGATCAAGCTCGGGCCCGGCGGCCTGCGCGACATCGAGTTCACCGTCCAGCTGCTTCAGCTCGTGCATGGGCAGACCGACGACGAGATCCGCATGCCCGGTACGCTCCTCGCTCTGGGCGCCCTCGCCGACCGCGGGTACATCGGGCGCTCCGCTGCGGAGGAGTTCGCGCAGGACTACCGCGCGCTGCGGCTGCTCGAGCACCGCCTGCAGCTGCGTCGCCTGCGCCGCACGCACCTGATGCCGCGGGACGAGCACGAGCTGCGCACCCTCGCCCGCTCCAGCGGCCTCGCCCGCACGGCGGAGGAGCTGCTGACGGTGTGGAACAGCATCAAGCACCGCGTCCGCGGTCTGCACGAGCGCCTGTTCTACCGGCCGCTGCTGTCCGCCGTCGCCGCGCTGTCCGACGGCGGCGCCGAGCTCTCGACCGGTCAGGCGGAGGCGCGCCTGGCCGCCATCGGCTTCGCCGACGCACGCGGGGCGCTCGGCCACATCGCGGCGATGACCTCCGGCGTCTCGCGGCGCGCGAGCATCCAACGCCATCTCGTGCCGGTGATGCTGCAGTGGTTCGCCGACGGTCCGGACCCCGACTACGGACTCCTCGCCTTCCGGCGGCTGAGCGACGCGCTCGGCGGGACGCCCTGGTTCCTGCGGATGCTCCGTGACTCCTCCGGCGCTGCGAAGCGGCTCACCACGGTGCTCTCGGGCTCGCGCTTCGTGGGCGAGCTGCTCGACCGCATCCCGGAGTCGGCGGCCTGGCTCGAGGACGACGACGCTCTCCGGCCCCGGAGCGCGGCGCAGCTCGCCGAGGAGGTCCGCGCCGTGCTCGCGCGGCACGAGACGTCCGACGCGGTCGCCTCGGTCCTCCGCTCGATGCGCCGGCGCGAGGTGCTGCGGACCGCCATGGGGGGCGTGCTCGGTCTCAGCTCGATCGAGGAGATCGCGACCAGCCTCACCGACATCATCAGCGCGCTGCTGGGCGGCGTGCTCGCCGCCGTCCGGCGCGGCAGTGCGACGCGGCCCGGCGCCGACGCGGAGTTCGCGATCATCGGCATGGGCCGCTACGGAGGGGCGGAGCTGGGCTTCGGGTCCGACGCCGACGTGATGTACGTCCAGCGCCCCGGCACGGCCGAGCCCCACCAGGCCCAGCTCTACTCGCAGTTCGTCGTCGCCGAGCTGGTCCGGCTCACGGAGGACTCCCGCCTGCCGCTCGACCTCGACGCCGACCTGCGGCCCGAGGGCAAGAACGGGCCGCTCGTGCGCTCCCTCGACTCCTACCGCGCCTACTACGCCCGCTGGTCCCTGACCTGGGAGGCGCAGGCGCTGCTGCGGGCGCGGGGAGTGGCGGGGGACCGGTCGCTCATCGAGGACTTCGAGGAGTTGGCCGACGGGGTCCGCTATCCGGGGGCGGTCTCCGACCGCGACATCCGCGAGGTGAAGCGGATCAAGGCACGGGTCGAGAGCGAGCGCCTGCCGCAGGGAGCCGACCCCCGCCGGCACCTCAAGCTCGGCCGCGGATCGCTGAGCGACGTCGAGTGGCTGGTGCAGCTCCTCCAGCTGCAGCATGCGCGGCGGACCCCGGCGCTCCGGACGACCTCGACCCTCACCGCCCTCGCCGTCGCGGAGGAGGAGGGCATGATCGGCCCGCAGGACGCGGAGCGGTTGCGCGCCGCGTGGATCCTCGCCTCCCGCGTCCGCTCGGGCACCACCCTCTGGGGCAACCGCACCAGCGACGTCCTCCCGACCGACCGCCGTCAGCTCGAGGGCGTCGCTCGCCTGCTGGAGTATCCGGCAGGGTCCGCGACGGCGCTCGAGGACGACTACCTCGGAGTGACCCGCCGCTCCCGCGCGGTCTTCGAGCGGCTGTTCTACGGGCCGGCGGCGGAGGACACCCCCTCCTACCGCTGACGCCGGGCGCCGGGAACGGCGCAGGGCCGCCCCTCCGAGGAGGAACGGCCCTGCTGCAGTGCTGCGGGATCAGACCCCGTAGTACAGCTCGAACTCGAACGGGTGAGGACGCTGCGCGAGGGGCTTGATCTCCTTCTCGCGCTTGTACTCGATCCAGGTGTCGATGAGCTCCTGAGTGAACACGCCGCCCTGGAGGAGGAAGTCGTGGTCGGCCTCGAGGGCGTCGAGCGCCTCGCCGAGGGTCGCGGGGACCTGCGGGATGAGCTTCGCCTCCTCGGGGGGCAGCTCGTAGAGGTCCTTGTCGACCGGCTCGTGCGGCTCGATGCGGTTCTTGATGCCGTCGAGGCCCGCCATCAGCTGCGCGGCGAACGCGAGGTACGGGTTGCCGGAGGCGTCGGGCGCGCGGAACTCGATGCGCTTGGCCTTCGGGTTGGTGCCCGTGATCGGGATGCGGATGGACGCGGAGCGGTTGCCGGCCGAGTACACCAGGTTGACCGGCGCCTCGAAGCCCGGGATCAGGCGGTGGTAGGAGTTGACCGTCGGGTTCGTGAACGCGAGGACGGCGGGGGCGTGCTTGAGCAGGCCGCCGATGTACCAGCGCGCGAGGTCCGAGAGACCGCCGTAGCCGTTCTCGTCGTAGAACAGCGGCGTGCCGTCGTTCCACAGCGACTGGTGGGTGTGCATGCCCGAGCCGTTGTCGCCGAAGAGCGGCTTCGGCATGAACGTGGCGGTCTTGCCCCACTGCTCCGCCGTGTTCTTGACGATGTACTTGAACTTCAGGATGTCGTCCGCCGCGTGGACCATCGTGTCGAAGCGGTAGTTGATCTCGGCCTGGCCGCCGGTGCCCACCTCGTGGTGGGAGCGCTCGAGGATGAGGCCGGCGTCGATCAGCTTGAGGCAGATGTCGTCGCGGAGGTCGGCCTGCTTGTCGACCGGGCTGACGGGGAAGTAGCCGCCCTTGTAGGGAGTCTTGTTGCCGAGGTTGCCGCCCTCCTCGACGCGTCCGGAGTTCCAGGCGCCCTCGACCGAGTCGACGGAGTGGAACGCCGAGTTCTGCGTGACCTCGTAGCGGACGTCGTCGAAGATGTAGAACTCCGCCTCGGGGGCGAAGAACGCGGTGTCGGCGATACCGGTCGACGCGAGGTACTTCTCGGCCTTCTTCGCGACCTGGCGGGGGTCCTTCGAGTAGATCTCGCCGTTGCGCGGGTTGTAGATGTCGAAGACGAGGATCAGCGTGCGCTCGACGCGGAACGGGTCCACGTAGGCGGTGGTCACGTCAGGGATCAGCTGCATGTCCGATTCGTGGATGTTCGCGAATCCGCGGATCGAGGACCCGTCGAAGAGCTGGCCGACGGAGAAGAACTCCTCGTCGACTGTCGAGGCGGGGATGTTGAAGTGCTGCTGGACACCGGGGAGATCGGTGAACCGGATGTCGAGGAACTTGACGTCCGTGTCCTTGATGAACGTGAGCACCTCGGAAGAATCTTTAAACATGCAAAGGTCTCCAATGGCGTAACGGGGTGCTGCAGAGCGCAGCCGTTCCAGGGTAGTGACGGGGGGTTTCCCCACCGTGTCCCTGTTGTTTCCGACATGTTACGGGGCGCGTCCGGGGTCGGGCTCCACGTCGCGGGCCGGACCGGCCGCACCTCGGGCCGCTCCGAGACGCCGCGGATAGGATCGGAGGATGCCAGCCGCCGACCGCAGGACCTTCGCCGACGCCGCCCCGAGCTCGTACCCGGGGGAGCGCCTCGGCCTCCCTCGAGAAGGCCGCCTCTCGGTCGGACGGTCCGGCCGCCGCATCGCCGCCCTGGCCGTCGACTTCGCCGTCGCCGCCCTCCTGTCGCTCGCGTTCTTCGACTACGACCGCTGGGCGAGCCTGCTGCTGTTCGTCCTGCTGCAGGTCGTCTTCATCCCCACCATCGGCGGCAGCATCGGGCACCGCCTGCTCGGGATGCGCGTCATCCGGCTCGGCGGTGGCTGGGTCGGCGTGTGGCGCCCGATCGTGCGCTCGGTGCTGCTGGCCGTGCTGGTGCCGGCGCTCGTCTGGGACTCGGATCAGCGCGGCTTCCACGACAAGGTGGCCGGGACGGTGCTCGTCCGCTACTGAGGGTGACGCAGACGGAGCAGGCCGGTCGGGAGCGATCCCGACCGGCCTGTCGTGTCGTGCGTCAGCGCGAGCGCTGCGGGCGCACCTTGAAGGGGTCGACGCCCTTCGGGATGGGCAGCGACGTGTTGAGCGAGGAGAGCCGGTTCTTCACCGCGAGGACCTCGGCTTTGGTGAGGACCTTCTTCGTCTTCGAGAGGCGGCTCGGCACCTTGTGCAGCGGAGTCGCGTCGGCGTCCGAGCCGACGTGCACGAAGGTGACGGGGACGTTCGGCAGGATCCGCGACACCTTGCGCCGCTCGTCCTCGAGCATGCGCTTGGTGCGGGAGGCGGGGCCCTCCGCGATCAGCACGACGCCTCCGCGGCCGACAGCACGGTAGACCGCGTCCTGGGTCTTGCCGTTGACGGCGACGGGCATCTCCCCGCCGGTCCAGGTGCCGCGCAGGCCGCTGCGCAGTACGGCGCCGACCGCGCCGGGCTGCCCGGCGATCTGGCCGTAGGCGGCGCGCTCGGCGCGACGCGAGAGCACCGCGAGTCCGGCGACGAGTCCGGCCATCACGCCCACGACGATCCACAGCGCGATCACGAAGCCGTTGCCGTTGCCGAGCAGGACGCCGAGGAGCACGCCGAGCAGGATCGGGAGCAGGAGCGCGAGGAGGATGATCCAGACGGCGCTGCTGTCGTAGCGGCGGGTCATCTGGAACACCTGCCACATCTGCTTGAGACGTCCGGGTTCCTTGACCGCCTTCGTCGACGGTTCCGTGCTGCGTGCCATGATGTCAAGGATACCGAGCGGGAGCGCGGCGGCGGACCCCGGACGCGGATCCGGCTCCTCCACAGAGGGCGCGTGCGCCGATCCCTCCACTGATCGGGATCGGCGCGCATCCTCCGCCGCGGTCTGCGGTCAGGCTCCCCTCATGACGAGCAGCGGGACGGTCCAGCGCCGGAGGAGCGGCGGAGTGCGGACGGGGAGGCGGCGGACGCCTGAGCCGGACGCCCCACCGGCGGTCGAGAGGACGATGCGGCCCCGGGACGGCGAGGCGCTGCAGGCCTCGCCGGTGGCTCGTCTCGCCGAGCACCGCCACCGCGAGCGCATCGTCCGAGTGGAGTCGTCTCCGAGGAGGTGCGTCGTCTCGACCGCTCCTCCCGTCGTCGCCACGCTCGAGAGGTTCCTGCGGGTCGAGCGGGGGATCGGACTCGGCGCCGCGGTCACCCTGCTCGCCCCCGTGGTCGGAGCCGTCCGCTCGGCCGCACTCGAGGGAGCCTGGCTGGGTCCGACGACGGACGACATCGGCCTGACGGAGGAGGGCCGGCCCCTGCTGCTGCTGACGACGTCCGCCGTCGACACCCCGCGTGCGGCGCGCGACGCGCTGCAGCGGGTCCTGGAGCGCCTCGGGATGCTCTGCCCGGAGCTGCCGGTCGCCGCACTCGCGCGGCACCGCGACCTGCTGGCGCTAGAGGGCGGCCTCTACGGACTCGCGGATCCGCAGGGGATCGGCGAGGCGGTCCGGGCGCTGCCGACGTCCGGAGCGGATGCACCTGGTCGGGAGGCGGTGCTCACTCCTGCTGCCCGGCATCGGCGCGTCCATCCGCTCGACGGATGGCAGGACCGCCTCCGGGTGTTCGTCGTCCGGCGTCGGGGACCGCTGTCCGTCGGGACGGCGATCGTGCTGGGAGCGGTGCTCGCCGGTTCGCTCGCGGGCGGGCCCGGTCGGCAGGTGCAGGACGCGGAGGCGTCCACCGGAGCCGCGCCCGTCCCGACACGGTCGACTCCGCGGGCGGAGGCGACGACCGCGGCATCGCCGGCTCCGGTCGCGTCGGCCTCGCTCGACGCCGAGCAGGCGGCGGAGGTGCTGATCGACGCGGTGCGCCTGTGCGGTGACCGGGAGTGCGCCCGCGGGCTGGTCACGGCGGACTCGCCGCTCGACGACGCGGCTGGCGGCCCCGCCTCCGCTGTCCCGACGACGGGAGAGGTCTCGGCGGTCCTCGTCGACGTGTACGGGGCGTCGGCCGTGGTGCACCTCCGGACGACCCCGGGAACGACAGCGGCCTCCGTCCTGATCATCAGGACGGAGGCCGGCTGGCTCATCCGCGACGTCTACGCCGGAGCACCCTCGTGAGAGGCGCGCTCAGGAGGAGCGGCTCAGATGCCGAGGTCGTTCTCGAACGAGCCCTCCTCGAGGCGCTCCTTGATCGCGACCAGGAAGCGCGCCGCGTCGGCTCCGTCGACCGTGCGGTGGTCGTACGAGAGCGCGAGGAAGACGGTCGAGCGGATCGCGATGGCGTCAGCGCCGTCCACCTGCACGACGGCCGGCTTCTTGGTGACGATGCCGGTGCCGAGGATCGCGGTCTGCGGCAGGAACACGACGGGCGTGTCGAAGAGGGCTCCGCGCGAACCGGTGTTGGTCAGCGTGAAGGTGCCGCCGGCGAGCTCGTCCGGCTTGAGCTTGTTGTTGCGGGTGCGCTCGGCCAGGTCGCCGATGGTGGAGGCGATCTGCGCGAGGTTCAGCTCGGAGGCGTTCTTGAGGACCGGGGTCAGCAGGCCGCGCTCGGTGTCGACGGCGATGCTGATGTTCTCGTGGTCCGGGTAGACGATCGACTCGCCGTCGAGCGTCGAGTTGATCACCGGGTAGGCCTTGAGTGCCTCAGCCGCTGCGAGGGCGAAGAACGGGAGGAAGGACAGCTTGGCGCCGGTCTTCTCCTGGAAGCTCTTCTTGACCGAGTCGCGGAAGCGGGCGACCGCCGTGACGTCGACCTCGATGACCGAGGTGAGCTGAGCGCTCGTCTGCATGGACTCGACGGCGCGCTGAGCGAGGACCTTGCGCAGGCGCGACATCGGCTGCGTGGTGCCGCGGAGGGGCGAGGTCTCGAGCGGGGTGCGCGCGGCCTTCGCGGCTGCGGCGGCGGGCGCCGAGACCGGGGCGGCCGGAGCCGACTTGGCGGCCTCGACCGCGTCGAGGACGTCCTGCTTGCGGATGCGGCCACCGACTCCGCTTCCCGTGAGGGTGGAGAGGTCGATGCCGTTCTCGCCCGCGAGCTTGCGCACGAGCGGGGTGACGTAGCCGGGGTTGGAGTCGGTGGGCTCCGGGGAGGCGGCGGGCGCGGCGGCAGCGGGGGCCGGCGCGGCGGCGGCCGGCGCGGGAGCCGACGGAGCGGGGGCCGCGGCCTCGGGCGCGGCGGGCTTCTCGGCGGCCGGGGCGGGCTCGGGCTCGGCGGGGGCGGGAGCCTCGGCGTCGCTCTCGGCGTCGACCGACGGGGTCGCCTCGTCGGTGGGCTCGGTCTCGGCGGCCTGGACCTCGGGGGCCTCCTCGGCGGGAGCCTCGGGCTTGGACGCCGACGCCGCTCCGGAGCCGTCGCCGATGCGCACCAGCTCGGCGCCGACCTCGACGGTCTCGTCCTCCTGGACGAGGATCTCCTCGATCACGCCCGCGACGGGCGACGGGATCTCGGTGTCGACCTTGTCGGTCGAGACCTCGAGCAGGGGCTCGTCCACCTCGACGCGGTCCCCGACGTTCTTCAGCCAGCGGGTGACCGTTCCTTCCGTGACACTCTCTCCGAGTGCCGGGAGGCTGACGGATTCGCTCATGAGCCTGTCTCCTTAAGACGCTTGTGTTTCGATGTCCAGCTTACTGATGCGGAAGCGGCGGGTCGCCGCACCGCAGTGGTTCTACAGGGCGTGCAGCGGCTTCCCGGCCAGAGCGAGGTGCGCCTCGCCGAGCGCCTCGTTCTGAGTGGGGTGCGCGTGCACGAGGGGCGCGACGTCCTCGGGGTGCGCCTCCCAGTTCACGATGAGCTGAGCCTCGCCGATCAGCTCGCCGACGCGGGCTCCGACCATGTGCACGCCGACGACGGGGCCGTCGACCAGGCGCACGACCTTCACGGAGCCGGTGGTCCCGATGATCGTGCTCCGGGCGTTGCCGCCGAGGCCGTAGTCGTGCACGGCGACGCGCTCGGCGCCGTACTCGGCGATCGCCCGGGCCTCGCCGAGGCCGACGGAGGCCACTTCGGGGTCGCTGTAGGTCACCTTCGGGACGTTGACGTCCGAGACGACCTGCGGGCCCAGGCCGGCGATCTCCTCCGCGACGAAGATCCCCTGCTGGAAGCTCCGGTGCGCGAGCTGGAGTCCCGGCACGATGTCGCCCACGGCGTACACGCCGGGGACGGAGGTCTGCAGGCGCTCGTCGGTCAGCACGTAGCCGCGGTCGAGGCGGACCCCGGCCTCCTCGAGGCCGATGCCCGCGGTCACCGGGCCGCGGCCGACGGCGACCAGCAGGATCTCGCCCTCCGCCGTGGCGCCGCTCTCGAGCACCACGGAGACGCCGCCCTCGCTCTGCGAGACCGACGCGACGCGGGAGCCCAGCTGGAAGGCGATGCCCCGCTTGCGGAAGGCGCGCTCCAGCTGCTTGCTGACGCTCTCGTCCTCGTTGGGGACGAGGTGGGGGAGTGCCTCGATGATCGTGACCTCGGCGCCGAACGAGCGCCAGACGCTCGCGAACTCGACGCCGATCACGCCGCCGCCGAGGACGACGACGCTCGCGGGCACGTGGTCGAGCTCGAGAGCCTGGTCGCTCGTCAGGATGCGGCCGCCGATCTCGATCCCGGGGAGGGTGCGGGAGGCGGACCCGGTGGCGACGACGACCGATGCTCCGTGGAGCACGTGCTCGCCGACCGTCACCGTGCCGGGCGCGGTGAGGCGGCCCTCGCCCGCGACGACCGTGATGCCGCGCGAGGACACGAGGCTCTGCAGCCCCTTGTACTTGCCGGCGACCACTCCTTCGCGGTAGCGCGTGACGCCTGCCATGTCGATCCCGGCGAAGCTCGAGAGCACGCCGTACTTCTCTCCCTCACGGGCGCCGTCCGCCAGTTCGGCGGCGTGCAGGAGTGCCTTGGTGGGCACGCACCCGCGATGCAGGCAGGTGCCGCCGAGCTTGTCGCGCTCCACGAGCGCGACGCTCATCCCGAGCTGCGTCGCCCGGAGGGCCGCCGCGTACCCGCCGCTGCCACCTCCGAGCACGACCAGGTCGTAGCGCTCTTCCGACACCCAGTGACTCCCTCGCGACGTGCGGTCCCGCTTCCCGGCCGACCGGCTCCGGCGCTGGGCGCCGAGCGGATCGGGAGGGGGGACGAGGCGGGATCTCCCGCCCCGTCGACCCTACTACGCGCTCGCGAAGCCCTCGGCCAGAGCGATCAGGGCGCGCACCGAGACGCCCGTGGCGCCTGCTCCGGTGAAGCCGTGGCCGGCGCCGCCGTTGCTCGACGGACCGGCGATGTCGAGGTGCGCCCACGGGATCGTGGCGGCGTCCTCGCCCTCGCCGCGCTTCCCGACGAACTCGCGGAGGAAGTGGCCGGCGAGGAGCATGCCCCCGGCGGTGTTGCCCGGCTTGACGTTCGCGATGTCGGCGATGTCGGAGTTGAGCAGCGGCCGCAGCTCCGCGGGGAGGGGCATCTGCCAGAAGGGCTCTCCCGCCGCGCGGGCGGCGTCGAGGACGCGCGAGACCAGCTCGTCGTCGCCCAGGGCGCCGACGGTCCGGTTTCCCAGGGCGACCACGGAGGCGCCGGTCAGCGTCGCGACGTCGATGATCGCGTCGGGCTGCTCCTCGCTGGCGGCGACCAGGCCGTCCGCGAGCACCAGCCGGCCCTCGGCGTCGGTGTTCAGCACCTCCACCGTGGTCCCGCCGCGCACGGTCAGCACGTCGTCCGGGCGGATCGCGGTCCCGGAGGGGAGGTTCTCGGCGATGCAGAGCCAGGCGGTCGCGCGGAGCGGGAGGCCGAGCTCGGCGATGGCGCGCACCACGGCGAAGACGGTCGCCGCGCCCGCCATGTCGGTCTTCATCCCGATCATCGAGGCCGGCGGCTTGAGCGAGAGTCCGCCGCTGTCGAAGGTGATGCCCTTGCCGACCAGGGCGAGGTGGGTGCTCGCGCCCTCGGGCGCGTAGGCGACCTTCACGAGGCGGGGCGGACGGGAGGAGCCGCTGCCGACTCCGAGGATGCCCCCGAACCCCTCCTCCGCGAGGGCCTTCTCGTCCCAGACGGTGACCTCGAGGGGCAGGCCCTCTGCGCCGGTCTGCACGGCCTCGGCCAGCGTCTGCGGGTAGAGGTGCGACGGGGGAGTGTTGACGAGGTCCTTCACCGTGCCGACCGCGCGGCCGAGCACGAGCGCGCGGTCCAGGACGGCGGGGTCGGCCGACTCGCCGCCGCCCAGCAGGACGACGTGCTCGACGGGCGCCTTCGCGGCGGCGGCGGTGCTGCCGCGGAAGGCGGTGAAGGAGTAGGAGCCGAGCGCGGCGCCCTCGGCGACCGCGGCGAGCGTGCCGTCGGAGCCGGCCGGGAGGGAGAGGGCGACGGAGGCGGACCCCGCGAGCAGGCGGACGGCGGCGCCCGCGGCGTTCCGCAGCGCGGCGTCGTCGGGCTCCGCCGAGCCGAGGCCGACGAGGACGATCACTCCGGCACGGACCGAGGACGGCACGCGCACGAGCGTCTCGGCTGCGCCGGTCGCGCCGAGCGCGCTCAGCGCGGGGGCCAGCTCCTCGAAGCCCTCCGCGCCGACGAGCCGGGGACCGTCGGGTCCCGGTGCGACGCCGAGGACGAGGGCGTCGGTGTCGATGTCGGAGGCGGGAACGGTCGAGTACTCGAGAGAGGAGAGGGGCATGGCGGCAATGCTAGGCGCTGTTCGCTGAGGGCTCAGCGGACCCGGCCGGGGCGCCGGGACCCCCGTTTAGACTGGACGCATGCTGGATCCGGAAGACCTGTTCGAGATCCCGCGCGGGCTGCACCTCGTCGCGGGCCTCACCGGCTCGGCCGACGCCGGTGGAGCCGTGGGGCAGCTGGGCGAGTACCTCTTCGAGACGCTCGAGCACCGCGACGTCGCGGTCTTCGACCAGGATCAGCTGCTCGACTACCGGGCCCGCCGCCCCATCATCACGTTCGACCAGGACCATCTGACGGACTACCGTCCGGCGATGCTCCGGCTCTCGCTCGCACACGACGAGCTGCACCAGCCGTTCCTCCTGCTCACCGGCTTCGAGCCCGACTTCCAGTGGGAGCGCTTCACCCGCGCGGTGGTCTCCCTCCTCGAGCGGCTCGATGTCGCCTCGACCACGTGGGTCCAGGCGATCCCGATGCCCGTGCCGCACACCCGGCCGGTCGGCGTCACCGTGAGCGGCAACCGCGAGGACCTGATCGAGGCGATGTCGGTCTGGAAGCCGCACACGCAGGTGCCCTCGAACGTCCTCCACCTGCTTGAGCTGCGCCTGTTCGAGCGCGGCCTGACCGTGGTCGGCTTCGCCCTGCTCATACCCCACTACCTGTCGGACACCGAGTACCCGCAGGCGGCGGTCGCGGCGCTCGAGAGCATCTCGGCGTCGACCGGCCTCATCTTCCCCACGGACCGCCTGCGCGAGAGCGGGCGGGACTTCCTCGGCAAGGTCGACGAGCAGGTCGGCGGCAACGACGAGCTGCGGAAGCTGGTCTCGGCCCTGGAGGCCCGTCACGACACCTACATGGAGGGGACGAGCCTCCGCTCGCCGCTCACCGACGAGGACGGCTTCGTGCCCAGCGCCGACGCGATCGCCGCCGAGCTCGAGAAGTTCCTCGCGATCCGCCGCCCGGGCGAGGAGCCCACCGCCCCCTGAGCGGCCGTAGGATCGGACGAGTGCGTGATCGTCGAGCCTGGTTCGTCTTCGGTGCCGGAGCGTTCGCCTACCTCGTCGCGGTCCTGGACCGCACGACGCTGGGCGTCGCGGGAGTGGACGCCGCGGAGCGGTTCGGAGTGGCGGCCGCCGTCCTCTCGTCGCTCGCCGTCGTCCAGCTGATCGTCTACGCCGGGATGCAGATCCCGGTCGGGATCCTCATCGACCGGTTCGGCCCGCGGACCCTGATCCTCTCGGGCACGGCCCTGATGATGGCGGGTCAGATCGTGGTCGCGATCGCACCGAGCATCGGCGTCGCGATCGTCGGGCGGATCCTGCTGGGAGCGGGGGACGCCGCGATCTTCACCTCCGTCATCCGCCTCACAGTCACCTGGTTCAGAGGACCGATCGTGCCGCAGCTCTCGCAGTGGATCGGCAACATCGGCCAGGTGGGCCAGATCCTCTCCGCACTCCCGTTCGCGGCGATCCTCCACACGTTCGGCTGGGAGCCCGCGTTCCTCAGCGCCGCCGCCCTCGGGGCCGTGTCCTTCCTCGGCGTGCTCCTCCTGGTCGCCGACGTCCCGCCGCGCACCGAGCCGATCACCGTGGTGCCGCCGACGCTCCGGGCGACGATCGCGCAGCTCGGAGTGAGCCTGCGCCGGCCCGGCACGCAGCTCGGGTTCTGGTCGCACTTCGTCACGCAGTCCTCCGGGACGGTCTTCACCCTGCTCTGGGGCTACCCCTTCCTCGTCTACGCGATCGGCCTGCCTCCGACCGTCGCCGCGCCGACCCTCACGATCGTCGTCATCGCGGGGATCGTCGTCGGGCCGGTGCTCGGCGTCCTGACCGCGCGCCACCCCATGCGCCGCAGCAACCTCGTGCTCGGGATCGTCTCGGCGATGGCGGCCGCCTGGACCGTCGTGCTGCTCTGGCCCGGCGTCCCGCCGTACTGGCTCGTCGTTCTGCTCCTGATCGTGGTCGGAGCGGGCGGCCCCGGCTCCATGATCGGATTCGACTTCGCCCGCACGTTCAACCCCTCGCGGAGCCTCGGCGCGGCCAACGGAGTCGTCAACGTGGGCGGGTTCCTGGCCAGCTTCACGATGATGTTCGCGATCGGCCTGATCCTCGACGCGCTGGCCGGTCCCGGCGCCTCCTCGGAGCAGACCTACTCGCTCGAGCACTTCCGCCTGGCGTGGTGCGTGCAGTACGTGGTGGTCGGCGCCGGAGTCGTCGGACTCGTCGTCGCGCGCCGCCGGACCCGCCGCCGCCTGGCCGAGGACGAGGGAATAACAGTGGCCCCCCTCTGGGTTGCACTGAGTGACCGGATGCGCCGCGGCCGCGCGGGGCGCTGACGGTCGTCCCCGTCGATCCGCCCTTCTGCAGACGCGATGTCCCAGCTGAGCGGCCCGGATCCCGTCGGATCGAGCCCCACTCGCACCGCACCGCACGGCTGCACTACTCAGACGTGCAATAATTGTCAATAGGACCCGTTCGGGTCGAGGAGCACCAGGCCCACGTCGGGCGTGCGACGTCCTCGACTTGACATGGGTCCTCGTAATGCCCACCGACGGACGACGCCCTCCCGCGCCGCCCGCCCCCGGGACGCAACGGATGGAGAGGTGCCGCCATGGCCACCAGAGCTACCAAGACCGCAACGCTCGACGCCGTCGACGACGACGTGACGACGACCACCAAGAAGCCCGCGACGCGCAAGCCCGCGGCGAAGGCCACGGCGGCCAAGACCACCGCGGCCAAGACGACCCGCTCGCGCGCCACGACCAAGGCCGCCGCTCCCGCCGACACCGAGGAGGAGCCGACCGACGCCGACGAGGCCGCGGAGGACGAGGAGACCGAGGTCGTCGCCGAGGACACCGAGACCGACGCGAAGGACGACGCGGAGACGCCGGAGGCCCCGGCCGCCGCTGCCGTCGCCGCTCCGGCCGAGCCGCTCCCGAGCGGCGCGCTCGTGCTGTCCTTCGGCGGGGAGGACGACGAGGTCCCGGTCTACTCGACCGCGATCACCGGCGCCACCGCCGACCCGGTCAAGGACTACCTCAAGCAGATCGGCAAGGTCGCGCTCCTGAACGCGGCCGAGGAGGTCGAGCTCGCGATGCGCATCGAGGCCGGCCTGTTCGCCGAGGACAAGCTCGCCAACTCGACCGACCTCAGCCCGGAGCTCGTCCGCGAGCTGCGCTGGGTCGCGAAGGACGGCCAGCGTGCGAAGAGCCACCTGCTCGGAGCGAACCTCCGCCTCGTCGTCAGCCTCGCCAAGCGCTACACCGGTCGCGGGATGCAGTTCCTCGATCTCATCCAGGAGGGCAACCTGGGCCTCATCCGTGCGGTCGAGAAGTTCGACTACACCAAGGGCTTCAAGTTCTCGACCTACGCGACGTGGTGGATCCGCCAGGCGATCACCCGTGCGATGGCCGACCAGGCGCGCACCATCCGCATCCCGGTGCACATGGTCGAGGTCATCAACAAGCTGGCCCGCGTGCAGCGCCAGATGCTGCAGGACCTGGGCCGCGAGCCCACGCCCGAGGAGCTCTCGCGCGAGCTCGACATGACCCCCGAGAAGGTCATCGAGGTGCAGAAGTACGGGCGCGAGCCGATCTCGCTGCACACGCCCCTCGGCGAGGACGGCGACAGCGAGTTCGGCGACCTCATCGAGGACACCGAGGCGGTCGTCCCGGCCGACGCCGTGGGCTTCACCATGCTGCAGAAGCAGCTGGAGTCGCTGCTCGACTCGCTCTCGGAGCGCGAGGCCGGCGTGATCCGCATGCGCTTCGGCCTCGGCGACGGCATGCCGAAGACACTGGATCAGATCGGCGACACCTTCGGCGTGACGCGCGAGCGCATCCGTCAGATCGAGTCCAAGACGATGGCCAAGCTCCGCCACCCGTCCCGCTCGCAGTCGCTCCGCGACTACCTCGAGTAGGCCGGTGATCCGCTACGCGCCGGCGGTCCTCCTCGGGAGGGCCGCCCGGTTCGCCGCGCGGGTCCGGAAGCCCGGCGGGGGATCCGCCGTGCCCGGACTCGTGGTGAACCGCGTCGCGCCGGGGTTCCTGCCCGCGGTGCTCGACGGGTTCCGGGATGGCCTCGTGGTCGTCACGGGATCGGCGGGCAAGTCGACCACGACCAAGATGCTGGTCGCGGTCCTCCGCGCGCACGGGCTCCGGGTCTTCACCAATCCCTCGACGGCCAACATCGCGCAGGGGCTGACGTCCGCGCTGCTGGAACGGGCCGACCTCCGCGGACGGATCGACGCGGACATCGCCGTTCTCGAGATGGACGAGGGTCACGGCGCGCGCCTCGCGCCCCGGATGCACCCCCGCGTCGTCCTTCTGACGAACGTCGTGGTCGACCAGATCGACCGCTTCTTCGATCCGGCGATGGTCGCCCGGATGCTCGGCACCATCGCCTCCCGCGCGACCGGTCCCGTCGTGCTGAACGCCGACGACCGCCACGTCGCCGACGTCGCGACCACCCTTCCCGACGAGCGGATCCGCTGGTACGGCGTCTCCTCCTCCGTCCGCGAGTCCGCGTCCGGTGGCCTGGGCTACGCCGCGGAGGCGGAGGCCGGAGCCGACCGCGCCACCACCGTCGTCGAGAGCACGACGGGAGCGGCCGCGCGCATCGTCAGCGACGGCGACCCGCTCGAGGTCCGGCTCCCCGCACGGGGCGTCCACTACGCGGTCGACGCCGCGGCCGCCGTCTCCACGGCCCGCGCCGTACTCGCCGAGCGTTTCGACCCGGCTCTCGCCGCCTCCGCGCTCTCGAGCATCGACCCCGTCTTCGGGCGGGGCGAGATCGTCACGGTGCGCGGCCAGGAGGTCGAGTTCGTCCTGGTCCAGAACCCGGCGAGCTACCGTCTGAACATCGCGGAGATCCCCGAGGGGACCGATCAGATCATGCTGGCGATCGGCTCCGACGTCCGAGACCCCTCCTACTTCTGGCCCGTGGACACCTCCGTGCTCGGGCATGTCAGGGTCGTCTCGGGGTCGAAGGCGCACGAGGCGGCGCTGCACCTGCGCTACGACGGCGTGCGCGTCGATTCCGTCGACGAGGACCTGGGTCGCGCGCTCGACGCGTTCCTCGCTCTGCCGACCCCCGCCTCCGGCCGGAAGACCATCGTCTTCTCGGCCGATTCGATGCGCCGCACGCGTGCGCACCTGCAGCTCGTCACCAACCGCGAGGAGACCGCGTGACCACCCTCCGCATCGCCGTGCTCTCTCCCGATGTCCTGGACAGCAACGGCGACGCGGCGAACGCCCGGGTCCTCGCGGCTCGGGCGCGCTGGTCGGGCGTCGAGGCGGAGGTCGTGCCGCTGGCGACCGCCTCCGACGCCGAGGTCCGTCCGGACGTCTTGGTCGCCGGAACCGGAGCGGACGAGGACCTCCCGGGC
Organism: Rathayibacter sp. AY1B5; assembly: GCF_002932795.1. Taxonomy (NCBI): domain Bacteria; kingdom Bacillati; phylum Actinomycetota; class Actinomycetes; order Micrococcales; family Microbacteriaceae; genus Rathayibacter; species Rathayibacter sp. AY1B5. The sequence goes on from NZ_PSWM01000001.1 coordinate 179,660, forward strand.
GTCCTGGCGCTCCTCCACCAGATCGCGCCGACGCTGCGCGCCTGGGTCGATCGGGGCACCCAGGTGATCGCTGTCGGAGCCGGTTGGGAGATGCTGGCCGGCGCGATCAGCACGGCCGCGGGCGGTGCCCGGGGGATCGGACTGTTCCCCGGCGACTCGGTCACGGGTGAGCGCGCGACCGACGACCTCGTCGTCGAGACTCCGGGCGGCGTCCTCGTCGGCTTCGAGAACCACGAGCGCCGGATGACCGGGGTCGCGCCCGAGCATGCGCTCGGCCGAGTGCTGCACGGCACCGGCGACGGTGCCGGCCACGAGGGCTACGCAGTGGGGGGCCTTCTCGGCACGCACCTGCACGGCCCCGTCCTCGCGAAGAACCCCTCGCTCGCGGATGCGATCCTGCGGCGCGCCCTCGGCGACGCCTACTCCCCGTCGGACGAGCGGTTCCGCCTGGTCGATGAAACGGCACGAGCCGCTCGCGAAGTGATCGCGAAGCGGCTCGGTGTCGGTCGGTAGGGCGCTGACGCGCCGTCCGGGCTGATCGGGGACGCGCTAGGGGCGCTGCTCCTCGAAGAGCCGGGCGGACTCGTCGTGCCAGCTCTGGGCGATGCTGGAGAGCTTCTCCTGGTACTTCTTCCCGTGGTGTGCGCAGAACAGCAGCTCTCCGTTGTTCACGACCACTCGGATGTACGCCTGCGCACCGCAGCTGTCGCAGCGGTCGGCGGCGGAGAGCTGGTGGGCACCGGCGAGCTCGTCCACGCCGTTCTGGGTTGCTGTGGTCGACATGACTTGGCCTCCTGCACTCGGTCTTCGATCTCTGCTTAGTGGAACCCATCCAAGCACGCGATTGTTTCCGCACGGAGTCGATCGGTCGGCATTTCGCTCTGCGCGTAGGGGCCCCGCGCCGAGCGGCCATCGTGCTGTCGCCGAGTGCCGCGCCACCGCGGCCGGAGCGGTTCCCGAAAGTAGACTGGGCGGATGGCCTCCACCGACTACAACGCCCGTCACCTCTCCGTCCTCGAGGGTCTCGAGGCGGTCCGGAAGCGGCCCGGCATGTACATCGGGTCGACCGACTCGCGCGGCCTCATGCACTGCCTCTGGGAGGTCATCGACAACTCCGTCGACGAAGCGCTGGCCGGGCACGGGACCGAGATCAGCGTGCTCCTGCACGCCGACGGCAGCGTCGAGGTGCGCGACCGCGCCCGCGGGATCCCGGTGGACATCGAGCCGAAGACGGGGCTCTCCGGAGTCGAGGTCGTGTTCACGAAGCTGCACGCGGGCGGCAAGTTCGGCTCGGGGTCCTACGCGGCGTCCGGCGGTCTGCACGGCGTCGGCGCCTCCGTGGTCAATGCGCTCTCGGAGCGCCTGGACGTCGAGGTCGACCGCAACGGCCGCACCTACCGGATGTCGTTCCACCGGGGGGAGCCCGGTCGCTTCGCGGACGGGGGCGAGCCCACGCCCGACGCTCCGTTCACGCCGTTCGAGAACGGGTCGGAGCTGACCGTCGTCGGCAAGGTCGCCAAGGGCGTCACCGGCACGCGCGTGCGCTACTGGGCCGACCGGCAGATCTTCACGAAGGGCGCGTCGTTCCAGACGGACGACCTCGTGACGCGCGCCCGGCAGACCGCGTTCCTCGTCCCCGGCCTGACGATCGACATCGTCGACGACCGCGCGGACGAGCGCCGCGCCGAGATGTTCCGCTACGACGGCGGCATCTCGGAGTTCGTCGAGTTCCTCGCCCCCGACGCGCCCGTGACCGAGGTGCTGCGCCTCACCGGCTCGGGCACCTTCACCGAGACCGTGCCGGTGCTGACCCCCGGCGGCGCGATGGTGCCCACCGAGGTGGAGCGCACCTGCGAGGTCGACATCGCCCTGCGCTGGGGAACCGGCTACGAGACGGTGATGCGCAGCTTCGTGAACATCATCTCGACGCCCAAGGGCGGCACGCACCAGACCGGCTTCGAGCAGGGCCTGCTGAAGCTGCTCCGCTCGCAGGTGGAGGCGAACGCCCGCCGCCTCAAGGTCGGCTCGGACAAGCTCGAGAAGGACGACGTGCTCGCCGGGCTCAGCGCCGTGCTGACGGTGCGGCTCCCGGAGCCGCAGTTCGAGGGCCAGACGAAGGAGGTGCTGGGCACGCCCGCGGTGCGCGCGATCGTCGCCTCCACCATCGCCTCGACGCTGGGCGCTGTGTTCTCCTCGACGCGCCGCGAGGACAAGGCGCAGACCTCGCAGCTCCTCGAGAAGGTCGTCGCCGAGATGAAGTCGCGGATCTCGGCCCGTGCGCACAAGGAGACGCAGCGCCGCAAGAACGCGCTGGAGTCCTCCTCGCTGCCGGCGAAGCTGGTCGACTGCCGCAGCAGCGACGTCGAGAACAGCGAGCTCTTCATCGTCGAGGGCGACTCCGCCCTCGGCACCGCCAAGCTCGCCCGCAACAGCGAGTACCAGGCCCTGCTGCCGATCCGCGGGAAGATCCTCAACACGCAGAAGGCGAGCATCGCCGACATGCTCTCGAACGCCGAGTGCGCCTCGATGATCCAGGTGATCGGAGCAGGCTCCGGCCGCTCCTTCGACCTCTCGGCCGCGCGCTACGGGAAGATCATCCTGATGAGCGACGCCGACGTCGACGGCGCCCACATCCGCACCCTGCTGCTCACCCTCTTCTTCCGCTACATGCGGCCGCTCGTCGAGGCGGGGCGCGTCTTCGCCGCCGTGCCTCCGCTGCACCGGCTCGTGGTGATGAACGCGGGGAAGAAGCCGAACGAGACGATCTACACCTACTCCGAGAAGGAGCTGCAGAGCGTGCTCGCGGCCCTCGGCAAGGCGGGCCGCCGCTACCAGGACCCGATCCAGCGCTACAAGGGGCTCGGCGAGATGGACGCGGACCAGCTGGCCACGACGACCATGGACCGCTCGCGCCGCACCCTCCGCCGGGTGCGGGTCGCCGACGCCGAGAACGCGGGCCGGGTGTTCGAGCTGCTGATGGGCAACGACGTGGCACCCCGCAAGGAGTTCATCGTCCGCGGGTCGGAGTCGCTGTCGCGCGACCGCATCGACGTCTGAGACGCGGGGCTCAGAACACCTCGGGCGCCGCTCCGATCGTCGCGATCGGCGCCGCGAGCGCCACTCCGGAGCCGTCGCGCTTCATCCCCGAGTCGGGCAGCGCGGCGACCGAGCCGTCGGCCTCGAGGGCGTGCGCGGGACCGGGGCCGACCCAGGCCACCCCGAGGGCCGTCTCGCCCTTCAGGAAGCGCTGCGCACGGACTCCGCCGGTGGCCCGGCCCTTGGCGGGGAACTCCGAGAACGGCGAGACCTTCGCACTGCCGGTGTCGGTCCCCGAGAGGGCCCAGCTGTCGACGGCGACCGTCGCCACGACGGCCTCGTCCCGGTCCTCGGCGGCGACGACGGCGAAGTGCACGACGTCGTCGGTCTCGGCGAGCTTCACCCCGGCCATCCCCGCGGCCGTCCTGCCCTGAGGGCGGACGGCGGACGCGGAGAAGCGCAGCAGCTGGGCCTCGCCGGTGACGAAGACCAGCTCGTCCTGCTCCGCCGACGCGGCCGCGCCCACGACCGCGTCCTCGGGCTTCAGGGCGATGAGCTCGATGTCCGGGCGGTTGGGCAGCTCGCCCGGCGCGACGCGCTTGACGACGCCCTGCTGGGTGCCGAGGGCGATCGGCCGCTCGTCGTCGAGAGCGACGAGCGCGAGCACCCGCTCGTCCTTCGCCAGGTGCGGGAGGTAGTCGCTCATCCGCACGCCCGCCCCCAGCTGCACCGAGGAGGAGGGGACGGCGGGGACGTCGACCGGCGAGAAGCGGAGGAGCCGGCCGGCGCTGGTGACCGCGCCGATCTCCGTCCGGCTGGTCGTGTCGAGCACACTGAGCACGGCGTCGTGCTTCGAGCGGCGCGTAGCGCGCTCGGGGTGGGGAGCGGCCTCGGGGTCGCGGTCGACCCGGACCATGCGGCCGGTGGTGCTCAGCAGGACCCGGCAGGGCACGTCCGCGATCTCGAGGACCGCGGAGGCCTTCCGCCCGGTGGTGGCGACGGAGGGGCGCGCCTCGGTGAGCAGGGTGCGCCGCGGGGTCCCGAGGCGCTGGGCGACCTCGTCGAGCTCGTCCGAGACCAGCTCGTCGATCCGGGAGCGGCTGGCGAGGAGGGCCTCGAGCTCGGCGATCTCGGCGAGGAGGGTGTCGCGCTCGGTCTCGAGCTCGATGCGCGAGAACTTCGTGAGCCGGCGGAGCTGGAGCTCGAGGATGTAGTCGGCCTGCAGGGTGCTGAGGTCGAAGACCTCGATCAGCCGGGCCCGCGCCGCCGCGGTGTCGTCGCTCCCGCGGATCAGCTGGATGACCTCGTCGATGTCGAGGATCGCGATGAGCAGGCCCTCGACCAGGTGCAGGCGCTCCTGGCGCTTGCGCAGGCGGTAGCGGGTCCGCCGGGTGACGACCTGCACCCGGTGGCCGATGTAGACCTGCAGCAGCTCCTTCAGGCCGAGGGTGCGCGGGCCGCCGTCGACCAGCGCGACGTTGTTGATCGAGAACGCGTCCTCGAGGGGCGTGTAGCGGTAGAGCTGCTCGAGGACGGCGTCCGGGCTGAAGCCGGTCTTGATCCCGATGACGAGCCGGAGGCCGTTGTCGCGGTCGGTGAGGTCGGTGACGTCCGAGATGCCGCTGAGCTTCTTGTTCTGGACGCCGTCCTTGATCTTGTCGATGACCTTCTCGGCGCCGACGAGGTAGGGCAGCTCGGTGACGACCAGGCCGGACTTGCGCGCCGTGATGCTCTCGACCGAGACGCGGGCGCGGGTCTTGAAGCCGCCCCGCCCGGTCGCGTAGGCGTCGCGCACGCCGGCGAGGCCGACGATCGTGCCACCGCTCGGGAAGTCGGGGCCCGGGACGAACGACATCAGGTCGTCCAGGGACGCGTCGGGGTGGGCGATGAGGTGCCGGGCCGCCCCGACCACCTCGACGAGGTTGTGGGGCGCCATGTTCGTCGCCATGCCGACGGCGATGCCGCTGGCGCCGTTGACCAGCAGGTTCGGGAACGCGGAGGGGAGGACCTCGGGCTGGTCGTGCGAGTTGTCGTAGTTCGGGACGAAGTCGACGACGTCCTCGCCGAGGTGCTCGGTCATGGCCGTGGCGGCCGGGGCGAGGCGGGCCTCGGTGTAGCGGGACGCGGCCGGGCCGTCGTCGAGGGAGCCGAAGTTGCCGTGCCCGTCGACGAGGGCGACCCTCATCGTGAACGGCTGGGCGAGGCGCACGAGGGAGTCGTAGATCGAGGCGTCGCCGTGCGGGTGCAGCTTGCCCATCACCTCGCCGACCACGCGGGCCGACTTCACGTGGCCGTGATCGGGCCGCAGCCCCATCTCGCTCATCATGTAGAGGATCCGACGCTGCACCGGCTTGAGGCCGTCGCGGGCGTCGGGCAGGGCCCGCGAGTAGATGACGGAGTACGCGTACTCGAGGAAGGACCCCTCCATCTCGGCCGAGACGTCGACGTCCTCGATGCGCTCGGTGAGCGAGGATCCGGAGGAGGGGGCTGCAGCGTTCATGACTCGATTCGGTGGCGGGCGCGGGACGGCGGCGGGGGACTGCACCGCCCTGCGGCGCCCGGCGGGACGGGCGGAGCGGGGACGGCGCCTCGCGGACGGGACCGGCCCTCCCGTGCACGCGGACGCTCCGCTGCACCGGCCCGGCGGGGACGGCGGCGCTGTGCGAAACTGGGCGCGATGACCCACATGCTACCGCCAGCCCCCGACGGGCGGCGGAGCCTCGCCGACGTCCTGCCGGGCGCCCTCGACGCGCTCCTCGGCCGCCCGGGCCTGTTCGGCTCGCCCCGCGTCGAGCGGATCGTGGTCGTCCTCGTCGACGGACTGGGAGCCGCGAACCTCCGCCGGCGCGCCGGACACTCGCGCACGCTCGCTCCGGCCCTCAACCGCGGCACCACGCTCGTCTCGGGCTTCCCGACGACCACCGCTGCGGCCCTCGCGAGCCTGACGACGGGCCTGCGCCCGGGCGGGCACGGGATGGTCGGCTACCGCGTGCTCGACCGCGCGTCCGACCGCCTGGTCAACCAGCTCTCCGGCTGGGACGAGGGCATGGTGCCCGAGACGTGGCAGCCCCACCCCACGCTCTTCGAGCAGGCCTCGGCCGCCGGTGTCCGGGCCGGAGTGATCGGCCCCGCGCGGTACGCCCGCTCCGGTCTCACTCGGGCGATCCTGCGCGGCGCCGAGTACCACTCCGCCGGCGGCGTCGCCGAGCGCTTCACGGCCGCGCGCGCCCTGCTCGACGAGGGCGGCCGCCAGCTCGTGTACCTCTACGTCCCCGAGCTCGACCAGGCGGCGCACGCGCGCGGCTGGGAGTCGCCGGAGTGGACGGCGGCGCTCGAGCTCCTCGACGGCGAGATCGGCGGAGCGGTCCGCGGGCTCTCCGCCCGGGAGAGCGTGCTGGTCACCGCCGACCACGGCATCGTGGACGTCCCGGCGTCCTCGCACGTGCTCGTCGAGCGGGGACCGCTGCTCGAGGGCGTCCGGCACCTCGGTGGAGAGCCCCGCTGCCTGCAGCTGCACCTCGAGCCGGGCGTGGACCCCGACCAGGTGGCGCGGCGGTGGATCGAGGCGGAGGGCGCGCGCGCCTGGATCGCGACGAGCGACGAGGTGGCCGCGAGCGGCTGGTTCGGCGAGGTCTCGCCGGCGGCGGCCGAGCGGATGGGCGACGTCTTCATCGCGGCACGGAGGACCATCGCGTACTACGCGGCGGACGACTCCTCCGGCCGCTCGATGATCGGGCAGCACGGGTCGCTCACGCCGGAGGAGACGCAGGTTCCGCTCCTGCGCTTCGGCGCGCTGGCCTGAGCCGCGCCCGAGGGCCTGTTTCCGACCGCACGGTCCGCCTCGGCGGAGCCGCGCGCCCGCGGAGGGTCAGTCGTCGCTGCGCGCCCCGAAGACGATCTCGTCCCAGCTCGGCATCGACGCCCGTCCCCGGCGGAGGCTCCCGCGCACACCCGACGGCTGCTCGGGGACCGGGGGAGCGGTGCGCGGCGGCTCCGGCGCCTTCTCGACCGGAGGAGCGGCCTCGGCCTCGGGCTCCGGCTCCTCGCGGACGCGGAGGCTCGAGGCGTGGTCGCGCTCGCCCCGGCGTCGCCGCAGGGCGTCGAGCAGGTCGGCGGTGTCGTTGAGGTTGCGCTCGCGCTGCTCCGTCGTGCTGGTGACGGGGCGGGGGAGCGTGGAGATCGGCCGCGGGGAATCGGAGAGGGCCGGCTGCGGCTCCGTGTCGGAGGGGCGGACGGCGGCCGGACGGGCGTGCGGCATCGCGGCGGGGCGGCCGGCCGTGGGGTGGTCGGCCCGGGCGGAGCGGGTCGGCGCCTCCGCGGACTCCGGGTCGAAGCGCGTGGCGAGCTCGTCGACAGCGGCGGGGATGACGGCGCGCAGGCGCGGGATGAGGGTCGGCCGGATCTCGCCCTGCTGCGAGAGCGTGATCGCCTCGGAGGTCAGCGGCGACAGCAGTGCCTTCCGCGGGTCGAAGCGCCATCGGGCGTCGTGGTCGATCTCGTCCGAGCGGAAGAGGAGCTTGACGACCCAGCCCTCCTCCTCCTTCCAGCTCGACCACTGCTCGCCCTCGGCGCCGAGGGACGCGAGGCGGTCGCGGATGACGTCGCCGAACGGCGTGCCCTCCTCGAGGGGATCGGGGTCGGTGGTCGTGTAGACGCGCACGGCGAGAGCCGAGGCGACGATGTGCTCGCGCTCGGCCGTGACGGGTCCCTCGAAGCGCTGGACGTAGCCCAGGTCGGCGCCCGTGAGCTCGGCGACCTCCTCGGCGGAGAGCCCGGAGCGGATGTGCGCCTGGATCTCGCGGGGGGAGACGCGCTTCTCGCGCGGCGGGAGGGTGTGGACCCGGGGCCGCAGCTGGCTCTGCAGCGTCTCGTCGATGCGGACCGAGAAGCGCTCGCCGCCCTCGGACACGAGGACGAGCGATCCGCCCTCGACGCCGATCACCTTCAGTTCCATCATCGTGGGGACCCTCCTTCTGGACGCGGACCGGGCAAGGATGCCACGCGCCCGGGCGATCGGCCGGGAATACCCCGGGCGGGTCGAAAGTTGGTGCGGAAGGAGGCGGGGCGAGCGGGTGTCAAGAGCCGTTCGAGGTGGTTTGCGAATCGATGCGTCGTGATGCACACTGACCCCGCCGATTTGTTGAACAGCAGAAATAAGAAGTGGATGGGAATGGCTACGGACTACGACGCCCCCCGCAAGACCGATGACGACTCCGAGTCGATCGAGGCCCTGAAGGAGCGAGTCCCCGACAAGATGTCCGGAGTCGTCGACGTCGATGACGCCGACAACCCGGGCGGATTCGAACTGCCCGGTGCCGATCTGTCCGACCTCGATCTGGACGTCGTGGTCCTTCCGCCCCAGGCGGACGAGTTCACGTGCGTGAGCTGCTTCCTCGTGAAGCACCGCTCGCAGATCGACCACGAGGAGAAGCTCGGACCGATCTGCCTGGAGTGCGCCGCTTAAGCGCCTCCCGGCCCCGAAGGACGACCGCTCCGTCGCCGTGATCCCCGGATCGCGGCGACGATGTCGTCCGGGCGGCGGGTCGAGACCAGCCAGTACGGCGTCGGGTCGGCCGGATCCTCGATCGGGACCCGCACCACGTCCTTCACCCAGCCGCGGATGACCAGGTAGGCCCGCGCGTCCAGGCGCGTCCCCCGCTCGGCGAACGCCTGGTCCCCCGTGTAGGAGGACGGCTCGCCCACGAGGTCGAGCGGGATGTGAGCGCGGCCGGCGCGCAGCTCCCCCTCCGCCACCTCGATCACGGGGGAGAGGGCGAGCAGCGACAGCACGCAGCCCGCGTACAGCACGACCGCGACGATCACCCCCACCGCGAAGTCGATGGGCGCGAACACCAGGATGCTGGCGGGGATCACGAGGGCGGTGGCGACGAAGAGCCAGGGCGCGGGCCACAGCCTCTCTCGGTAGGACGGCATGACCCTATTGGATCAGACGTTTGGTCTACCCTCGTCACGTGCCTGCAACCGTCGACGTCCCGATCACCGCGGACCGGCTCCCCTCCTACGCCCGTCCGGGCGACGCGGGAGCCGATCTCCACTCGACGGAGGACGTGGTGCTCGCTCCTGGCGAGCGCGCGTCCGTCGGCACCGGAGTGGCCGTCGCCCTCCCGGACGGCCACGCCGGCTTCGTCGTCCCCCGCAGCGGGCTCGCCTTCGCGCACGGCATCACCGTCGTCAACGCCCCCGGCACGATCGATGCCGGCTACCGCGGCGAGATCCGGGTGGCGCTGCTGAACACCGACAGCCGCGAGACGTACCGCGTCTCGGCGGGGGACCGGATCGCGCAGCTCGTGATCGTCCCCGTCGTCCAGGCGAGGTTCACGGCCGTCGACGAGCTTCCCGAGTCGGTCCGCGGTACGGGCGGCTTCGGATCCACCGGGTACGCCGCCGGCGCCCAGGAGACCAGAATCCACGAGGAGAGCGCATGAGCGACATCCAGCCCACGGCCGGCGAGGCCGCCGAGCCGGTCCAGCAGGACTACGAGAAGTCGGCGCCGGAGGACCGCGCGGAGGCCGGGCCCCTGGACGAGCGCGAGGCCAACCCGGTCCGCCCCTACATCGACCTCGGCGGAGTGAAGGTGCTTCCCCGCGAGGGCATGCACATCCGCCTCGAGGTCGAGGAGGGGACCAAGCGCGTCATCGCCGTCGGCCTCGACTACGCCGGATCGACGCTGCAGGTGCAGCCCTTCTCCGCGCCGCGCTCCTCGGGGCTCTGGCACGAGATCCGCGGACAGATCGCCGAGCAGATCGGCCGTCAGGGCGGATCGACGACGGAGCGCGACGGCGTCTTCGGTCCGGAGCTCGTCGCCGAGCTCCCGATCGCCGGCGGCCAGACCCGCGTCGCCCGGTTCGTCGGCGTCGACGGTCCGCGCTGGTTCCTCCGCGGCGTGATCGCCGGAGCCGGAGCCGTCGACGAGGAGGCCGCGGCCTCGGTCGAGGAGCTCTTCCGCAGCATCGTCGTGGTCCGCGGCAGCGGCCCGATGCCTCCGCGCGACCTGATCCCGCTGAAGGTGCCGACCGGCAGCCAGACCCAGCAGAGCGCGAGCTGACCGGCATGGAGCCGGTGCGGCCCGAGGACCCGGCCCGCCCGGAGGAGCCGGTCCGGCCCGAGGTGGGCGACGCGATCGCGAAGGCCGCCCGCCGCTCGGGCCTCGGCGCGGTCGCCGACGGCGAGCCGTTCGACGGGAAGGCGCTGCTGCGCACGATGGGCGGCGTCCGCGGGATCCTCGAGGCCGTCGTGCCCGGCATCGCCTTCGTCCTGCTCTACACGGTCACCTCGGAGCTGGTGCTCTCACTGGTCGCGTCCGTCGGGCTCGCCGTGGCGTTCACCGTGGCGCGGGTGCTCGGCCGGACACCCGTGATCCAGGCCGTCGGCGGACTGCTCGCCGTGGTGGTCTCGGCCGCGTTGGCGCTGTTCACCGGGCGGGGTGTCGACAACTTCGCCCTGGGGCTGCTCACCAACCTCGTCTACGGGCTCGTCTTCCTGATCTCCGTCCTCGTGCGCTGGCCCCTGATCGGCGTCGCCGCCGGCTTCCTGATGGGGGACGGCACCTCCTGGCGGTCCGATCGGCGCAAGCGCCGCCTCTTCGGGGCCCTGACCCTCGCGTGGGCGGGGCTCTTCCTCCTGCGCCTGGCCGTGCAGTACCCGCTGTTCCTCGCCGAGGACACCACGGCGCTGGGCATCTGGAAGCTGGCGCTGGGCCTGCCCTTGTACGCGCCGCTGCTGGTGCTCACCGTGCTCGCCGTCCGGGCCGAGTACCGCGGGGCCGGCGAGCGCGCCGATGCGGGCGATGCTCCGGATCGGGCATAGAATTGTCTCGACGTCGAGATAAATAGCGCTCGCCTCCCCGCACCGTCGCGGCGAGGTCGACCGGGCGCCTCGGCGTCGAGGAGTTAGGTCCTCCTTGGTGGCAGGCCGCTGTGCGCGGTCGTCAAGATGAGGACGGAGAGCGGCTCCGCCCGTCGGCGGACGCTGCAGTCAGCGAAGGAGAGGGCGACGTGTCCGCGGTAGACAGCTTTGGATCGAAAGACACCTTGAAGGTCGGCTCGACCGACTACGAGGTGTTCCGCATCGACCGGGTCCCCGGTCACGAGAAGCTCCCGTTCAGCCTCAAGGTGCTGCTCGAGAACCTCCTCCGCACGGAGGACGGCGCGAACATCACCGCCGACCACATCCGCGCCCTCGGCGAGTGGGTCCCGGAGTCGGAGCCCGACACCGAGATCCAGTTCACGCCGGCCCGCGTGGTCATGCAGGACTTCACCGGCGTGCCCTGCATCGTCGACCTCGCCACCATGCGCGAGGCCGTCGCGGCCCTGGGCGGCGACGCGAACCGGATCAACCCGCTCGCGCCCGCCGAGATGGTCATCGACCACTCCGTCATCGCCGACCTCTTCGGCACCGAGGACGCGCTCGAGCGCAACGTCGAGCTCGAGTACGAGCGCAACGGCGAGCGGTACCAGTTCCTCCGCTGGGGCCAGACCGCCTTCGACGACTTCAAGGTCGTCCCGCCCGGAACCGGCATCGTGCACCAGGTCAACATCGAGTACCTGGCCCGCGTCACCATGACCCGCGAGGTGGGCGGCGCGCTGCGCGCCTACCCCGACACCTGCGTCGGCACCGACTCGCACACGACGATGGTCAACGGCCTCGGCGTGCTCGGCTGGGGCGTCGGCGGCATCGAGGCCGAGGCCGCGATGCTCGGCCAGCCCGTCTCGATGCTCATCCCGAAGGTCGTCGGCTTCAAGCTCACCGGCTCGATCCCGACCGGCGTGACCGCGACGGACGTCGTGCTCACCATCACGCAGATGCTGCGCAAGCACGGCGTGGTCGGCAAGTTCGTCGAGTTCTACGGGGCCGGCGTCGCCGCGGTGCCGCTCGCGAACCGCGCCACCATCGGCAACATGAGCCCCGAGTTCGGCTCCACCGCCGCGATGTTCCCCATCGACGACGTGACCCTCGACTACCTGCGCCTCACCGGCCGCAGCGACGAGCAGATCGCCCTCGTCGAGCAGTACTCCAAGCTGCAGAAGCTCTGGCACGACCCCGCGGTCGAGCCGGTCTTCAGCGAGTACCTCGAGCTCGACCTCGGCACGGTCGTCCCCTCGATCGCCGGCCCGAAGCGCCCGCAGGACCGGATCGAGCTCTCGTCCGCCAAGACGCAGTTCGAGTCGGACCTGACCAACTACGCGGACGTCTCGCACGACATCGTCGATCTGACCATCGCGGAGTCGTTCCCCGCCTCCGACCCCGGAGAGCTGCAGCCGCAGGACGAGCACAGCAGCCACGAGCACACCCACCGCTCGCACGCGCCGTCGACCGCCTCCAAGCCGACCACGGTCGAGCTCGGCGAGGGCGGGACCTTCACCATCGACCACGGCGCCGTCGCGATCGCGGCGATCACCTCGTGCACCAACACGTCGAACCCCTCCGTCATGCTCGCTGCCGGCCTGCTGGCCCGCAACGCGGCGCAGAAGGGCCTGAAGGCCAAGCCGTGGGTCAAGACCACGCTGGCGCCCGGGTCGAAGGTCGTCACCGACTACTACGAGAAGGCCGGCCTGACCGAGTCGCTCGAGGCGCTGGGCTTCTACACCGTCGGCTACGGCTGCACGACCTGCATCGGCAACTCCGGCCCGCTGCTCGAGGAGATCTCGGCCGCGGTGCAGGACAACGACCTCGCCGTGACCGCCGTGCTCTCGGGCAACCGCAACTTCGAGGGCCGCATCAACCCGGACGTGAAGATGAACTACCTGGCGAGCCCCCCGCTCGTCATCGCGTACGCGCTCGCCGGCTCGATGAACTTCGACTTCGAGGTCGACGCGCTCGGCACCGACTCCGACGGCAACGACGTGTTCCTCAAGGACATCTGGCCCGACGCGGCCGAGGTGCAGGCGACCATCGACTCGTCGATCGACAAGTCGATGTTCGACACGCAGTACGCGGGCGTGTTCGACGGCGACGAGCGCTGGCGCGCGCTGCAGACCCCCGAGGGCTCGATCTTCGAGTGGGACGAGTCGTCGACCTACGTGCGGAAGCCCCCGTACTTCGACGGCATGACGATGGAGACGACCGCGGTCACCGACATCGCCGGTGCGCGCGTGCTCGCCAAGCTCGGCGACTCCGTCACGACCGACCACATCAGCCCCGCCGGCTCGATCAAGGCCGACAGCCCCGCCGGCCGCTACCTCGACGAGCACGGCATCGACCGCAAGGACTACAACTCCTACGGCTCGCGCCGCGGCAACCACGAGGTGATGATCCGCGGCACGTTCGCGAACATCCGCCTGCGCAACCAGCTGCTCGACGGCGTGGAGGGCGGCTACACCCGCGACTTCACGCAGCCGGACGCCCCGCAGTCCTTCATCTACGACGCGTCGCAGAACTACCAGGCCGAGGGCACCCCGCTCGTCATCCTGGGCGGCAAGGAGTACGGCTCCGGCTCGTCGCGCGACTGGGCGGCCAAGGGCACGAGCCTGCTGGGCGTCAAGGCGGTCATCGTCGAGAGCTTCGAGCGGATCCACCGCTCGAACCTCATCGGCATGGGCGTCGTCCCGCTGCAGTTCCCCGCAGGCGAGAGCTGGGAGTCGCTGGGCCTGGACGGCACCGAGTCGATCAGCATCTCGGGCATCGAGGAGCTGAACGAGGGCGTGACCCCCAAGACGGTGCACGTCGTCGCGGAGCCGACCGAGCACTCGGCCGAGGGCAGGCAGACTGTCGAGTTCGACGCGGTCGTCCGCATCGACACCCCCGGTGAGGCGGACTACTACCGCAACGGCGGCATCCTGCAGTACGTGCTGCGCTCGCTCGTCTAGATCGGCCGCAGAACGTGTGCGCCTTCCCTCCGGGGGAGGCGCACACGCGTTCCCGGGGGCCCCGTGCGTAGACTCGGAAGACGTCCTCACCTCGCTCACGACCCCGGAAGGCGGCGCGCATGGCTGTTCTCGAGACCATCGGCGGTCCTCGCGATCTCGATCGCCTGACCGCGGCCGAGCTCGAGACGCTGGCGCAGGAGATCCGCGACTTCCTCGTGCGCGAGGTCTCGAAGACCGGCGGCCACCTAGGCCCGAACCTCGGCGTCGTCGAGACGACCATCGCGATCCACCGGGTCTTCGACTCGCCGCACGACGCGATCGTGTTCGACACCGGCCACCAGTCCTACGTCCACAAGCTGCTCACCGGCCGCCAGGACTTCTCGAAGCTCCGGCAGCGCGGCGGCCTCGCCGGCTATCCGCAGCGGCGGGAGTCGCCGCACGACATCGTCGAGAGCTCGCACGCCTCCAGCTCGCTGTCCTGGGCGGACGGCATCTCCCGCGCCTTCACGATGACCGGCCAGACCGACCGCCACGTCGTCGCGGTCGTGGGCGACGGCGCCCTCACCGGCGGCATGACCTGGGAGGCGCTGAACAACATCAGCGACGACAACTCCCGCGGCCTGGTCATCGTGGTCAACGACAACGGGCGCTCCTACGCCCCGACCATCGGCGGCATGGCCCGCTTCCTCAACGGCGTCCGCACGCGGCCGACCTACCGCACGATGCACCGCGGCTCCCGGGCCGTCTCCGAGCGGCTGGGCGGCCCCGCCGCCGCCGTCTACCGCGGGGTCCGCGGCGGTCTCCACGGCTTCCTCAGCCGCTTCATCAACAACGAGGCGCTCTACTCCAATCTCGACATCAAGTACCTGGGTCCGATCGACGGGCACGATCTCACCGCGATGGAGGAGGCACTCCAGCAGGCGAAGGACTACGGCACGCCGGTCATCGTCCACGCGATCACCCAGAAGGGCAAGGGCTTCGGCCCGGCCGTGCACGACCTCGCCGACCAGTTCCACGCCGTCGGGCAGATCGACCCCGAGACCGGCGAGCCGCTGAGCGCGGCCGGTGCCCGCTCGTGGACGTCGGTGTTCGCCGAGGAGATCGTCACCCTGGCCGACGAGGACCCGACCATCGTCGGCATCACGGCCGCGATGCTCCGGCCCGTCGGTCTCGACCGCCTCGCCGAGAAGTACCCGGAGCGCGTCTTCGACGTCGGCATCGCGGAGCAGCACGCCGTGACCTCGGCCGCCGGTCTCGCCTTCGGCGGGCTGCATCCGGTCGTCGCGCTGTACGCCACCTTCGTGAACCGCGCCTTCGATCAGGTGCTCATGGACGTCGCGCTGCACCGCGCGGGCGTCACCTTCGTGCTGGACCGCGCCGGGGTCACCGGGCCCGACGGTCCGAGCCACCACGGCATGTGGGATCTGGCGATCCTCCAGGTCGTCCCGAATATCCGCCTCGCCGCTCCGCGGGACTCCGTGCGCCTGCGCGAGGAGCTGCGCGAGGCCGTCGGCGTCACCGACGCGCCGACCGTGGTGCGCTTCTCGAAGGGGAGCGTCGGCGACGAGATCGACGCCGTCGAGCGCCTCGGCGACGGGGTCGACGTGCTCGCCCGCGCCGAGCGCAAGGACGTGCTCCTCGTCACGGTCGGGCCGATGGCCGAGATGGGCCTCGAGGTCGCCCAGCGGCTCGCGGCGCAGGGCATCGGCGCCACCGTCGTCGACCCCCGCTGGGTCGTGCCCGTGCCCACCAGCATCATCGAGCTCGCCCGCGAGCACCGCATCGTCGTCTCGATCGAGGACGGGGTGCGCGTGGGCGGGATCGGCACGCGCATCCGCCAGGACCTGCGCGAGGCCGGCGTGGACACCGCGGTGACCGAGCTCGGGCTGCCCGATCAGTTCCTCGACCACGCCAAGCGCGAGGAGATCCTCGAGGACGTCGGGCTCACTCCCCAGCACATCGCCCGCGACGTGGTCGCGCAGGTGCTGGGCAGCAAGATCCCGGTCGCCCGTCCGCTCCCGGACGAGGTCGAGGCCCGGGACGACGCCCGCAGCGACTGATCGGCCGCGGTCGGTATGCGGGCGGCGGGTGGACCGGGCCCGGTCGCCGGGCGCGCGCGCTGAGGGCGGACGCTGAGGCGGCCGGTCGCGAGCGGTTTGCAGTCCCGGGTGTCCTCTGAAGGCGCGTGTGCGATCTGCAGGGGTTTGTGCCGCCCGCAGGGGATTGGTCCCGTCCGCAAGGGACCCTGCCGTCTGCAGGGGACCGTCTCGTCTGCTCGAGTCTGTGCCGTCTGCAGGGGTCTGTGCCGTTTGCAGGCGGCCGTCTCGTGTGCAGGTGCGATCTGCAGGCGTTCCGGGCCGCAACGGAGCTTCTGCCGCGCGAACCGATCGCTACAGGGTCGATCCCCTGCATACCGAACGTTCCCCTGCAGATCGCACGGCGGCCTGCACACGGCACGTTCGCCTGCAGATCGCACGTGTCCCTGCAGACGGAACGGTCCCCTGCAGATCGAGGGGGCGGCACGAGCGGGCGGGCGGCGATAGGGGCGGACGCGGAGAGGGGGACGCGGACTGCGGGTCGGCGTCCCCACTCCGCGTCAGTCGACGCCGCGGATCGCGGGGTGGTGGAACGTGTCCCCGAACGCCCGCTCGCTCGCACCGACGCGGTCGAGGTAGGGCGTGAGCCCGCCCATCTGGAACGGGTAGCCCGCGCCGAGGATCAGGCAGAGGTCGATGTCCTCGGCAGCGTGCACGACGTCGTCGTCCAGCATCCGCTTGACCTCGTCCGCGAGACCCGTCTCGACGCGCAGCCGCAGTTGCTCGGCCGTCATCGGCTCCGTTCCGCCGGCGACGATGGCGACCGCGCGCTTGTCGACGCCCTTCACCCGCCCCTTCGCGTCGCGCTCGAAGACATGGCCGAGCTCGGCGAGGCGGTGCAGGTTGGGGCTGTCGAAGAAGCGGTCCGGGAACGCGGCGTGGTGGGTGTCGAGCACGTGCGCGCCGACCTTGAGGCCCACCAGCTCGAGCAGCTCGAACGGGGTCATCGGCAGGCCGAACGGAGCCAGCGACTGCTCGACGACCTCGAAGGGAGTGCCCGTGTCGACCGCGTGCATCGCCTCGCCCAGGACCTTCGCCAGCACGCGGTTCACCACGAAGCCCGGGGTGTCGCGCGTGATGACGGCGTTCTTCCTGAGCTTCGCGGCGGTGACCATCGCGGTCGAGAGCGTCTCGTCGTCGGTGTGCGGCGTCCGGACCACCTCGATCAGCGGCATGACGGCGACCGGGTTGAAGAAGTGGAACCCCACGAGGCGCTCCGGGTGCTGCAGCCGCTCGCCGATGCGCTCGACCGAGAGCGACGAGGTGTTGGTCGCGAGGACCGCTGTGGGCGAGACGTAGCGCTCGATGTCGGCGAACACCTCCTGCTTCACCGACAGCTCCTCGAAGACGGCCTCGATCACCCAGTCGGCGTCGGCGAAGTCGGAGCGGTCGGTCGTGCCGGTGATCAGCGCGCGGAGGCGGTTCGCGTCGTCGGGGGAGACGCGTCCCTTCGCCAGCAGCGCGTCGATCTCGGCGCGGATGCCCGCGACGCCCTTGTCGACCCGCTCCTGGTCGAGGTCGGTGATGACCACCGGTACCTGGAGGCGGCGGAGGAAGAGCAGCGCGAACTGCGAGGCCATGAGGCCCGCGCCGACGACCCCGACCTTGGTGACGGGCTTGGCCAGCGCCTTGTCGGGTGCTCCCGCGGGGCGCTTGGCCCGCTTCTGCACCAGATCGAACGCGTAGATGCTCGCGCGGAACTGATCGCCCGAGATCAGATCGGCCAGCGCCTCGTCCTCGGCGGCGAAGCCCTCGTCGCGGGTGGTGTTCTTCGCGGCCTTGAGCAGATCCAGCGCTCTGTACGGCGACGCCGCGACCGTGCCGATCCGCGACTCCAGCTGCTTGCGCGCGATCGAGATCGCGACGTCCCACTTGACCAGCCGCTCCAGCTTGCCGGGCGCGTTCGGCCGCTCCACCTTCACGGAGCCGCCGATCACGCCGTCGGCCCAGCGGAGGGAGTCCTCGAGGAAGGCGGCGGGCGGGAAGATCGCGTCGGCGATGCCGAGGTCGAACACCTCCTGGCCCTTGAGGGTGCGGTTGTTCTTCAGCGGGTTCTCGACGACGACCGTGAGGGCGTTCTCGATGCCGATCAGGTTCGGCAGCAGCCACGCGCCGCCCCAGCCGGGGATGATGCCGAGGAAGACCTCGGGGAGCCCGAGCGCGGGGATGGAGGAGTCGACGGTGCGGTAGTCGGCGTTCAGGCCGATCTCGGTGCCGCCGCCCAGGGCGAGGCCGTTGATGAAGGCGAACGACGGCACTCCCAGCTCGGCCAGCATCCCCAGCGTGCGGTGGCCCAGGCGCGCCAGCTGACGGCCGAGCTCACGGCTGGGGATGGCCCCGACCTTGCTGAGGTCCGCTCCCGCGGCGAGGATGAACGGCTTGCCGGTGATGCCGACCGCCTGGATCTCGCCGCGCGAGGCGCGCTCCTTCTGCGCCAGGAGGACGTCCGCCAGCTCGAAGAGCGACGCCGGCCCGAAGGTGTTGGGGCGGGTGTGGTCGCGGTCGTTGTCGAGCGTGATCAGGGCGAGCGTGCGGCCGCTGGGCAGCGGCACGTCGCGGACGTAGGAGTGGGTGACGACCTCGCCCTCGGCGAGGTCCACGAGGTTCTCGAATCCGTCGAGCATGGGTCAGCGTCCCTTCCGTCGTCCGCGCTTGCCGTCGTAGTGGGGGTTCTCCCAGATCACCGTGCCGCCCTGGCCGAGGCCGACGCAGAGGGCCGTCACTCCGTAGCGCACCTCGGGGTGCGACTCGAACTGCCGCGCCAGCTGGATCATCAGCCGGACCCCGGAGGAGGCGAGCGGGTGCCCGATCGCGATCGCTCCGCCGTACTCGTTGACGCGCGGGTCGTCGTCGTCGAGGCCGAAGTGGTCGAGGAAGGAGAGCACCTGCACGGCGAACGCCTCGTTGAGCTCGAAGAGCCCGATGTCCTCGATGCCCAGGCCCGCCTTGCGCAGGGCCTTCTCGGTGGAGGGGACCGGGCCGAGCCCCATGATCTCGGGCTCGACGCCGGCGTACGCGAAGCTCACCATCCGCATCTTCGCGGACAGGCCCAGCTCCCGCGCGGCCTCGGCGCTGGCCAGGAGCGACACCGTCGCTCCGTCGTTGAGACCGGAGGAGTTGCCCGCGGTCACCCGGCCGTGGGGGCGGAACGGGGTGCGCAGGCCCGCGAGGCCCTCGAGGGTCGTCTCGGGGCGCGGCGCCTCGTCGGCGGTCGCGAGCCCCCAGCCCGCGGCGCTGCGCGTGGCGACGGGGACGAGGTCCGGCTGGATGTCCCCGGCGGCGTACGCGGCGGCGAGCTTCTGCTGGCTCCGCAGGGCGTAGTGGTCGGCGCGCTCCTTCGTCAGGTGCGGGAACCGGTCGTGGATCCGCTCGGCCGTGCGGCCCATGTTGAGCGCGTCCTCGCCGACGAGGCGCTCGGAGAGGAAGCGCGGGTTCGGATCGGCGCCGAAGCCCATCGGGTGCCGGCCCATGTGCTCCACGCCGCCGGCGAGCACAACGTCGTAGGCGCCGAACGCGATGCCGCCCGCGGTCGCGGTGACCGAGGTCATCGCTCCGGCGCACATGCGGTCAACGGCGAAACCGGGCACCGACTTCGGCAGCCCGGCGAGCAGCGCCGCCGTGCGGCCGAGGGTCAGGCCCTGGTCGCCCTGCTGGGTGGTGGCGGCGATCGCCACCTCGTCCACCCGCTCCTTCGGCAGCGCGCCGTTGCGCTCCAGCAGACCGATCATCGCCTTGACGACGAGGTCGTCGGCTCGGGTCTGCCAGTACATGCCCTTCTCGCCGGCACGCCCGAACGGAGTACGGACTCCGTCGACGAACACGACTTCGGATCTCTCGGCCACAATGCCTCCCAGGAACTCACGGTCGCCGTCGATCGTAGGAACCGGCACCGCGCGGCCGGAATCCTTTGCCGCTTCCTACGAAGGGGTTTCGGTGCCCTCGGCCGCCGCTTGGGCCGCTTCGACAAACGCGGTGGCGATCGAGCCCGATGTGGCCTCGACCTGCCAGGCGCGGGCGCCGGCGCGGGTGAGCTCGGCGGCGACCGAGTCACCGGTCAGCGGCTCGGGTGGGTTCCAGGCCACCCGGCGCAGCAGCTCCGGCGTGAGCAGGTTCTCGACCGGGAGCGAGAGCAGCTCGGCGATCTCGGTGACCACGGCGCGTCCCGCCTTCAGGCGAGCGTCGGCGGCCGGGTTGCGATCGCCCCACGCGCGTGGCGGAGGGAGCGTGTCGGCGGCCGGGCGGGTCGGGCTCGGCAGGTCCTCGGTCGTCGTCCCGCGCTCGATCGCGGCCCACCAGCGCTCGACCTCGCCGCGGCTGGCGCGGCCGGTGAAGTCGCGGCGGCCCGAGAGCTGGCCGATGCTGGTCGGGATGTTGCGGGCGACCGCGATGATCGAGGAGTCGGGGATGAGCCGGCCGGGTGCGATGTCGCGCTCGCGGGCGAACGCGTCGCGGGCCAGCCAGAGCTCGCGCGCCACGGCGAGGGGGCGCGGGCCGCGGAGCGAGTGCATGCCGGAGAGGCGGCGCCACGGGTCCGGGGGGACCGCCTTGGGAGCGCGCGCGAGCGTCGCCTCGAACTCCTCGCGGGCGATGCGCGTCTTCCGCGCGGCGATGAGCATCTCCTCCATGCGGTCGCGGAGGTCGACGAGGAGCTCCACGTCCTTCGCGGCGTAGACGAGCCAGCTCTGCGGGAGGGGGCGGGTCGACCAGTCCGCGGCCGAGTGCTCCTTGGCCAGGTGGATGCCGAGGAGGTCCTCGACGACGGCGCCGAGCCCCACCTTGGGCAGTCCGAGGAGCCGGGCGGCGAGCTCGGTGTCGAAGATCCGCACCGGGTTCAGGCCCACCTCGCGCAGGCAGGCGAGATCCTGACTGGCGGCGTGGAGGATCCACTCCTCCTGGCCGATGACCGCCTGCAGGGCGTCCATCCGGCCGATGGCGGGGGGATCGAAGAGGAACGCGCCTGCGCCGCGCCGGTAGACCTGGATCAGGTAGGCGCGCTGCGAGTAGGTGAAGCCGGAGGCGCGCTCGGCGTCGACGGCGACGGGACCCTCGCCGGCGGCGAGGGCGTCGACCGCGGCGAGGAACTCGTCGGGCGTGGAGAGGACACGGTAATCAGTCACGGTTGTTCCGTCGGAAGGCGAGCGGGGTCACACCGTCGCTCGATACGGGCGGGAGACCCGCGAGCATGCACAACAGCTCCCCCCACCCTTCCACGTGAGCGGCGAGCTCCGCATCATCGGGACTCCAGGAGGCGCGGATCTCGATCTGCGCACCGTCCCCCTGAGCGGCCAGCTCGCCGAAGCCGGTGGAGAGCACCTTGGTGGCCGTGCCGGACGCGGCCGAGTAGGAGGCGCCCCGCGCCCCGAGGGCGTCGATGAGCCAGGACCAGGCGACCTCGGCGAGGAACGGATCGGTGCCGATCTCGACCTCGAGCGGAGCCTGCGCGAAGCAGACGACACGGAAGGGGCCGCCCCACTGCTCGGGCTCCTCGGGGTCGTAGAGCAGGATGAAGCGCCCCGTGCCCAGCTCGGAGTCGCGTCCGTGCGCGTGCGGCGCGACGTCGCCCGACAGGGCGAGGGCCCAGGGCGCGAGACCCGACGGCGAGGCGATCTCGGACACGGTGAGCTCGTCGCGCGTGGCAGCGGCGCGGATCGACTCCGTCGCGACCCGGAACTCCTCGGGGAGCTGGGACGACGCTGGGAATTCGGGCACGATCGCAGACTAGGGTTCCGACGCGCCCGGGACGCGGAGGCACGCCGGGTGGGCGGCTCTCAGCGCGTGCGGCTCCACCGGGTGTACACGGCCCCGGAATCGTCGGCGGCCAGCAGCGTGAGGGCGTAGGCGTCGTCGACGACAGCGGTGCCCGTCGCGACCGGGAGGCCCGGGAGGACGACCCGCGGGGAGGTGGTGAGGCACAGCTCGTCCACTCGGCCCGAGGCGAGGAACTGGCCCGAGAGCGAGGCGCCGCCCTCGCAGACGACGCGACGCAGGCCGAGCCCGGCGAGAGCGTCCAGGAGCTCGTCGACGCCGATCCGCTCCGAGGAGGACGGGATCCGGACGACCTCGACGCCGGCGGGGAGCCCCTCCACCGCGCCGCGCGACTCCGGCACCAGCAGCAGGACCCGGGAGCCCTCCTGCAGCTCCAGGCGGTGCCCGGCGAGATCGCCCGAGGCGGAGACGACGGCGAGCGGGACCCGCCGGGGCACGCGGTAGCCCTCGGCGCGGACGCTGGCGGCTCCGACGAGGACGACGTCGGCCTGCTCGCGGATCACTCCGAGGATCGTGCGGTCGACGCGGTTGGTGAGCGTCTCGCTGGTGCCGTCGGAGCCGGTGCTGGAGCCGGTGACGCTCGCGATCATGTTAAGGCGCACGCGCACCGCCCCGTCGGGGCGCCAGGCGTCCGCGACCGCCGCTCGCGCACCGTCCTCACCGATCACGATCGGCGGACCGGGGGGGACGAGCGGCCGGAGGATCATGCGGCCAGGTGCGCGCGGACCTGCCGCTTGGTGCGGCCGAGCAGCGCGGTCATGCCGCGCAGGCGCAGCGGCGAGACCGCCTCCGAGAGGCCGATGGTCTGCGGGAAGTCGTCGGGGACGGCGAGCACCTGCTCGGGGGTGAGCCCGGCCAGGCCCTGCGCCAGGATCGACGCGAAGCCGCGCGTCGTGGGCGCCTCGCGGGGAGCCGTGGCGTGCAGGTGCACGATCCCGCCCTCCACGTCGACGACGATGAAGACGGGCGCCTGGCACTCCTCCACGCGCTCGAAGAGGTCCGGGTGGTCGCGGTAGCGCTCGGGCAGGTCGGGGAGCTCGTTCGAGAACTCGAGCAGGAGCTGCAGGCGCTCCGGCTTCTCGAGGGCGAGGAACTCCTCGCGGATGTCGCGCAGAGCGTCGGGGAGCGTGGTGTCGGTCATCGGTTCCAGTGTCTCATCGGGAGTCGGTCGGAGGGCCCTCACGACGAAGGCCGAGAGCCCCGATCCGGGCCCTCTCGGGGCCTGTCGGCGCTCTCGGCCTTCGTCGTGACGGTCAGCGGGCGGCGGGGGCCTCGCCGGCCTCGGCACCCTGCACGATCGGGACGCGGACGGCGCTGCCCCACTCGGTCCAGGAGCCGTCGTAGTTGCGGACGCCCTCGAAGCCGAGGAGGTGGGTCAGCACGAACCAGGTGTGGGCGGAGCGCTCGCCGATCCGGCAGTAGGCGATGACGGAGTCGCCGTCCTTCAGCCCCGCGCCCTCGCGGTAGACGCCGTTCAGCTCGTCGAGGGGGCGGAAGGTGCCGTCCTCGGCGGCGGCCTTGCCCCAGGGCACGTTCTGCGCGCTCGGGATGTGACCGGCGCGCAGGGCGCCCTCCTCCGGATAGGCCGGCGCGGTCGTGCGCTGCCCGGTGAACTCCTCCGGGGAGCGGACGTCGATCAGCGGGTTGCCGAAGTGCGCGAGGACGTCGTCCTTGAAGGCGCGGATCTCGGCGTCGCTGCGCTCGACGACCGGGTACTCGGCGGGCTCCGGGGAGGAGGCGTCGGTGGTCGTCGGGCGGCCCTCGGCGAGCCACTTGTCGCGGCCGCCGTCGAGCAGACGGACGTCCTCGTGGCCGAAGAGGGTGAAGACCCAGAGCGCGTAGGCGGCCCACCAGTTGTTCTTGTCTCCGTAGATCACGACGGTGGTGTCGCGGGCGATGCCCTTGCCGCCGACCAGCGCGGCGAACGCGGCGCCGTCGATGTAGTCGCGCTGCACCGGATCGTTGAGGTCGGTGTGCCAGTCGATCTTGACGGAGCCGGGGATGTGGCCGGTCTCGTAGAGCAGGACGTCCTCGTCGGACTCTACGACGACGAGACCGGGAGTGCCGAGGCGCTGCTCGAGCCAGTCGGCGCTGACGAGCCGTTCGGGGTGCGCGTAGGAGGCGAACTTCGGCGACGGATCGGTTTCGACGGACAAGGAGGACCTCCAGGATGGTGCGCGGAGCGCGGGCGTGATTCCACGGCGGGCTACGCTGGAGCCCGCCCTTCAGCGACAGTACGCGTCCGCGGACGACGCCGCACGGAGGGCGCCGTAAGAGTTCGACACAGAACCGCGGCGGGTCCGTTCCCGGTGCGGCCGCCGCCACTGAGCGCACAGGCCCCCGCCGTGTGCAGGATGCGAGACGCGAGTGAGCCCCGACGACGTCCGATCGACGAGCAGCCTGACCGCCCGCTCGCCCCAGATCAGCGGGCACGAGATCGCGTCGACGCTGGTGCCCCCGCGCCAGTTCGAGGGCGCCACCTTCGAGAGCTACCGTCCCGACCCGGAGTACCCCTCGCAGGCCGACGCGGTGGAGGCTCTCCGCGCGTTCGCCGCCGGCGGCGGGTCGAAGGGCGGCGGAGGCGGCTTCCTGGGCTTCGGCCGGAAGAAGGCCCCGGCGGTCAAGCCGGGCGTGTACCTCGACGGCGGCTTCGGCGTCGGCAAGACCCACCTGCTCGCGGCGATCTGGCACGCGGTGCCGGGCCGCACCTACTTCGGGACGTTCATCGAGTACACCGCGCTCGTCGGCGCCCTCGGCTACGCGGCGACCGTCTCGCTCCTCAAGGGCTCGGCGCTGCTGTGCATCGACGAGTTCGAGCTGGACGACCCGGGCGACACGATGCTGATGACCAGGCTCCTCGGCGAGCTCGTCGCCTCCGGGACCCGCATCGCCGCGACCTCGAACACCCCGCCCAACGCGCTGGGCGAGGGGCGCTTCGCCGCAGCGGACTTCCTCCGCGAGATCCAGTCGATGGCCGCCCACTTCGAGACGATGCGGATCGACGGCACCGACTACCGGCGCCGCGACATCGAGGGCCACGCCGTGGTGCGCAGCGACGAGGAGATCGACGCCCTCGTCGCGGCCGCCCCCGCCGGCTCCGTCGTCACCGACGACCCGTTCGCGGACGCCGTGCACCACCTGGGCACCGTGCACCCCTCCCGGTACATCAAGGTGATCGACGGCGTCGACACCATCGTGCTCCGGGGCGTCACCGCTCTGACCGACCAGACCGACGCCCTGCGCCTCGTGGCCTTCATCGACCGGGTCTACGACGCGCAGATCCCGGTCCTCGCCTCCGGGACGCCCCTGGACGAGGTCTTCGGTGGCGACATGCTGAGCGGCGGCTACCGCAAGAAGTACCTGCGCTCGATGTCGCGGCTGATCGCGCTCACGTCGATGGCGCCCCGCTCCTAGGAGCCGATCCTCCGAGGAGCCGATCCTCCGAGGAGCCGATCCGCTCTCCTCCCGGCGTTCCCGGGGTCGTCGTCGTGCCGTTCGCCAGCGTGCCGTAACGCGCTTTTTACACAGGGGCCTCGGCCGTAACCTCCCCGAAACGCGGTGCCTCACGGAACGAAACCTCGCGCCACCAGACTGTCGGCTACCCGAGGTGACCCGACACCCGCGTGTCTCCAGGCCGTGCTCCGACGCAGCGTCCTCGCTCCGGGCTTTTCTCTGCACACTCACGAGAGGTTCAACAATGGATCAAGGCAATACCGCGTTCCTGCTCATCGCAGCCGCGCTGGTCCTGCTCATGACCCCCGGGCTCGCCTTCTTCTACGGCGGCCTGGTGCGTGCGAAGAGCGTCATCAGCATGATGATGCTCAGCTTCGGAGCCATGGGCCTCATCGGGGTCCTCTGGGTCCTGTACGGCTACGCGATCGCGTTCGGCAACGGCCCGTCCGGCCCCGCCGGCACCGACACCTTCGTCGGCATCGACGGCGTCCTCGGCATCGACACCGCTCAGATCGGCCTGCAGGGCATCTACAACGACGCGCTCGGCGAGCAGACGTCGGCCTACCCGACGCTGGCCTTCGCCGCGTTCCAGGCGACGTTCGCGATCATCACCGTCGCGCTCATCTCCGGCGCCATCGCGGACCGCGCGAAGTTCGGCGCCTGGATGGTCTTCGCCGGCGTCTGGGCCACCGTCGTCTACTTCCCGGTCGCCTCGTGGGTCTTCAACTTCACCCTCGGCGACGACGCCACCGTCGTCGACGGCGGCTGGATCGCCTACAACGTCGGAGCGATCGACTTCGCCGGAGGCACCGCGGTGCACATCAACGCCGGTGCGGCGGCCCTCGCCCTCGCCCTGGTGCTCGGCAAGCGCGTCAACTTCACGAAGGGCGCGCACCAGCCGCACAACCCGCCGTTCGTGCTCCTGGGCGCCGGACTGCTCTGGTTCGGCTGGTTCGGCTTCAACGCCGGCTCCGAGCTCGCCGCCGACGGCATCGCGGCCGTCGCCTTCCTCAACACCATCGCCGCTCCGGCCGCCGCGATCCTCGGCTGGCTCGTCGTCGAGAAGATCAAGGACGGCAAGCCCACCTCCATCGGCGCCGCCTCGGGCGCGGTCGCGGGCCTCGTCGCGATCACCCCGGCCTGCGCCAGCCTGTCGCCGTTCTGGGCGATCGTCCTGGGTGTCATCACCGGTGCCGTCTGCGCCCTGGCGATCGACCTCAAGTACCGCCTCGGCTACGACGACTCGCTCGACGTGGTCGGCGTGCACCTCGTCGGCGGCCTCATCGGAACGCTCTACATCGGCTTCTTCGGCACCGGCGTGGGCCTGTTCCTCACCGGCGACGCGAGCCAGCTCGGCAAGCAGGCCCTCGCGGCCTTCACCGTCCTCGCCTACTCCTTCGTCATGACGCTCCTCATCGGCTGGATCATCCAGAAGACCATGGGCTTCCGCGTGAAGAACGAGGACGAGATCGCCGGCATCGACACGGCCATCCACGGCGAGGCGGGCTACGTCCTGGCGGACTGACCTCGCGCTCCTCGCAGCATCCGACGGGGTGCCGACTCTCCGGAGCCGGCACCCCGTCGGCGCGTCCGCGAGGCACGGGCACTCGGGGCGGCGGGGACCTGATCCGGGCTAGGGTTCCGGGGTGCCCTCCTCGCGCTCGGTCGTGTCCCTGCTCCTCCGACTCCTCGGCCGCGCGGTCGCCCCGCGGCCGGACGCCGGGCCCCGCCCGCAGCGCCCGTACCTGAGCACGACGGCGCCGACGCCGGGCGCGAGCGGAGTGGGCCGCACCGTCGAGGTCGACCCGTCGCGGCTCCGCGGCGTCCGCCTGGGCTACGCGCCCACGCCCGACGGCGACCCGGACCCGGGCGAGGTCGTCTGGACCTGGGTGCCCTACGAGGAGGACGACGGCCGCGGCAAGGACCGCCCGGTGCTCGTGCTCGCGGTCGAGAAGTCGGGGACGGTGCTCGCCGTGCGGCTGAGCTCGAAGGAGCACTCCGACTACCTGGCCGTCGGCACCGGCGGCTGGGACCCGGACGGACGTCCCAGCTGGGTCGACCCGGAGCGCGTGTTCCGCGTGCATCCCGCAGGGATGCGCCGGGAGGGCGCCGCCCTGGATCGTCCCCGGTACGACGCCGTCGCCCGGGTGCTCTCGGCGCGGTACGGCTGGCACTGAGCGCTCGACGCCGCCGAGCCGCCGCGAGAGATCGCCGCTGAGCGCCTCAGGAGGAGATCCCGGCCCGACGGACGTGGGCCGTGCTCCTCGGAGGAGGCGTCAGGCCGGGTCGATCGGCACGAAGCCCGCGTACTTCGCAGCGCGACCGTCCCCGGAGGACGTGCCCGTGAGCCTGCGCTGCACCCATGGCGCGACGTGCTGCCGGTAGTACTGGACCGTTCCGCCGTGCCGGAGTGCGGTCTCGGGGGCGTCCGGCAGCGCGGCGGGCGGCGTGAGCCCGAGCGCCCGGAGGACCCGGTCGGCCACCCGCCGGTGCCCCCGCGGGCCGAGGTGCAGGCGGTCCTCCGACCACAGCGCGGGATCGGCGAAGGCCGGGTCGTGCCAGTTGTCGGCCACCACCACGTCGGTCCGGTGGCTCGTCCGACGCAGGACGGCGTCGGTCAGCGCGTCCCCGCGGCGGCGGATGAGCGACCCGAGCGGGAGCCGGGGGGACGGGTCCGCGCCGGCCAGGGCGATCAGCACGACGCCCTGCTCGTCGCAGCGCTCGAGGACGCGGAGGTAGGCGTCGGCGATCCGCTCGATGTCGGCCCGCGGGCGCAGCATGTCGTTGCCGCCTCCGTTGAAGGAGAGGTGGGTCGGGCCCAGGGCGAGCGCGGGCTCGAGCTGCTCGGCGAGGATCGGCGCGATGAGCCGGCCCCGGATCGCGGTATTGGCGTACTCGACCCGCTCACCCGTGGCCGCCGCCCATCCCGCGGCCGTGAGGTCGGCCCAGCCTCGCGGGGTGCCGTCCGGCCGCTCGTCGCCGACCCCCTCGGTGAAGGAATCGCCGATCGCGACGTAGCGGACGGCCGTCATCGGCGGGTTCCGGAGGTGCGCATCGTGGCACTGTACCGCTCCGCGGCAGGGCTCAGGCGCGGCGCCTCAGGGGGGTGACCGGTGCCGAGCGGACGCTGCTGAGGCGGGCCGGCGTCGTGGCGCCCGGCGCTGCGGCGAGCAGCTCCTCCTCGGGCCGGGTGCCCGGACGGGGGTCGCGCTCGGGACGCGGGGCGGCCCGGAACCAGGCGCCCAGCGCGGAGGACCGGCGGTGCCTCCGGTGATCGCGGTCCAGCTCCGCGGTGCCGCGGTAGCCGGAGCACCGGGCGATGCGGTCGAGGCCGCCGAGCCCCACGGGGGTGCTCGCCATCAGGACGGCGGCCAGCTCGAGTCGGCGGAGGGCGAGGTGCTCGTCGAGGCCGAGCCCGTAGCAGCGGCGGAACCGCAGCCGCAGCAGCAGGGCGGGCATCCGCAGCTCGGCGGCGAGGCGGGGGACGGTGAAGCGCCGATCGAGGTAGCGCTCGTTGACGAGGGCGGCCGCCGCGATGGCGAAGACGTCGAGCGGCCGGCGGGACGCGGCGGGGCGGGGGGCGGGGGTTCGGGTGTTCAGGGTAGGCATGCAGAGGAGACGCGCGAGGTCCCTGTTCGTGACGCGGAGGCGCGGAATGCGCTCGGGTGGCGCGGTGATCGGTGTCGGAGAGGCTCGACCGTCGGGGGCTGTGCCATCGTCGGGTGGGAGCGGACTCCCCGCCGATCCGGAACAGACACCCCAGGAGACGACCGCATGGCGCACGCCGCGCTGATCATCCACAGCGCACGGAAGGTCGACGCGGCCGGGTCGGTGGAGGACCACTGGCTCCTCGCGCGGGACGGCGCGATCACGGCGACCGGCACCGGCTCCGGTTGGCGCCGGTCCGCGGAGGGGGCGGAGCTGCACGACGCGCGGGGCCTCACCGCTGTCCCGGGCTTCATCGACCTCCACGTGCACGGCGGCGGCGGTCACGGCTTCGACGGGGGAGTGGAGGCGATCCGCGCAGGCCTCGCGCTGCACCACTGCCGCGGCACCACGCGCTCGCTGGTCAGCCTGGTCTCGGCGCCGCTGGAGCAGCTGGAGGCCTCGCTGGACGCCGTCTCGGCCCTCGCGGCCGTCGACCCGCTCGTGCTCGGCGCGCACCTCGAGGGCCCGTTCCTCGCGCCCTCGCGCAGCGGTGCGCACGACCCCGCGGCTCACGCGCACCCCTCCTCCGGCGCGGTCGACCGGCTGCTGGACGCCGCCCGCGGACGGCTCGCGCAGATCACGCTCGCGCCCGAGCTGCCGGGAGCCCTCGCAGCAGTGGAGCGGCTCGCCGGCGCCGGCACGGTGGTCGCGGTGGGCCACACCGAGGCGGACGCCGACCAGACGCGGGCCGCGTTCGACCGCGGAGCCCGGCTGGTCACGCACGCGTTCAACGCCATGCCCGGGATCGGCCACCGCTCCCCGGGCCCGATCCCGGTGGCCCTCGGCGACGAGCGGGTCGCGCTCGAGCTGATCCTCGACGGCAGGCACGTGGACGTCGAGGTGGCGCGGCTCGCGTTCGCGGCGGCTCCCGGGCGGATCGCACTCGTCACCGACGCGATGGCGGCGGCAGGGGCGGGCGACGGTGCGCACCGCCTCGGCCCGCTCGACGTCGAGGTGCTCGGCGGAGTCGCCCGGCTCGCGGGCACCGCCGTCCTCGCCGGATCCACGCTCACGCAGGACGAAGCGCTGCGGCACGCCGTCGGGCCCGGCCGGCTCGGGCTGGAGGCGTCCGTCGCCGCCCTCACCGCCGTTCCCGCCCGGGTGCTCGGCCGTGGCGACCTCGGCCTGCTGGCTCCCGGGTACCGCGCCGACGTCGTCCTGCTCGACGCGTCACTCCGCGTGCGGCGGGTCTGGGCAGACGGGGCGCCCGTCCCCTGACTCCGCGGTCGGTGCGTCGCGACCCCGGGTCAGGGCGTCGGTGTGACGGTCCAGGTGCCCTCGGTCTGGACGGCCATCACGCCGGGGAGATCGGCGTCGAACACCTCGGAGAAGGCACCGGTGTCGCCGAACAGCTGCGGCTGGTCGGAGGTGGTGAACACCCGGCCCGAGAACGAGTCGTCGGGTCCGGCCGGGGTGTACTCGACCGTCACGCGCGGGACGTCGTCCGAGAAGAAGAGGACGGCCGGGCCGGTGCCGGACTGCGCCCCGCTCACCGTCGCGAGGTCGTTCCAGCTCTGGAGGCCGAGCGTCCACGGCCCCTCCGCCCGGACGATCACCTGCTGATCGACGGGGTCGTCGCGGAAGACGCCGGTCAGGAACGAGCCGGTCATCGGGGCGGCGGCCTCGCCGAAGGGCGACATCCGGCCCGCGGCGGTGACGATCGCCGTGCCGGTGCAGGCCGAGCAGTCCAGGCTCAGGACGACCGCGAACTCGCCCTGCCGCTGGAACGACACGTCGGCCGGCCCCGTGCCCGAGACGGTAGCGGGGACTCCTTCGCCGACCGGCCCCGCGTCGACCACGGTGCCGACCGGCTCGGCGGTCGCCGGAGCGGAGGAGGTCGGGCTCGGAGTGATCAGGTCGGTGATGGCGGGTCTCGGCGTCCGCGAGGCGGGTGCGGACGCCGTGGCGCCCGTGTCGGCCCCGCCGCCGGCGGTGCACCCGCCCAGCAGCAGGAGCCCCGCCGCTGCCGTCGTCACCAGTGCCGCTGTCGTCCCCCGTGCCCTCATGCCTCCAGCCTGCCAGGGCCGGACCCGATCATCGCCCCCGAGGGAGTCAGAGGAGGAGGGCGCCGAGGCCCGCGGCGGCGAGGACGACGATCCACGGGGGCACGGTCCAGCGCGTCAGCGCCACGAAGGCGCCGATCGCGAGCGCCAGAGCACCGGTCGAGCCGATGCCCTCGGTCAGCACCGGGTCGTAGAGGGCCGCGCCGAGCAGTCCCACCACGCCGGCGTTCACGCCGGCCAGCGCCCGCTGCGCGACCGGCAGGTGCCGCAGCCGCTGCCAGAACGGGAGCACGCCGATCACGAGCAGCGCGCCCGGCAGGAAGATCGCGACCAGCGCGATCGACGCCCCCGCGACGCCGTCCGGCGTCCCCGCGCCCACCGCGCCGAGGAACGCGGAGAAGGTGAAGAGCGGGCCGGGGACCGCCTGCGCCGCTCCGTAGCCGGCCAGGAACTCGCTCTGCCCGACCGCGCCGGCGCCGACCGTCTGCGCCTCCAGCAGAGGGAGCACGACGTGCCCGCCCCCGAACACCAGAGCGCCCGCGCGGTAGAAGACGGAGGCGAGACCTGCCGCTCCCTCGCCGGTGAGCGCGGCGGCCAGGGGGAGGCCGGCCAGGAGGAGTCCCCAGAGGGCGAGAGCCGAGACCGCGAGCGCCGTCGGGATCCGGACCGCGAAGCCCGGGCCGTCGTCCGGAGCCGCCTCCTCGCGGCGCAGCCACAGGACGCCGGCCAGGCCCGCCGCCGCGATCACCGCCACCTGCAGCGAGGGCTCCGGGGCGAGGAGCACGGCGACGGCCGCCGCGCCGGCGATCGTCGCGCGGCGGCGGTCCGGTGCGAGTGTGCGCGCCATCCCGAGCACGGCCTGCGCGACGACCGCGGCCGCCGCTGCCTGGAGGCCCAGGAGCCGGCCGGCGGCGGCGACGTCGCCCGCGCCGACGACGACACCGGCGACGAGGACCAGGGCGATCGCCGAGGGGAGCGTGAATCCGCACCACGCGGCGACGAGTCCTGCGAGTCCCGCGCGCTGCAGGCCGACCGCCATCCCGACCTGGCTGGACGCGGGTCCGGGGAGGAACTGGCACAGCGCCACGAGGTCGGCGTACGCGCGATCGGTCAGCCAGCCGCGGCGCACCACGAACTCCTCACGGAAGTAGCCGAGGTGCGCGATCGGCCCGCCGAACGACGTCAGCCCGAGGCGGAGGAACACGAGGAGCACGGGGAGGGCGCCGCCCCGCTGCGGCCGACCCGTCTGCGACACGGGGGCATCCTGCCAGACAGCGGTGTCCGGCAGGAGTCGTGTCACCGGAGAAGGGACGATAAGCGACCGGACAATCGACTCCTCGCGCATTCTCTTTTCGATGGATGAAGCGGTGGGTATAAATACTGAACCGCTTCTCGATCCCCCTGTTAGCCTGGTCCGGCTTCCCTTTCCTTCTCGAGGAGAAGGCGATCCGCATCAGCAGCGCGAGCACTGCCGCTCGTTCACTGAACGCCTTCTCCTCCTCTTTCGATCGGTGTACCCGGAACGGTGACGATCGGAAAGGCGTTCTCTTCCGTGACTCCTCAGGACACTGCCGTCGGCGACTCCGCCGACTCCTCCCGCACCGGCTCCCGATCGGGCGCGAAGGCCCTCTCCGCTCTCTCCCGCCGCACGATCCTCGCCGGATCCGTCGCGGGCGCGGGCGCGATCGCCTTCGCGACGCCGGCCCTCGCGGCCGGCGACCTCACCGCGGTGCCCCGGCTGCCCGGCGAGGTCTCGCGCCTGTCCACCGCCACGTCGAAGACGGGCGGGAAGCGCTACGAGATCATCGACGTCGTCGTCGCGGGGGACCGGGCGCGCCTGTTCGTGCCGCACGCGACACCTCCGTCGCAGACCAGGGGCGCATCGATGCTCTGGTACTACCACGCCCGCAACGGCACCCACACGGCGCTCTCGAGCGCCTTCGCCTACTCCGCCGACCTCGCCGTGGACCGCGGCATCGTCAGCATCTGCCCGACCTACGGCGGCAGCATCTGGTCGAGCCCTCGGGCGATCGAGCTCCAGGCCGCGGTCGCCGCCTGGGCTGCGTCGGTGTGGCGGATCGACGCGAGCCTCCTGCGCTCCGACTCCGGGGGCGGACCGCTCCTGGCCTGGGCCTACGGGAAGCGGATGGTGCCGAACATCCGGGGCGCGTACCTCTGCAACAGCTCCTACGACATGGAGGAGCGGGCGGCGAGCGAACCGGACCGGATCGGCCCCGAGTACGCCGACGCCGCGGCCATCGCCGCCACCAACCCGGCGCGGCTGCCCGCGTCGGTGTGGCGCGGTGCGCGGCTGAGGATCACCGGATCGCCCGATGACAAGGTCGTGCCGTTCGCCCTGCACGGCGCCGCCCTCCATGCCGCGGCCCTGCCCCTGGCGAAGGAGGCGACGGTCCGCACCCACCCGGGGGAGGGCACCGACGGGCACAAGGTCCCGAGCTTCACCAACAAGGAGATGATCGACACCTTCCAGCGCTGGATCGCCGAGGGCCCCGTGCCGCAGACGGAGCCCGAGCCCGAGACGCCACCCGTGTCCACGCTTCCCGGCGCGGGCACCTACGAGAACGGCGCCGCGCAGATCGTCACCACCGGCACCTGGACGACGCTGAAGGCCACCGCGGACAGCGGCGGGAGCATCGCCTACTCGACCAGCTCCGACGCCTCCGCGACGCTCGCCTTCACCGGCACGAGCATCGCCTGGATCAGCCGACTCACGTCGTCCTCCGGGATCAACGACGTCGAGCTCGACGGCGTGAAGGTCGCCTCCGT
Organism: Rathayibacter sp. AY1B5; assembly: GCF_002932795.1. NCBI lineage: Bacteria > Bacillati > Actinomycetota > Actinomycetes > Micrococcales > Microbacteriaceae > Rathayibacter > Rathayibacter sp. AY1B5. The sequence goes on from NZ_PSWM01000001.1 coordinate 213,335, forward strand.
CGACCGCTACAGCGCGTCCACCCGCTCGAAGCAGACGGTGTGGAGCAGCGGACAGCTCGCGGCCGGGCCGCACACGCTGACGATCCGCCGGGGGAGCAGCCGCAATCCGGCCTCGACCGGCAGCAACCTGCTGCTCGACTCCTTCGTGGTCGGCGACGCGACGCCTCCGCCGGCGACGACCCTGCCCGGAGCGGGCACCTACGAGAACGGCGCCGCCCCGATCGTCACGACCGGCACGTGGTCGACGCTGAAGGCGAGCACGGACAGCGGCGGCAGCATCGCCTACTCGACCACCGCGGGCGCCTCCGCCACCCTCGCCTTCACGGGCACCAGCGTGAGCTGGATCAGCCGCCTCACCGGCTCGTCCGGCATCAACGACGTCGAGCTCGACGGAGTCACGGTCGCGTCCGTCGACCGTTACAGCGCCGCGACGCGGTCCAAGCAGACGGTCTGGAGCAGCGGTCAGCTCGCGGCCGGGCCGCACACGGTGACCATCCGCCGCGGAAGCGGCCGCAATCCCTCCTCGAGCGGCACCAACCTGATCCTCGACGCGTTCGTGGTCGGCGACGCCGCTCCGGTCCCCACGGTCACCGTGCCCACGCCGATCGCGGAGTGGTCCTTCGCCGAGAGCGCCGCCCCCTTCGCCTCGGCCGTCGCGGGCGCTCCGGCGCTCCGGCAGGGTGCGGGCTCCTCCGCCCGCGCCGTCGCCACGCCGTTCGGCACCGGAGTCGCCCTCAACGGGACGACGGACCACCTGGTCGTCCCCAAGGGCGAGGTCGGCCCGCTCAACCTGGGCGCCTCGACCGGCCAGGTGACGATCGCGGTGTGGGTGCTCAACTCCGCCGCGGACGGCGCCTGCATCGCGGGCGTCTGGGAGGAGTCGACGGTCGGGCCGCTGCGCTCCTACGCGCTGTTCAACAACCTCCCCGAGTACGGCGGCTGGGAGCGCGTGTGCATGCACGTCTCGAAGCTCGGCGGGCCGACGCCCGGCTACCCGTACTCGCGCGACTACTCGGTGGAGCCCCGCCGGATCACGCGCGGGACGTGGCAGCTGCACGTCGGGACGTACGACGGCGCAGTCGCGGTCTCGTACCTCGACGGCGCCGCCACCGCGTACCCGGTCTACACCGACAAGCTCGGCGCGACCTACGCGAAGAACCCCTACGTCTATCCCGACGGCCTCAACGCGGCTCCGGGCGACTTCGTGGTCGGAGCGGTCGGCCGGGACGGCACGATGATCAACCGCTTCGCCGGCTCCCTCGCTCGACTGCGGGTGTGGGACCGGGCGCTGACCGCGGAGCAGGTGAAGCAACTCTATTCCGCCGAGAAGGGCGCCCTCGGCTGATGTCCCGAATGCCGTGACACGAGTCCGAGAAGCGGATGTTCCGCTTATCGGATCACGCCGTGTGGTCGATGAAGCATGTCCCTCTTCCGGGGAGGGTGCGCCGGGTGGCCACAGCCGGTCCAGTGACCGGATCACGATCGTCCCGTCGTTCTCCGCCGCCTTTCCGAGGAGGGCGGGAGTCCGGTGCCTCTCTCTCTCCGGAGAGGCACCGGATCCGGTCCGGAATCACGTGGACGTGCATTCCCGGAGGGACGATCGGCGGAGGAGCTGAATCCGGCGACCGAGCCGCCCGGTCGTGGGCCTCAGAGTGCGGCTCCGCGCCAGATGCGCACCGGCGCGACCACCTCCCACCCGAGGGCGAGGTAGAGGGAGCGGCCGTCCGTGCTCGCGACGAGGAGACCGCTCCGGGCGCCCTCGACGCGGGCCCAGGCGGTGAGGGAATCGACGACCTGCCGCCCGAGCCCGCGCCGGCGGAACCGCGCATCGGTCTCGATCCGGTCCAGCACCGCCACCGTCCCGTTCACGGCGGCGCTGCCGCGGGCGGCGACGACTCCCTCGACCAGCAGCCGGACGGTCGCCACTTCGTCGGCGGCCTCGAGCACGGCTCCCTCGACGGTGCGACCCGGGCCGAGGAGCGCCGCCATCAGGCTCTCGTCGCCCGCGACGAGCTCCAGCCCGGCGGCGGGCGCGAGGCGGGCGTCGTCGCCCACTCCCACGATCGTCAGCCACTCCGCGGGGCCCGCTGTCCGCTCGGCGCCCTGCTGCAGCGCGGAGGGCGACGGATCGACCAGGATCCGCTCCCGCGTGCGGGACTCCGCTCCGACGTCGACCAGCCAGGCCCCGTCCTCGCGGACGCGCTGCACGCCGCGTGCACGGCACCAGCCCCCGATCCAGTCGTCCACCCGCTCCGTCGTCGTGATCACGCCCCGAGAGTAGCCGCGACCGGACGGGTGCGGGCACGGAAGCAGGCTCCCCGGGCGGTGGTCGTCCGCCGACGCCACGACCGCCCAGGCCAGGACCGCCCACGCCAGGACCGCCCCCTCCGCACGGCGATCCGCCGGGCGCTCCCGTTGTCAACCTCAGTGCCACGGCGCCGTCCCCGGCCCTACCGTCGGCGCGAGACATCCGCTGCACCGCCGGGACCCTGACGGCCGTGCCGAGAGTGAGGGGCCGATCCGATGCCCAGGCAGAAGGGCGACCCGCGGAGCACCACCCGAGTGCTGCGCGAGCTGGTCGCCGCGTTCGAGGACCCGGGAGCCGTGCACCCGGCGCTGGCCCGGCAGGTGCGGAGCGCCGCCCGCGAGCTGCTCGGCCTGGAGGAGCGGGAACCGCTGCGCCTGCGCGTGCGGATGCCGACCCTGATGGTCCCTCGCTCGGTCGTGGACGAGGTGCCCGATCCGCCCCCGGTGCCGCCTGCCGCGCTCTGACCCGACTGCGCTCGTACACTCGGACGATGCGACACGGCATCGTCATCCTCCCGCAGGACCCGTGGGCCGAGGCCCGCCGGAAGTGGCAGTCGGCCGAGGGCCTGGGCTTCGACCACGCGTGGACGTACGACCACCTCTCCTGGCGCTCCCTCGCCGGCGAGCCGTGGCACGCGACCGTCCCCACCCTCACCGCTGCTGCGATGGTGACCGAGACGCTCCGGCTGGGCACGTTCGTGGCCTCCCCGAACTTCCGCCACCCGGTGCCGTTCGCCAAGGAGATCGCGACGCTGGACGAGATCTCGGGCGGTCGGACGGTCCTCGGGGTCGGCTCGGGCGGCACGGGCTTCGACGCGCGCGTGCTCGGACAGCCCGAGTACTCGCCCCGGCAGCGGCACGAGCGCTTCTCCGAGTTCGTCTCGGCCCTCGACGCGCTGCTGCGCTTCGAGGAGCCCGGCTCGGGCGGCGTGGACCTCGAGGGGGAGTGGTTCACCGCCCGCTCGGCGCGCATGGTGGGCGAGCCCGTGCAGCGCCCTCGCGTCCCGCTCGTCCTCGCCGCGAACGGGCCGAAGGGCCTCGCGCTCGTCGCCGAGCGCGGGCAGGGCTGGGTCACCACCGGCCCGGAGGGAGTGTCGAGCGAGGAGTGGTGGCGGGCGATCGCGTCTCTCTCCGGGCGGCTCGACGCAGCGCTCGAGACGGCCGGGCGCGACCCGCGCACCGTCGAGCGCCACCTGTCCCTCGACTCCGGGAGCGACTACTCCCTCGAGAGCGTCGCCCGGTTCGAGGACATGGCCGGCCGGGCGGAGGAGCTCGGCTTCACGGACGTCATCGCGCACTGGCCGCGCCGGGACGGGATCTACGCGGGCGACGACGAGGTCCTCTACGAGGTCGCCTCGCGCTTCTGAGCGGCCTCGGGCGCCTCGGAGCGGTGCTCAGACCGCGCGGGCGCTCCCGCGGTCGACGAGCCGGGCGGGCAGGAGGCGGATCGACGGCTCCTCGCCGCGGGACGGCTGCTCGATCCGCTCGACGAGGGTGTCCACCAGGTGTGCACCGAGTTCGGCGGGGCCGGTCTCGACATAGCTGTAGGGGAGTGAGAAGTCGCGGGCGAACTCCGCCGAGTAGAGGCTCACGACCGAGAGCTGCTCGGGCACGACGACGGCCCGTCGGCCGAGGATCGCCGGGAGCATCGCGATCGTGCGGTCGCTATGGACGACCAGCGCCGTGAGACCGGGGTGGTCACCGAGGAACGCCGCGACCATCGGCTCGACGGCGTCGGCGGCGGTGGCGGCCGGGCGCAGCACCAGCTCGATGCCGAGCCGGCCGGCGGTCTCGAGAGCCGACTCGCGGAACCGGAGCCCGTAGGTGCCTCCGCGGTCGAAGACGCGCTCAGGAGGAGTGATGAGACCGATGCTCCGATGCCCGAGGGCGCCCAGGTGCTCGATCAGCAGGCGGGCCGCGTCGCCGAAGTCGAGGTCGAAGACGTCCACCCCGGAGGCGTCCGCGGGCACGCCGAGGGCGGCACCGGGCCGGCGCGAGGCGCGCAGGACGGGCAGCCGGTCGTCGTCGTCCGCGACGCTCAGGAGGATCAGTCCGTCGACCTGGCCGGAGCGCGTGAGCCGGCGGACCGCAGCCGCCCCGTCGGACTCGGTGGCCAGCAGCACGTCGTAGCCGAGCTCGCGGGCGCGGGCCGTGATGGGGAGCACGTACTCGACCATCGCGGGTGCGAACTCGTCCGGGTCGAAGTGGACGAGCAGGCCCAGCGCCATGGTGCGGCGCGTGGCGAGCGCTCGTGCTCCGGCGTTGACCGTGAAGTCGAGCTCGGCGATCGCGTCCTCGATCCGCTTGCGCGTCTCGGGGGAGATGCTGCGCTTGCCGGAGAGGACGTACGACACCGTGCTGCGCGAGACCCCGGCCGCTTTCGCGACGTCTCCGATCGTGGCCATCTCCACCCCCGCTCGAACCGTGTCGAGAGTGGCAGTGCGGCGCGGCGCACGCAACTCGGGCGCCGCGTCCGCTGCCCGAGGACCGGACGCTCCGGCTCCGGCGCTCTGCTCGTCCACGGCGCGCTCGTCCCCGTCGCGGCCCGTCCGGTCCCGACGGCACGCCGACGCGGCCGGGCGCACGAGGAGCCCGGCCGCGTCAGCGCGTTCTGGACGGATCAGCCGCAGCGCGCCGCACCGTAGGCCGGTGCCGTGGATCCGCTCGCCGCAGCGCCGTCGACAGTCCCCGCGATCCGCACGTCGAGAGCGCCGGCTCCGACGCTCGCAGCGCGGGTGCTGAAGGCGGCCGAGACCGTCTTGCCGGGAGCGACCCCGGTGAAGGTCTTCGTGCCCCAGGCCGAACCGATCGTGATGTCAGCGGCGACCGCGCTGGTGTTGGTCGCCGTCCCCGTGATCGTGACCTTCCCCGCCGTGCAGCGCGAGGCCGCCGTGCCGGTCACCGTCAAGCCCGCGGTCCGTCCGACGAAGGGCGTGACCGAGATCCTGTCGATGTTGGGCGCGTACTGCGAGGTGAGCAGGACGCCGGGGAAGGTGTCGGAGAGGTAGGTCGTCCCGTCGAAGCCCGGGAGCTCCTTCGAGGTGATCGCGATGGTGTTCGAGCCCTTCCTGAGCGTGACCGGCACGCTCAGGTCCCACAGCTGGTTCTGGTGGAACGTGTGCGGGAAGAGCACGCGCTGCGTCACTCCGTTGACCGTGATGTCCGCGTGGCGGGCGAGCGGGTCGGGGTTGTAGTGCGTCGCGGGGGACTGCTCCTCGTTGGAGTAGCGCAGCGTGAGCGCGTACGTCCCGTCCTGCTCGGCCTTCACGTCGCCGAAGGTCAGGGTCGAATCGCCGTCGCGTCCGCCGCCGATGTTCCCGACGGCCTTGCCGCCCGACGCGAAGGACAGGTCGCGGACAGTGGCGGGGCCGGTGATCGTGGCCGCCTCCGCTTCGTAGCTCGTCGTCGCGGGCGGGTTCGCGCTCGCTCCGATGACGATCCGATCGACGAGGAGCGTGCCGCTCGTGCCGACGACCTCGATCTTGTTCACGCCGCCCGAGAGGAAGACCTGACGGGTCGAGCTCGCGCCCACCGGCCCGACCTTCACGTCGTTGACGTAGAGGTCGCCGGTGCCGCCGCCCAGGGTGTCCACCGTCACGGAGGACGGCGCGTCCTTCGCGGAGTAGCCCCAGACAGTGGTGGAGGCGCCGCTGGTGAGCATCGCCGTGCCCGATCCGGAGACCCCGGTGCGGGAGTAGTCGGCCGTCGCTCCGTTCTCGAGCGTGCCGGTCTCGGCCTCGTGGATCGAGGTCGCGGCGGCCGCGCTGGGGAGGGAGAGCTCGATCTTGTCGACGATCGCGTCGCCCACGGTCGACTTCGTGCCGGCGAGGTTCTTCGCGGCGAGCGAGATCGTGTGGGTGCCGGCGGTCAGCTTCACCTTCGTGTCCGCGTGGTCCCAGACCACGAACTTGTAGGCCAGCGGAAGGAGGATCTCCTGCTCCGCAGCGCCGTCGACGCTCAGGAACGCGTTGATCGGGCCCTGCTGGGCGTTGGCGGCGTAGGTGTTGAGGGAGTTGGCGAAGACGCTGAGGTCGTACTCGCCGTCCTTCGGGACGGTGACCGCGAAGTCGAGCTTCAGGTCGCCGCCGGTGCGGATCCCGCCCACGTTGCGTCCACCCGAGGTGTAGAAGCCGCCGACGTTGGTCGGCGAGCCCTCGGGTCCGTTGAGGTTCCGCGATCCGGTGTAGCGAGCGTCCTCGGCCTCGTACTTCTGGCGGAAGTCGACGGGCGAGGCGGACGGCGACGACGCGTTGGCGCCCGGGGTCAGGACGACCTCGTAGGCGGAGTCGATGTCGAGCGCGGGGAGGGATCCGCCGAAGTCCAGCGAGAGGGCGCCGTCCACGACGGACGCGTCGAACTCCTTCACCGTCTGCGGGGCTCCCGAGTCGCCGACCTGGCCGGTCCAGCGGATCTCGCTGACCTCCACGTGGACCTTCGAGCCGAAGGTGGCGGCCGGGACGCTCTCGAACGCGACCTTCTGCGAGCCGCCGACGCCTCCGAAGAGGGCTCTCGCCTGCTTGGCGGCGGTGTCGAGGGTCGCGACGCCCTGGAGGGTGTAGCTCTGGCCGGGCTTGGGCGGCGTGACCGCGACAGTGTCGCCGGTCATCGAGGCGTAGGCGTTGAGGAGCCACCACTGGCCGTTGGCGCGGTTGGCCTGCACCGCGGAGTCGGAGAGGTTGCCGTCGATGTTCCAGTAGGCGATGTCGCCGTCGACCTTCTTGTCCTCGAGCGCGCTGATCCACTGGACCATCTGGCCGGGCACGGAGGTGTGGTAGTTGAAGGCGTACTCGTTGAGGTTCACCGGCAGGTGCTTCCCGGCGTAGGACGTGCCCGCGTACAGCTCGTCCTCCCAGGCCCGGAAGCGGTCGACGTTGGTGCGGATCTCACCCGGGGCGCTCAGCTCGTGCCAGGTCATCACGTCGGGGACGGTGTCCTGCTCGAGCGTGTGGGTCATGAACCCGCGGACCTGGTCGTAGAGGACGCTGGTGTTCGGTCCGGCGATGCGGGCGTCGGGCATCCTGTCGCGGATCAGCGCGTAGGTGCTGTCCCAGGCCGCGAAGAACGCGGTCGGGTCCTCCAGCCAGCTCTTCCCGTCGTAGCTCCACTTCCCGTTGCCGAACATGTTGCCCTCGGGCTCGTTGAACGGCACGAACACGATGTTGTCCTGGTACTCCTCGGGGAGCGCGAGCACCTGGTCGACCTGCGTGGCGATCTTCGCCTGGTAGTCGGCCAGCTTCTCCTGGGGAGTGCTGCCCGGCCACTCGTAGGGGAAGCCGCGGTAGATGTCCGTCATGTAGATGTAGGTGTCGCCGTCCGAGGTGTCGGCGACGGCTTTCGCGACGCTGAGCGCGTCGGCGCCCGGGTGCTGCGGCCCGTCCTGCGCCTTGGTCGAGACCGTGCGCAGGTCGATCCCCTCGAGGAGGTTGTCGGAGGGGAGGCCCTCGCCGTAGACCCCGTAGAGGGTGCCGGACGCGCCGCCCATGAACTCTCCGGTGCTCGTGCCGAGGTCGATGGTCATCTCGTCGAGTGCGCGCACCGTGACGGTCGCCGTGACCGCGGTGCCGAGGCCGGTGACGGTGCCCTTCACGGTGAAGGTTCCGCGCTTAGCGTAGGCGGCAGCGGGGACGCTCTCCCAGGTGACCGGGGCGTCGCGGTTCACGCCGTCGGAGTAGGTGGCGGGGACCCCCGGCAGGGCCGGCGCGACGCCGATGCCGGTGGTCACCGCGACGCTTGTCGAGAGAACGCCGGTGACGGCCGGTGCGGCGTCGCCCGCCAGCCCCCGGACCTGAGCGGCGGTCAGGGCGCGGTTGTAGACGCGGAAGTCGTCGATCGCTCCGTCGAAGTAGGGGTGCACGTTCCAGAGCGCCCGGCCGATGTTGCCGCTCTTGGAGGCGGAGGCGGAGTAGAGCTGCTTCGCGAGATCGACGGAGGCGGGAGCCGTCGCGACCTGCAGACCGTTGAGGTAGAGGGTCACGGTCGTGCCGTCCATCGTCGCGGTGACGTTGACCCACTGGTCCTTCTGCAGCGGCGAGGAGCTGGAGACCCCGGTCTCGCCGCCGTCCTTCAGCTGCTTGATGATCGCGCGGGCGCTGCCGCCGTCGAACGACGGAGCGAAGGCCGACGCGGCGTCGGGGCTGATGCCCAGGCACCACAGCCACTGGAAGCCCCCGGTGCCGGACCACTTCGTCCAGGCGGAGACGGTGGTCTGCGTCACGCCCTGGAAGAGCCCGTTCGGCACGGTCAGGTAGGGCGCGGAGGTCGAGTCCGCCGCGCCCCCGGGAAGGTCGATCGCCGTCGTACCGGCCTTCCGACCCGCGACGTACGTCGCTCTCGCGCTGTTGACGACGGTGCCGTCGAGCTTCTTCGACGAGAGGTCGGCGACCGTGGATCCGGACACCTGCCCCTGCTCGAAGTCGTACTGGAGGATGAGCGCGTCGGCGGGGACGGTGGTGTCGGCCGCGGAGGCGGACTCGGCGCTCGGGAGAGCGACGGCGAGGGCGGCGAGTGTCGCGGCACTCAGCGCGAGGGCGAGGGAGCGGGTGCCGCGCCTCGGGGAGGACATCGTTGTCACGCTGGTCACTTTCTGTGGGGACAGCCGGCCGGACGACGGCGGGCGTCGGTCCGGGGTCGGAGCAACAGTGCTTCGAACCGGTTCGACAAAACTAGGTTCCGGGCCTGCGACACGCAAGAGGACCTGAGAAGTTCCTCGTCCGGCTCGCAGGTGACGGCGGTCGCTCAGGCTCTCGACGGGACTCGTCCGTCCGCCGGACCAGGACGAGCGCTCGACGGATCTGCTCCTCCGCCTGGGCCTGTGCCGCGTGCGGGAGGATGAGGGCATGACGCTCCCTCGGCCGACGCTCCTCTCCCCGCCGCTCCAGGACCGGCTGGCTCGGTGGTTCGACGAGGAGGCGCCGCCGGCCCCCTCGCTGAGCTGGGCCCTGTTCGACCGCACCGGGCTGCTCGTCCACCACGGCCGCGGCGAGCACCGCCTCGACGGGGCCGCTCCCGGGCCCGGGACCGTGCACCGCATCGCCTCCATGTCCAAGAGCTTCGAGGCGGCGGCGGTGCTGATCCTGCGCGACCGCGGGCTGCTCCGCCTCGACGACCGCATCGCCGATCACGTTCCCGAGTTCACCGATCCGGTCGACTCCGCGGGCCGGACGCTGCCCGTGACGATCCGGATGCTCCTCAGCAACTGCTCGGGGCTCCCGGAGGACAACGGCTGGGCCGACGACGTCATGGCTCTGACGCGGGAGGAGTTCCTCGAGGTCGTCGGCCGCGGGCTGACCTTCACGGAGCGGCCGGGCGAGGTCTACCAGTACTCCAACATCGGCTTCTGGCTGCTCGGCGTGCTCGTCGAGAACGCGACCGGCGAGGACTTCCCCTCCTTCGCGACGCGGACGATCCTCGAGCCGCTCGGTCTCCACGACACGCGCTACGACAGCGGCCACTACCCCGACGGCACCGACCTGGCGGCCGGCTTCAGCACCTTCGACGATGGAGCGACCTGGGTGCCCCGCCCCGTCACCGGCACCGGAGCGGGCGCCTGCGCGGCGAGCATGTTCAGTACGGTCGGCGACATCGCCCGCTGGAGCGGCTGGCTCTCCTCCGCGTTCGAGGGCGAGGACGGCGCGGACGACGATCCGGTGCTGAGCCGCGCCTCCCGCCGCGAGATGCAGCGCGGCTGGACGCCGGTCCCCGCGCTGAGCCCTCGCGCCGTCGAGAGCACGCTCGACGGCTCCGCCTACGGGTTCGGCCTGGTCGTCGAGCACGACGTCCGCTTCGGCGGGATCGCCCACCACTCCGGCGGCCTGCCGGGCTGGTCGTCGAACATGCGCTGGCATCTGGAGTCGGGCCTGGGGGCCGTGGTCTTCGCGACCGCGAACGGGGCGAAGCTCGCCGCCGCCGCGACGGGACTGCTCCGCGCCGCCCTCGAGGACACCGCTCCGCCGGCGCGGACCATCGCCCTCCTCCCGTCGACCCTCGCCGCGGCCGCCGCCGTCGAGGCCGCGATCGTCGCGGGAGACCTCGCCCGGGCGGGGGAGCCGGGCAGCGGCGCCCTGTTCAGCCCCAACCTGCTGAGCGATGTGCCGGCCGACGTGCGCGCTCGCCGCCTCGGCACGGCGATCGCGGAGATCGGCGGGCTCGCCGAGGACCCGACCGCGCGGCCGCTGGCAGAGCGATTGCTCTGGAGCGCCTCCGCAGCGCAGGCGGCCTTCCTCCTGCCGGGCCGCGACGGGGAGCTCGAGTGCCGGTTCGAGACCACGCCGACCGTCCCGGCCCTGATCCAGCGCCTCGAGATCGTCGTGCGCGAGACGCCGACGGCAGCCCTCCCGGTCGTGCGCTTCTACCGCCCTCAGGTCGGCTAGCGGTCGGAGACGAGGCGCGGGCGTGCCGGACCTCCACCCTCCCGGCACGCGGAACGGCGGGCGGCCCTCGAGGGACCGCCCGCCGTCACGCTCCCGCGGTCAGCGGATCGTCGTGCTCGCCGTGTCCGCATTGCTGCGGATCGACGGGTCCGGCGTCTTCGTCGAGAACGCCGCTCCCAGCGCGGTCGCCGTGCCCGGGACGGTCGCCCTCACCGTGATCTTCTCCGACACGTTCCGCCCGTCCGCCAGGCCGACCCGCTGGAACACCACGACGTTCCCGACCCTGGTGTACGAGCCGGTCGCCGAGACGAACTGCACGCCCGCGGGCAGGACGACCTGCGAGAAGACCGACGCCGACGCGGCCGGACCGGCGTTCGTCGTGATGAGGGTGTAGGTGAGCGTCCTCCCCTTCACCGCCGAGACAGGCCCGGAGAGGTCGACGCGCAGATCGGCCTTCGTCGCGACCTGCTTCGGCGAGACCGTCAGCGTGCTCGTCGCCCGTGCCGTGCCCGCCGAGTTCACGGCCCGGATGCTGAAGGTGGTGGTCCCGGCCGTGGTCGGCGTCCCGGAGAGGCGCCCGGTCGCGTCGAGGGTGAGCCCGGCGGGCAGTGCGCCGGAGACCAGGGAGACCGACGGGGCGGGCGTGCCGCTCACCGCGTAGCGGAAGTCGTAGGCCGAGCCGACGACGCCCGCCGCGACCGTCCCGGAGAGGGTCGGCGCGACCGTCTGCGACGAGACGGTGACGGTGCTGGTGGTCTCCGCGGAGGCGGTGCCGGTGCGGGCCGCCAGCGTGAACGCGAAGGTGCCCGCCTCGGACGGAGTCCCCGACAGGCGTCCGGCCGGAGTGAGGGTGAGGCCGGGCGGGAGCGCACCGGAGGAGACGTTCACCGACGGCGCGGGGAAGCCCGCGACGGTGTAGGCGAAGTCGTAAGGGGTGCCGACGACGCCCGCCCCGGGGGTGCCCGAGATCGCGGGTGCCGCGTCCGCGGGGGAGACGACGACGGTGCTGGTGGTCTCCGCGCTCCCGGCGGTGCTCGAGGCCCGCAGCGTGAAGGTGGAGCGGCCGGCGGTGGTCGGCGTCCCGGTCAGGCCGCCGCGCTCATCGAGGCTCAGGCCCGCGGGGAGCCGGCCGGAGACGAGCGAGACCGTCGGCACGGGGGTGCCCGTCACGCTGTAGTCGAAGTCGTACGGGGTGCCGACCGTCGCGGCGGGCGGGTCGCCCGCCAGCGTCGGCGCGACCGTCGTCTCCGCGACGGCGAACGTGTGCGTGGCGCCGACGGTGGCCCCGAAGGGGTTCCGTGCGGAGACGGCGAAGGTGGACGTCCCCGCGGTCGTCGGCGTGCCGGAGAGGAGTCCGGACGCGCTGAGGGTCAGGCCGTCGGGGAGGGAGCCGGAGGCGACCGCGAACGAGGCGGGGCGGTCGGCCGCGAAGGTGTACGAGACGGCCGCTCCGAGCGACCCGGACGCGGGAGGAGTATCCGCCGTCAGGACGGGACGCGGGCCCCGGGCCAGGACGTGATCGGGTCCGGCCGCGAGAGCGGTCGTGCCGGCGAGACCCGCGGGGAACTGCAGCTGCCCGGCCGAGCTCCGGCCCCAGCCGACGACCGTGCCGTCGCCCTTCAGCGCGAGGCTGTAGTCCGACGCGGCGGCGATCGCCACGACTCCGGACAGACCTTCCGGCACCGTGGTCTGGCCGTAGTCGACGACGACCGAGTCGGAGCTCGCACCCCAGGCGACGACGGTGCCGTCCTCCTTCAGCGCGAGGCTGTGGGTCTCTCCCGCCGCGACGGCGACCACGCCCTCGAGGCCCGCGGGGACGTCGGTCTGCCCGTAGAGGTCCCAGCCCCAGGCGACCACCCTGCCGCCGGACACGGCGAGGCTGTGGCGCTGGCCCGCGGCGATGGCCGTGACGTCTCCGAGCCCGGTCGGGACCAGGCCCTCGCCCAGCCCGTTGCTGCCCCAGGAGGTGACGGTGCCGTCGCTGCCGAGCGCGAGGCTGTTGTCGCGGGAGGACGAGATCGCGACGATCCCGGTCAGCGCGGCGCTCCTCGAGACCTGTCCGTCACCGTCGTAGCCCCAGGAGACGACGGTCCCGTCGCTCTTCAGAGCATGGCTGCTGTAGTCGCCGGCGGAGACGGCGACGACCCCCGTGAGACCGTCGGGGACGCTGGTCTGCCCGGACGAACCGCGCCCCCAGGCGACGACCCTGCCGTCGCCGTTCGCGGCGAGGCTGTGGGTCCGACCCGCGGCGAGGGAGAGGGCGCCCTCGACTCCGGCCGGGACCGTGGTCTTCCCGTCGGCGCTGCTTCCCCAGGCCGCCACCCCGAGGACCGGGGCCGACGGAGCGGCGACCGCCGCGAGGGGGACAGCGGCGCCGACGAGGAGCGCGACGGTGGCGGTCAGCCCGAGCAGGCCCCGCCGGAGCCGTCGTGCCGCCCCTGGATCCCGCGGCTGCGACGTGCCGTCCTCGACGGCGGGAGGACGAGGGACGGTGCTGGAGCGCATGTGCTGCCTTCGGTCGGGACGGCCCTCATCGGCCGCCCTCGAACCGTGGCACGGCCGTCCCGCCGCTGACAATGTCCTCTAGCGGCCCTGTCCGGAAGAGGGCGCCGCGGAGCACCGCCTTCGGCACGCCCTCCCGGTGGAGCGGCTGACGACCGCTCAGCGCGGTCGGAACGGAGACCCCGCCCCTCCCGCGTACGGGGCGTCCGCCTGATCGAAGTCCCAGCCGCCGGCGGGTGAGGGGCGGACGACGACCGGCGCCCTGGTGGGGGTGGGCGTCGCCGTGGGAGTGGGAGTCCTCGTCGGCGTCGCCGTCGGAGTGGGAGTCCTCGTCGGCGTCGCGGTGGGCGCGGGAGCGGGCGCCGAGCCCTGCCCGGTGTGCCAGCGGAAGATCGCGTCGATGCCGTCCTGGTTCACCCACGACGGCGCGTTGTGGCCGAGCCCGTGCGTCCGCACAGTCGCCTCCCTCGCCGTCGGTGTCGCTCGCGAGACGAGGGCGAGTCCGTGCAGAGCGGGCGGAACGCTCGGGTCCGGGTGCGCCGTGTCGGAGACCACGGCGCGGATGTTCGCGCCCGCCCAGGCGGAGGCGGGCAGCCGCTTCGGGTTGTGGGAGTCGATCTGAGCGGTGCTGCCGTCGAAGGCGCCGCCGATCGAGAAGCGGCCTCGCGCGGTGCGGCTGTAGGTGTCGCGCAGGTCGTAGACGCCGTTGACCAGGTACACGCCGTTGATCCCCGGGAAGACCCGGGCGCCGTAGTTCTCGCAGGCGAGCGCCCCGCCCGCTGACATCGCCCAGAGGTAGCTCGCGGCGATCGGGAACTGGCCGGAGAGGTAGGCGTAGCCGTTCCGCTGGTGCTTCTGCGCGGTGTCGTTGGTCCAGACCGTGCCGCCGAGCGTCTGGCAGATCGCGATGGCGCCCCGCTCGACGGCGAGCTCGGCCGGGTACTGGAAGACGCTGGACAGCGACGTGTGGTCGGCCTGCGCCGAGTGGATGAACCAGATGACCGGGACGGGCGCCGCCTGCCGCGGCTTCACGGTCTGCGGGACGAAGACGCGCGCGAGGTCTCCGCCGATCGAGATCGTGAGGACGTCGTAGAGGACGCCGCGGTTCTTCGTCGTCACATTGATCGTCCGGGACTTCTCCCCGGGGAGGCCGGGAACGGGGGAGGCGGCGGCGGAGACGGCCGGGAGCGCCGCCGCCCCCAGGGCGAGAGCACCGGAGAGCGCGCCGCCCATGACGGTGCGCCGCCGGAGACCGGGGGCTCGGGAGGGGGTTCCTGCGGATTCGTCGGGGGACACGGGAGCTCCTCGTGCAGGGACCGCGCGCCGACGAGATCAGCGGACGGTCCGGGTCGGCGGGGGGTGTGCCCACAACGCTAGCGGGAGGACGGGCCGGACGATGCGTCGATGCGCGCCAGTCGCGAGACGACGGAAGGGACGACGCCGCTGGCGGAACGGTCGGCAGCTCGGCGACCGCATCGGCGGCGGACCGATGCGCTCAGGCAGCGGTCTCGGGCCCGTTCCTGATCGCCCGCCCCGCCGCTTCCGACCCTTTCGCCCCGTTCCGGAGCACTTCCCCGCACCGGTCTGGGCCCCCGGTGGGAAGGCTCCCAGGTTCCTCGCGCTCGCCGGCGGACCGGTGCCAGCGTGGAGGAACCGAGAAGCAGAAGGAGAAACGATCATGACTCTTCGACGGACTCTTGCCACCCTCGCTCTCACGGGCGCCATCGCCTCCGTCGGCGTCGTCGCCGTCGCGACACCCGCCTCCGCGGCCGAGGTCGCGAACGGCCAGTACGTCAACGCCGCGAGCTACGCGTGCGGAGCCCAGGAGGTGGCCACCGGCGCCACCCTCGGACCCGAGGGCGTCCTGCGCCAGCGCGCTCTCGTCTTCCGCAACTGCGGGTCGAGCACCGTCGAGCGCAAGGCCGACATCATCGCCGACTTCGACGGCAGCTGCTACTCCGTCGCGCCGGGCAAGGCCCGAGTCCTCGACGCGCTGTTCGTGGCCGCCGGGCGCAACACCTACCGCGCGTCCAAAGCCTGCTGAGGTCGCGTGTCGCCGGAGGGGCGGGTCGGGGACACCCCCGGCCCGCCCCTCCGGGCGTCCGAAGCGACCACGCATACTCCCGTCCGGCCCGTCCTCCCATCCGGCCCGTCCTCCCGGTCGGCCCGCCCCAGCATCACTCCAGCACGGACCCCAGCTCCGCCAGGACCTCCGCGACCCGGGCCCGCGCCCGTGTGTCGAGCCCGCGGACCGGACGCGGGAGGCAGCGCGCCTCGGCCAGACCGAGCTGCTCCGCCATCGCCGCGACCACGCGGTTGCTGCCGCCGTGCTCCGCGAAGAGGTCCCAGACGGGCTGCAGGCGCGCCGATGCCGCGCTCGCGGCCGCCTCGTCGCCCGACTGCGCCGCCCGGGCGATCGACAGCGCCGCCCGCGGGAAGAGGCCGCCGATCACCGAGTACCAGGCGTCGCAGCCGCCGAGAAGCCCGCGCGCACCGGCGGCGTCCCCCGAGACCCCGATGGTGACCCCTTCCGGCACCCGCGCCCTGATCTCGCGCACGTGCGCCGCGGCGGAACCCGCCCCCTCCGGCACACCGGGGATCTTGAGGGAGGCGACCGGCGGCAGCCGGGCGACGGCCCCGTAGAGGTCGTCGGAGAAGGAGAAGCGCGTGGTCCCGGGGTTGTCGTACACGACGAGCGGCACCGAGAGCTGAGCCGTCACGTCCTCGTAGAGCCCGAGCACGTCCTCGTCCGTCAGCGGCTGGTAGCCGATCGGCGCCAGGAGCACCGCGCTCGCCCCGGCGGTCTGCGCGTCCTCGGCGAGCGCCAGCACCTGCGAGGTGCGCAGCGCCCCGATCCCGATCACGACCGGCACCGGGCCGGCGCTGCGGACGGCGATCTCGGCGGCGCGCCGGCGCTCGCCGCGGTCCAGGTACGGAGCCGACCCGGTCGAGCCCAGTGCGCCGATCGAATCGACTCCCGCGCGCGCGAGCCGCTCGACGAGAGCGGCGAACGACCGCTCGTCGATGCTGTCGTCGCGCAGCGGTGTGAGGGGGAAGGCGCTGAGTCCGGTGAGCACGTCGGTCCGTTCGCTGGGGGCGGGAGGGGCCCGGCCAGTCTCCCCGGCGGCAGGGGCACGGTCGAGGCCAGAACCGCCGGAGGCCGGGGGACCAGCCGTCACTCCGCGTCGAGCACCACTCGGGAGTGGAGTCCGAGCCGGTCGAGGAACGCCTCGTCGTGGCTGACGACGATCAGGCCGCCCCGCCACGCGGCGAGCACGTCGACGAGGTGGTCGGCCGTGGCCGTGTCGAGGTCGTTCGTCAACTCGTCGAGCACCAGCAGCTGCGGCGCGGGCTGCGCCAGCACGAGCCCGGCGAGGGCCACGCGGAAGCGCTCGCCGCCCGAGAGCGTCACGATCGGCCGATCGACCACGTCGCCGCGCACAAGGAGCCGCGCGAGGGCGTTCCGCAGCTCGACGACCGGAAGGTCCGGCGCGGCCCGCGCGACGTGCTCCCGTGCGGTCGCCTCCTCGTCGAGAAGGCTGTCGCGACGCTGCGGAAGCCAGCCGATCCGGTCCGTGCGTGCTGCGGCCGTCGTGCCGGGCAGCGGATGCTCACGCGCTCCCGCCGCGCCGACGAGCTGCTCCAGGAGGGTCGTCTTCCCTGTCCCGTTCGCGCCTGTCACGGCGATCCGTTCCGGCCCCTGGAGGACCGTGGTCCGACCGCCGACCGTCAGCTCGGCGAGGCGACGTCCCGCCGCGACCCCGGGGTCCGGCAGGTCGAGGCGGACCCGGTCGTCGTCCCGCACCGCTCGCGACGCGGCGTCGACCCGCTGGCGGGCCTGCGCCTCCGCGGCGCCGTGCCCGGAGCGCAGGCGCCCCGCGGTCGCCTCGGCCCGGCCCTTCCTGGCGTGCGCGAGGATCGCCGGCATCGACTCCGCCGATCGCGCTCCCGCCCGCGCCCGGCGCGCGATGGTGGTCTCGGCCTCGATGCGCTGCCGCCGCTCGGCGCGCAGCAGCCGGTCGGCGTCGCGCAGTTCGCGCTCCGCGGCCGCCTGCTCGAGGGCGAGCCGCTCCTCGAACGCCGAGAGCGTCCCGCCGGAGGTGCGGACCGCGCCGTCGCGCAGCTCCGCGATCTCGTCGACGTGCTCGAGCAGCTCCCGGTCGTGGCTGACGAGCACGAGCGTCCCGCGCCACCGGTCGACCAGGTCGAGCAGAAGCCCCCGGGAGCGCCGGTCGAGGTCGTTCGTCGGCTCGTCGAGCACGGCGATCGGCCGGTCGCGCAGCCGGACGCCGGTCACGGCCGTGAGGACGGCCTGCCCTCCCGAGAGGGTCGCGACCGGCCGCAGCAGGTCCGCCTCCTCCAGGTCGAGACCGGCGTCGCCGAGTGCGGCGAGCGCCCGGGCCTCGAGGTCCCAGTCATCCGCGAGCACCTCGAAGTGCCGCGGATCCGCGTCACCGCGGAGGATCGCGTGCAGCGCGTCCAGGCGCTGCCGGATCCCGAGGAGATCGGCGACGGTGTCGTCGGGCCCCCGCCGGAGGCGCTGGGGCAGCAGGTCGACGGGTCCCGTCGTCGAGACGTTCCCGGCGGAGGGGGAGAGGTCGCCAGTGACGAGGCGGACGAGGGTCGACTTGCCGGCGCCGTTCGCGCCGACGAGACCGGTGCGACCACGGCCGAACGCAGCGGTGACGCGATCGAGGACGACGGAGCCGTCGGGACAGACGAACGTGCAGTCGTGGAGGACGACGGCGGGCGGGGTGGTGCGGGACGTGGAGGGCACGGTGCTCCAGGGGTCGGTGTCGGCGCACGACGACCACCGGGCTCCGAGGGAGCAGCGGCTCGCCCCTGAGGGGCGGGCACGGGGGACGTCAGTGCGAGAGCAGCTGCTGCGTCGTGGACGCAGTACCGGTGCTGGAGCGCAAGAATCCGTCTTCCGTGCGGGGAGCCCCCGTGACCGCGAGCCGCTGGATCGGCCGGTATGGCGGCCGCACCGACGTCGCGGCTCGCGACGAGGTACCCGACGACCGTACGTGCCGGCCGGATGCGCGCGCAACCGGGAGCACCTGCTCGGCCCCTGCCGACGTCCGCGGGACGGCCCGACCGCCCGGGTCTGCACGCTGCCGCCCACCGGTCGAGGGGGCCGATGGCGGGCCCTTCCGCCGCTGAGCCCTCACTACGCTGAGCCCATGGTGACCATTCGCGACGTCGCGGCCGATGCGGGGGTGGCCCGCAGCACGGTGTCCTACGTGCTCTCCGGCAACAAGAAGCTCCCGGAGGCGACCCGCCTGCGCGTGCTCGCGAGCGTGGAGCGGCTCGGCTACCGGCCCGACCCGATGGCGCGGGCCCTGGCGCTGCGGCGCACGAACATCCTGGGCTTCTTCGCCTCCGTCGATCCGGAGTCGCGGCAGACCGACGTCGACGTCTTCATGCGCTTCGTGCGGGCGGCGATGTACGCGGCCCGCGCCCGGGGCTTCGACCTGCTGATGATGGGCACGGGCGAGGGGGAGCTCTCACGCGATGTCCTCGCCGATGCGCTCGTCGTGATGGACATCCGCCGGGACGACCCCCGGCTGCCGGTCCTCGCGAGCATAGGCCTGCCGACCGCGCTGGTCGGCTACCCGGGCGAGGGCAGCCCGTTCAGCGCGATCGACCTCGACTTCGACGGCGCCGCGCGGGTCGCCGTCGACCACCTCGCCGACCTCGGGCACGTCGAGATCGCGGTCCTCGGCATGGGCCCCGACGCCTACGAGAGCGGCTACGCCTTCGCACTGCGGTTCCGCGAGGGCTTCCTCGACCAGTGCCGCCTGCGCGGCGTGCGGGGCGCCGTCATCCCCAGCACCGACGACGTCGACGACTGGTTCGAGCAGGCGCAGGAGCAGCTCCCCGGCCTCAGCGCCGTGGTCACGCACGGGCCGGGCGTGCTCGAGCCGTTCCTGCAGCGCCTCAGCGGCCTGCGCCTGCGCGTCCCGGAGGACTGCTCGATCATGACCATCGCCCCGGAGGCGGTGATGCGCCACGCCGACCAGCCGGTCACCGTCGTGGACCTGCCCGGCGACCAGATGGTCTCGCGGGCGGTCGACCTGGTGCTCGACGAGCTCGCCGGCACCGCGACTCCGGGAGTGACGGAGCTGCTGCCCGCGGTCGTCGTCGACCTGGGCACCACCGCGCCCTTCTCGCCGGGCACCAGCCGGGGCGTCGTCCCCTCGTGGCGGCGGGCGCGCGGCTGAGGTCGACCCAGTCGTCCGCGGCGTTCAGCCAGCGGTCGGTGAACCGGTTCTCCGTGATCTATTGAACCGGTTCTCCAACTCGGTTAGGCTCGCCACGACTTCCGGACGGACCGCCTCGGCGGGTGCCTCCGGAGGCTCTTCCCGGCGCGAGCGCTCCGCTCGATCCGACCGTATTCAGAGAGGAATACCGTGAAGAACAGCATCAAGCGGGCTGCAGGCGCCGCCTCCCTCGTCCTCCTCGCCGGAGTCGCCCTCAGCGCGTGCAGCGCACAGGGAGCGGGCGACGACTCGTCGAAGTCGCTCACCCTCTGGGACAGCTTCACCCAGTACGACGCGTCGTCGCCCTACGGCCAGCTCCTGGCCGGCTGCGAGGCCTCGACCGGGATCACCCTCGAGCGCACCTCCGACCCCGACCTCACCACCAAGCTCCTGCAGTCGGCCGCATCGAAGACGACGCCGAACCTTGTCGTCCTCGACAACCCCAACGTCGCGAAGTTCGCCGACACCGGCCTGCTCGTCGACAACGCGACCTCCGGCCTCGACACGACCGACGTCCTCCCGAACGTGCTCGCGGCCGGCCAGCTGGACGGGAAGACCTACGGCTCCTCGATCGGGTCGAACACCCTCGCGCTCTTCTACAACAAGGCGCTCTTCCAGGCTGCCGGCGTCACCCCGCCGACGACCTGGGACGAGCTGACGACCGCCGCGAAGGCACTCACCACGGGCGACGTCACCGGGCTGGGCTTCTCGGCGATCGGCACGGAAGAGGGCACGTTCCAGTTCCTGCCCTTCTTCTGGGGCTCCGGCGCCACCCTCGAGGACATCTCCTCCGACGACGCCGTCTCGGCGCTCGCGCTCTGGACCGACCTGGTGAAGAGCGGATCGGCCTCGCAGGCGAACGTGAACGCCAACCAGCAGGACGTCCGCGACCAGTTCCTCGCCGGCAAGCTCGGGATGATGGTCAACGGCACGTGGCAGCTCTCCGCCCTCGACGAGGCGGGCATCGACTACGGCGTCGTACCGATCCCGGCGAAGGACGGGGGAGCGGCACCGAGCCCGCTCGGCGGCGAGTTCGTCGAGGTGGTCGCCTCCGACGCCGCGAAGCAGACCCTCGCGACGGAGTTCGCGCAGTGCGTCATCCAGCCCGACAGTCTGAAGGCGTGGGCGGCCGGCCAGTCGTACATCATGCCGTACGCCGACGCGGCCGCCGAGCAGGCGACCGAGGACCCCGCGCTCCAGCCGTGGGTCGAGGCCATCTCGGTCGCGCAGGGACGCACCAGCGACCTCGGAGTCGCCTACCCCGACACCTCGAAGGCGCTCTGGACCGCGATCCAGGAGTCGCTGACCGGCTCGAAGACGCCGCAGGCGGCCCTCGACGACGCCGCGGCGAGCCTGAAGTAGCGGCCGCATGACCGACCCCGCCGTGCTCACGGCGCCGGTCGCGGGCGGGGCGGCCGTGCGGCCGCCCGCCCGCCGCCGACCCCGCTCCCACCTCCGCCTCGCCGCTGCCGCCTTCATGGCGCCCGTGGTGATCTTCCTCGCGGTGTTCTTCGTCTACCCGATCATCCGCGGCGTCGTCCTCAGCCTCCAGGACTTCGGACCGTCGTCCTTCGTGACCGGGGTCGCCCCCTTCGTCGGCTTCGACAACTACGTCACGGTCGTCACCGATCCGATCTTCGCGAGCATCGCCTGGCACACCGTGGTCTTCACCGTGGTCTCGCTGGTGGGCCAGTTCACGATCGGCATGGCTCTGGCGCTGTTCTTCAGCCGCCGGTTCCCGCTCTCGGCGACGTTCCGCTCCCTCATCCTGCTGCCGTGGCTCCTGCCGCTGATCGTCTCGGCAACGGCCTGGCGCTGGATCTTCGACCAGCAGTTCGGCATCCTGAACGCCGCGATCGGCACGCCGGTCGGCTGGCTGACCGATCCGTCCGTCTCGCTGTGGGCCGTCATCATCGCCAACATCTGGCTGGGCATCCCGTTCAACATGGTGCTGCTGCACGGCGGCCTGCAGGGGATCCCGGAGAGCCTCTACGAGGCGGCGGCACTGGACGGCGCGTCGCGCTGGCGCTCGTTCTGGAGCATCACCTGGCCGCTGCTGCGACCGGTGACCTCCGTCACGCTGCTGCTCGGCCTCGTCTACACGATCAAGGTGTTCGACGTCATCTGGATCCTCACCAAGGGCGGGCCGGCCAACAGCTCGCACACCCTCGCGACGTGGGCCTACGAGCAGTCCTTCACCGACCTGCAGTTCGGAGTCGGAGCGGCGGCCGGCCAGATCCTCGTGATCGTCGCCCTCGTCTTCGGCGTGATCTACATCCGCGCCCAGCGCAAGGAGGACCTCGGATGAACCGGCACACCACCGGGCTGCGCCGCGGGATCGACGTGGTCGTCGCGATCGTGCTCTGCGGCTTCCTCCTGTTCCCGCTGTACTGGATGGTCAACGTCTCGCTGACCAAGCCGCAGAACCTGATCCAGACCCCGCCGAGCCTGTTCCCCGGCGACCCGACCCTCGACGGGTACGTGCAGGCGTTCTCGACGCAGCTGCCGAACCTGATCACGAGCCTCGTGATCTCGATCGGCTGCGTGATCCTGACGCTGGCGATCGCTTTGCCCGCCGCCTTCGCGATGGCGAAGTTCCGGGTGCGGGGGACCGGCGTCGTGATGTTCGTGTTCCTGCTCGCCCAGATGATCCCCGGGATCGTCCTGGTCACCGCGCTGTTCGCGATCTACAACGCGCTGGGGCTGCTCAACACGTATCCGGGCCTGATCCTCGCCGACGCGACCGCCTCGGTCCCGTTCGCGGTGATCATCCTCCGGGCCTTCATGCTCGGCATCCCCGACGAGCTGATCGAGGCCGCGCGGATCGACGGTGCGAGCAACTGGCGCTCCTTCGTCTCGATCGTGATCCCGCTGAGCCGGAACTCGATCGTGACCGCGGGCCTGTTCTCGTTCCTGTTCGCCTGGGCCGACTTCCTCAACGCGAACTCGCTCACCTCGGGCAACAGCATCGTGCCGTTCACCCTCGGGCTCTACCGCTACATCGGATCGACCACCACCAACTGGAACGGGATCATGGCGACCGCCGTGATCGCCTCCATCCCGGCCGCCGTGCTGCTGATCGTGGCCCAGCGCTACGTCGCCGCCGGGGTCACCGCGGGCGCGGTCAAGGACTGAGCGCCGTGCCCGACTCGAGGAAGCAGGAGCACATGGACACCGACGCGTTCGCGCTCGAGGGGGACCGCCTCGTCTGGCGCGGGGACGGCGAGACCGTCGTCGTCGAGCCCTGGGGGAGGGACAGCGTCCGGGTCCGCGCCCGCCGGTCCGGGGAGGTCCTCGACACCGACTGGGCGCTGATCACCCCCGAGCACCACGCGCCGGAGGTCTCGATCGAGGGACCGCGGGCGACGCTGCGCGCCGGCGGGATCACCGTCGTCCTCGAGCAGCAGGAGGGCTACGGGTACCAGACCGGCTACCACGAGCTCTCCTGCTCCCTCTCCTTCTACGACCGTCGAGGGGAGCTGCTCTTCCGGGAGCTGGGGAGCGGAGGTGCGCTCAAGCTGCGCGCCCGCGAGCAGCGTCCGCACCTGGGCGGCGACTTCCGGCTGACCGCGCTGTTCGAGACGTCCCCCGACGAGAAGCTGTACGGGATGGGGCAGTACCAGCAGGACATCCTCGACCTGAAGGGCTGCACGCTCGAGCTCGCGCACCGCAACTCCCAGTCGAGCGTCCCGTTCGTGCTCTCGAGCCGCGGGTACGGCTTCCTCTGGCACAATCCCGCGATCGGCCGCGCGACCTTCGCGGCCAACCGCACGGAGTGGTCCGCCGAGTCCTCCCAGCAGCTCGACTACTGGGTGACCGCGGGGGAGACCCCGGCCGACATCACCCGGGCCTACGCCGACGCGACCGGGCACGTCCCGATGATGCCCGAGCACGGCCTCGGCTTCTGGCAGTGCAAGCTGCGCTACTGGAACCAGGAGCAGCTGCTCGAGGTCGCCCGAGAGCACCGGCGGCGCGGCCTGCCGATGGACGTGATCGTGGCCGACTTCTTCCACTGGCCGCACATGGGCGACTTCCGCTTCGAGGAGGAGTTCTGGCCGGATCCGTCCGCCATGGTCGCCGAGCTGCGCGAGCTCGGGATCGAGCTGATGGTCTCGGTCTGGCCGCAGGTCTCGGTCGAGTCCGAGAACTACATCGCGATGAAGAAGGGGAACCTGCTCGTCAAGGCCGAGCGGGGCCTGGACCTGCACATGCAGTTCGAGGGTCCGAGCGCGTTCTACGACGCGACGAGCGCCGCCGCCCGGAGATTCGTCTGGGAGGCGTGCCGGCGCAACTACGGCGAGCACGGGATCCGGCTCTTCTGGCTCGACGAGGCCGAGCCCGAGTACGGCGTCTACGACTTCGACAACTACCGCTACGCCGCCGGCCCCGCCGTGCAGGTCGGCAACCTCTACCCGCAGGCGTTCTCCCGCGGCTTCTTCGAGGGGCAGCGCGAGAGCGGCGAGACCGCGATCGTGAACCTCGTCCGCACCGCGTGGGCGGGCAGCCAGCGCTACGGCGCACTCGTGTGGTCGGGCGACATCCACTCGACGTTCGCCGATCTCCGCCACCAGATCACGGCCGGCATCCACATGGGGGTGGCGGGGATCCCGTGGTTCACGACCGACATCGGAGGCTTCGCCGGGGGAGACCCGGCCGACCCGGAGTTCCGCGAGCTCCTGGTGCGCTGGTTTCAGTTCGGCGCGTTCAGCCCCGTGATGCGCCTGCACGGGGACCGAGCGCCGTCCTCACCGGTCACGGCCGCTGACGGGAGCCGCCGCGCCGCGACCGGAGCCGCGAACGAGGTATGGAGCTTCGGCGAGGAGGCCACCCCGATCCTCACGCGCCTGCTGCACCTGAGGGAGACCCTGCGGCCCTACACGCGCGAGGCGATGCGCGAGGCCCACGAGCACGGGCAGCCGGTGCTGCGCGCGGTGTTCCACGAGTTCCCCGGCGACCCGGAGGCCTGGGATCTGGCCGACCAGTACTTGTTCGGCTCGGACCTGCTGGTCGCTCCGGTCACTCGTTCGGGAGCTGTCTCACGGCGGGTCTACCTTCCCGCCGGAGCGCGGTGGACCGAGCTCTCGACGGGCGCCGAGCACGAGGGCGGGCAGTGGATCGTCGCCGATGCGCCCCTGGCCGTCATCCCGGTCTTCGCGCGCGACGGCCGGCAGGCGCACCTCGTCGGGCAGCTCTGAGCGGTGCGTCAGCGGCCGAACGCGGGCGGATCGAGCCCGGTACGGTGGCGAGGTGATCGCCTCCTCATCCTCAGCAGGAGCGCTCGGAGTGCTCCGCGCCGCGTGGGTGATCGGCTTCCTCGTCGGGACGACCACTCACCTGACCGATCTGATCGTCGGGGGAGTGGACGCCTACAGCGCCTTCCCTCCCGGCGTCCGTCTGTTCTGGACGGCGTTGACGGTCCTCGACCCGGTCGTCGCTGCGCTGATCGTCCTCCGCCGGCGGTCCGGCATCGTGCTCGGCTGCGCCGTGATGATCGCCGACATCACCACGAATTGGACCGTTCTCGCGGTCGTCGGCGGACTCTCGCTCTTCGGCGTCGTCAGCCAGAGCCTGTTCGCGGCGCTCGTGCTCTCGACGGCTCGCCCGCTGTGGAGACGGTTCGGACGATCCTGATCAGGAGGGATCCGCGCCGGTGACGGAGACCCGTGAAGCAGCCGGTTCACCGGGTCGCGTCCCCGTCGGTCGTCTTCGAACTGACATAATGTGCATTATCGGATAACGACGGAACAGGCGGACGGACCGGGATCGCGGCCGGTCCGTGCGTCCGCCCGCCCGGCACGGCGTCAGCGGATCGGCGAGCGCTCGACCCACGGCTCGACGTCCTCGTACCAGCACGTCTCCGTCGGAGTGTCGAAGCGCGTGCTCCGCCCGGCGGCCGCCGATGAGCGGAACCCGTCGGCGCGGACGGACTCCCCGATACCGGTCCGCTGCCGCTCACCGGAGTCGTCCTCAGCCGCTCGCAGACCTGCGCACCTGGCCTGCGCACCGGCGTCAGCCCGAGGAGAGGATCAGGCGAAGTCGGAGATGTCGCCGACGAGGCGGGTGTTGTCCGCGGGGATCGGCTCGACGGCCGCCAGAGCGACCTCGGCCGCGAACTCCTGGACGTTGTAGAGCTTGCCGGCCGACTCGCGACGCGAGCTGATCGCGCCCGGGTTCGCACGCTCCAGCAGAGTCGCCGTGATGGTGCCCTCGATCATGTCGCCCGAGACGACGACGAACTCGATGCCGCGATCGGCGAGCTCGCCGATCCGCTCGCGCAGCGCGTCCTCTCCGGCGCGCTTGGACAGCGCGACGGGCTCGTACTCGGGCATCGTGGGCGTGGTCCGGATGAAGTGCGCCTGGTGGCTCGTGACGAACACGACACGCGAGCCCTCGCCGAGCAGCGGCAGCGCCGCGTCCAGCACGGCGACCTGCGAGTCGCGGTTGAGGACCATCGCGTAGTCCTCCCCCATGTTGGTCTCCATGCCGCCCGAGGCGTTCAGGACGAGGACGTCGAGTCCAACGAACTCCTTCTCGATGCGCGAGAAGAGCTCCGCGCGCGAGTCGGCGTCCGTGAGGTCGGCGCCGACGGCGATGGCGGTGCCGCCGGCCTCGACGATCTGCGCGACGAGCTTGTCGGCGCGCGGCGCCTTGGAGCGGTAGTTGACGACGACGCGGGCTCCGGCCTCGGCCAGGTAGCGGACCGTGTCGGCGCCGATGCCGCGGGACGATCCGGTCACGAGAGCGCGCTTGCCGTCGAAGGAGCCGGGGGCGAGGGGGTTGGACACGGGTATTCCTCCAGAACGCCGGCTCGGAGACCGGATCGGGCACGATGACGGGCCGCGGCCCGACGGAGGAGTCTACCAAGCGCCTCGAGACCCTCGGCGCACCCCTCCTCTCCCAGCCCTCGTCCGGGGGGCGTTGATAGCCTGGGAATGCTCGTCGAGGGGAAGGAGCACACAGCATGGACGCTGTCACCCAGTACGCGTGGATCCTCTGGCTCGCGCTGATCCTCATCTTCGTGATCGTCGAGATGATCACTCTCGAGTTCACGTTCCTGATGCTCGCCGTCGGCAGCATCGGCGGTCTGCTGACGGGGCTGGTCGGGGCTCCCTTCTGGGTCCAGGTGCCCGTCGCGGCCGTCCTCGCCGCCCTCCTGCTGTTCACCGTCCGGCCGCCGCTGCTGCGGCTGTTGAAGCGGGGCGGCGATCCCACCCCGAGCGGAGCGGACGCTCTTCTCGGCCTCGCCGGCAGCGTCGTGCTCGCCGGCCCCGGAGCCGGGCAGGTCAAGCTGGCCAACGGCGAGACCTGGACCGTCCGCCTGTCCCCGCTCGTCGAGGACCGCACACTCGGAGTCGGCGAGAGAGTCGTCGTCACCGCCATCGAGGGCGCGACCGCGGTCGTCGTCCCCGCCGAAAGGAGCACACCGTGACACCGTCCTCCGTCGTGACGATCGTCGTCGTCGCCGCCGTCGTCCTCTTCGCGCTGGTCGTCCTCTTCCGGGCGGTCCGCATCATCCCCCAGGCCACCGCCGGGGTCGTGGAGCGCCTCGGCAAGTACCACAAGACCCTGCTGCCGGGCCTCAACCTCGTCGTGCCGTTCATCGACCGGGTCCGCCCGCTGATCGATCTGCGCGAGCAGGTCGTCTCGTTCCCGCCCCAGCCCGTGATCACCGAGGACAACCTCGTCGTGTCGATCGACACGGTCGTCTACTTCCAGGTGACGGACGCCCGGGCGGCGACGTACGAGATCGCGAACTACCTCGGCGCGGTCGAGCAGTTGACCACCACCACGCTCCGCAACGTCGTCGGCGGCCTGAACCTCGAGGAGGCGCTGACCTCCCGCGACAACATCAACGGGCAGCTGCGCATCGTCCTCGACGAGGCCACCGGCAAGTGGGGCATCCGCGTCGGACGGGTGGAGCTCAAGGCCATCGACCCGCCCCTCTCCATCCAGGACTCGATGGAGAAGCAGATGCGCGCCGAGCGCGACCGTCGAGCCGTGATCCTCACCGCCGAGGGCACCAAGCAGTCCCAGATCCTGAACGCCGAGGGTCAGCGCCAGGCCGCGATCCTCGCGGCGGAGGGCCAGGCGAAGGCGGCGGTCCTGCGGGCCGAGGGTGAGGCCAAGGCGATCACCACCGTCTTCCACGCCATCCACGAGGGCCGCCCCGACAGCGAGCTCCTCGCCTACCAGTACCTCCAGACCCTCCCCAAGATCGCCGAGGGCAGCGCGAACAAGCTCTGGGTCATCCCGAGCGAGCTCACCGAGGCGCTGAAGGGCATCGGAGGCGCGCTCGGCCAGCGCAGTCAGACCGCCCCGGCGGTCCGCCCGCAGGACGCGGCGCCCGCGGCGTCCGCGCCTGCCGCATCCGGGTCCGTCGGCTCCTCGCCTGTCGTGTCCGGATCGGACGCGTCCGCCCCCGTGGCGCCCGCGCCGATCGACGGAACTCCCGACTCCGCGCACACTCCCCCGCCGCCGGCCGTCTGATCCGCGGAATCCCGCCCGCGATGCGCGCCTCCGAGCGACCCCTCGTCCTGAGCGGGCCGACGCCCCGGGTGTTCGCGCATCGCGGGTTCGGCCCGCCGGCGGAGGGCAACACGCTCGCAGCCTTCGAGCGTGCCCTCGCCGCGGGTGCGGACCTCCTCGAGACCGACGCGCGCGCCTCCCTCGACGGGGTCGCCGTGCTCGTCCACGACGCCGAGGTGATCGACCGCTCCGGCCGCCGCCACGCCGTGGCCGACACCCGGTGGGAGGAGCTCGCCGACCTCCGGCTGGCGGGCGGTGCCCGGCTCGCCTCTCTCGAGCAGGCCCTCGCCGCACTCCCCCGGGCCCGCTTCACCATCGACGTGAAGTCGCGGGACGCGGTCGGCCCGGTCGTCGCTGCGGTCGCCGGTGCCGCCGCCGCGGAGCGCGTCCTCGTCACCTCGTTCTCCGAGCGTCGGCGTGCGGCCGCGCTCCGCCGCCTGCCCGGTGCGGCCACCTCGGCGTCGGCGGTCCGTTTCGTCGTCGCGCTGGTCGCCGCACACCTCGGTGCCGCCCTCCCCGTGCGCCTCGCTCTCCGCGGCATCGACGCGCTCCAGGTGCCCGAGCGCGCGCTCGGCCTCCCCGTCGCCGAGCCGCGGATCCTCGCCCGGCTGCGAGCGACCGGCTGCGAGATCCACCTCTGGACCATCGACGATCCGGAGCGGATGGAGCAGCTCCTCGCGCTCGGGATCGACGGGCTCGTGACCGACCGCACCGACCTCGCCCGAGCGGCCGTCGACACCCTCCGCGACGCCCGTCGGGGCCGCCCTCAGAAGCCGCGGAATACGCCTCCGACCTGAGGATTCTCTGGCAATGGCAGGGACGGGAAGACCACCTCCAGGTACGACGTTGACACTGGGGAAGCACAGCGAGAGGAGACCACACAATGGCAGATCGAAGCTTGCGAGGAATGCGGCTCGGATCCCAGAGCCTGCAGAGCGAAGAAGGCGTCGTCTTCTCCCCGCGATCGACCTACGAGTACCACTGCGCGAACTGCGGCCACGACACCGACATGGTGTTCTCGGCCGACGCGGAAGCACCGGAGACCTGGGAGTGCCGCTCCTGCGGTCACGAGGCCACTCTGATGGTGGACTCGAAGCCGGTCGTCGTGGACAAGGGCGAGCAGAAGGCTCCGCGCACCCACTGGGACATGCTGCTCGAGCGGCGGACCCGCGCGGAGCTGGAGGAGCTGCTCGAGGAGCGGCTCGCCTATCTGCGCGCCAGGCGCGGCGAGCACAAGATCGGCGCGTAGCGCCGGTCAGCGGGAACGGCGTCGCGGCTCGCGCGTCCTGAGGACGAACGAGACCATGCCGATGAGACCGGCGGCCAGGAAGTACCAGCCGAGGTCTCGCGCCCACACCAGAGCCGGGGTCGTGGTGGAGCTGAGGGGGACCTCGTCCACCATGGCACCCGGCTCGAACCATGTCAGGGAGTCGATCGTCGTGCCGTCCGGCCCGATGATCGCACTGGTCCCGACCGTCGAGATGTTGACCACGCTGCGCCCTGTCTCGATGGCGCGCAGGCGCGCGATGGCGAGCTGCTGGACGCTCTCGTCGGTCCGGCCGAAGTCGGCGTTGTTGGTCTGCCCGAGGATGACCTGGGCTCCCCCGTCGACCATCGCGTTCGTCAGCGCGTCGTCCGAGATGTCGAAGCAGATCGCAATGCCCGCGAGCACGCCGTTCACGTCGAAGACGTTGGGACGTGTGCCGATCGAGTAGTCCCGGCTCACCAGGTCGACCAGATCAGGAGCGAACATCCGCCAGAACGCGCGGTCCGGCATGTACTCGGCGAACGGGACGGGGTGCACCTTGTCGTAGACCTGCGTCGCCCCCTCCCCCGCCTTCCAGAGCAGCGAGCTGTTGTAGAAGACGTCGTCCGACGGATTGGTGATCGTGCCCACGATGAACGGCGCGTCCATCGTCCGGCTGAGGTAGTCGAGGACGGCGGCCGACTGGGCGTTCCGGGTCGGATCGATGTCGACCCCGTTCTCGGGCCACACCACCATGTCGACGTCCTCGTCGAGGATCGGCAGCGTCGCCGAGGTGTGGTCCTCGAGGATCTGCCCGCGGTAGCTCTGCGAGAACAGGCCCGCATCGGAGTCGCCCTGGACGGCGGCGATCCGGGTCGTGCCCTCCGTCGGCGCCGGCCAGGCGGGGAACACCAGCGCCACGATCGCGAAGCCCGCGAGAGCGCTCACGCGGGCGGAGGCCGGGACGGAGACCTCGCGGACGGCCTGCGCGAGCACGGCGGCGAGGAACGCCACGACGAAGCCGAGCCCGGCGAAGCCGATCCACGCCGCGAGACCGGCGAGCGGACCGAGGGACTGCGAGATCGCGAGGCGGCCCCAGGCGAAGCCGCCGTAGGGCCAGACGCTGGTGATCGACTCCCGCCCGATCCAGAGCGCCCCCAGGAGGGCGGGGAGACCGACCATCCGGCCGAGCGGCCCGGTCCAGACGCGGTGGCCGCGCGTGGAGACGACCGCCATGAGCCCCGCGGAGAGGGCGAAGAAGATCGCCTGCAGGCCGGCGAGGGCCGCCCACGGGACCGGACCGAGGTAGAGAGTCAGCCACTCGATGTGGACACCCCAGAAGACCGCTCCGCCGACGAGGCCGACGAGGGTCCCGCTCCAGAAGCTCCGCCCCGCCAGCGCGAACAGGATCGCCGCGGCGCCCACGATCGCCAGCGGCCAGACATCGGAGTCGGGGAAGCCGCGGTCGAGCACGGCACCGCCGAGGGCCGCGATGGGCAGCGCCACCCACAGCGGAACGGTCCGCCCGTCGGGCGGAGGAGCGAGGGGCGTCATGCGACGGTCGAGTACGCGACGATGCCCCGGCGGACCAGGTCGAGGGCGGTCCGGGCCGCCCGGCCGACCTTGCCCTCGGCGACGACGGAGAGCTGGTCGAGGAGGTCGATGGTCTGCTTCGCCCAGCGCACGAAGTCGCCGGCGGCCATGTCGGACTCGCGGAGCACCATGTCGAGCGGCATGCCCTTGGCCCACATGTTCATCGAGAGCGCGAGGCTCGTCGAGATCGGGTTGCTGCCCGGCAGGCGGTGGTCGCGCTCGACGTCGTCGAGCCGGGCCCACAGCAGCTGGGTCCTCTCCAGCGCCTCCGGGAACGCGCCGCGGGGCAGGAACTGCTCGCCCAGCGTCCCCTCCTCGCGTCGCGGCTCGAAGACGAGGCAGCACGCCATCGCCGCGAGGCCGGCCGGATCGAGCTCCGTCCACGCCTGCTTCCGGAGGCACTCGGCGACCAGCAGGTCCCGCTCCCCGTAGATCCGGCGGAGCGTGCGTCCGTTCGGTGTCAGCGAGAGCTCGCCGACCTCGTCCCGGCGGAAGTAGCCCAGCTCGAGCAGCACGTCCGTGATGTGGTCGAAGATGCGGGCGACGGCGCCGGTGCGCGAGCGGATCTGACGCTCGATCTCGTCGGTCTCGCGGCGCAGCTTCCACCAGCGCTCGGCCCAGCGGGCGTGCTGCTCGCGGTCGGAGCAGGCGTGGCACGGGTGGGCCTTCATCCGGCGCCGCAGGCTCGTGAGCTGTCCCTGGCGCTTCTCGCGCTCGGCGTGGGAGGCCGATTCGCCGCGCACCGCGCCCCGGCGCTCGAGGTCGCCGATCTCGCGGCGGATCGCCGCGTACTGCTCGAAGTCGCCCAGGTGGCACTGCATCGCCGTGACGTAGCCCGCCATCGACTCCTCCTGCTGGCGGACCCGGCGGGCGAGATCGACGACGGACCGGTCGGCCTGGAACTGCGCGAACGACGACTCGAGGATCTCGCGCGTGCGCACCCGCCCGAACTGCTCGATCAGGTTCGCGGCCATGTTGTAGCTGGGCCGGAAGCTGGAGTTGAGCGGGTAGGTCCGCCGCGAGGCGAGGGACGCGACCGCCTGCGGGTCCATCCCGCCGCGCCACTGGATCACCGAGTGGCCCTCGACGTCGATGCCCCGTCGGCCGGCGCGGCCGGTGAGCTGGGTGTACTCCCCCGGCGTGATCGGGACGCGCGCCTCGCCGTTGAACTTCTCGAGCTTCTCGAGGACGACCGTGCGGGCCGGCATGTTGATGCCGAGCGCGAGCGTCTCGGTCGCGAAGACCACGCGCACGAGCCGGCGCAGGAACAGCTCCTCCACGACCTCCTTGAAGGCGGGGAGCATCCCGGCGTGGTGCGCGGCGACGCCCCGCTGGAGTCCGTCGAGCCACTCCCAGTAGCCGAGCACCGCGAGGTCCTCGTCTCGGATGGTCCGGCAGCGCTCCTCGACGATCGCGCGGATCTCGTCGCGCTCGTGGCGCTCGGTGAGGCGCACGCCCGACCGGAGGACCTGGCGCACGGCCTGGTCGCAGCCCGCGCGGCTGAAGACGAAGAAGATCGCGGGGAGGAGGTTCTTGCCGCGGAGGATCTCGACGACGTCCGAGCGCAGCACGAGCTCCTCGGTGCGCTGCTCCGGGTAGCGGCCGCGACCGCCTCGGCCGTTGCGGCCGCCCCGGCCGCCGCGCTCGACCCGGGAGCCGCCCTGGGCCATGCGGGCGAGCTCCGGGTTCACCCGGTTCGTCGCCGCCCGTCCGGAGGAGTCGAAGAGGTCGACGAGCTTGCCGCCCACCAGCACGTGCTGGTCGAGCGGGACGGGGCGCTCCTCGGAGACGATGACCTCGGTCTCGCCGCGGACGGTCTGGAGCCAGTCGCCGAACTCCTCGGCGTTCGACACGGTCGCGCTGAGCGAGACCAGCCGCACCCGCTGCGGGAGGTGGATGATGACCTCCTCCCAGACGGCGCCGCGGAAGCGGTCGGCGAGATAGTGCACCTCGTCCATCACGACATAGGCGAGGTCGCGCAGGAGGTCCGAGTCCGCGTACAGCATGTTGCGCAGCACCTCGGTCGTCATCACGACGATGCGGGCTCGCGCGTTGACGTTCGAGTCGCCGGTCAGCAGGCCGACCTCGGAAGCTCCGTAGTCCTCGACGAACTCCTGGAACTTCTGGTTGCTCAGCGCCTTCATCGGCGTCGTGTAGAAGACCTTGGCCGTCGGGTCCTGCATGGCCAGATGGATCGCGAACTCCGCCACCGCGGTCTTGCCGGCACCGGTCGGCGCGGCGACGAGGACGCTGTGCCCGTCGTCGAGCGCACTGCAGGCCTCGTACTGGAAGGGGTCGAGATCGAACGCGAGGGTCGAGCGGAAAGCCTCGACCCTCGCGTGGCCCTGGCGCGTCCGGAACGCGGCGAACCGCTCGGAAGGAGACGGTCCGGTCACGCGGGCAGGTCGGAGGGGCTGCCGTCGAACACCAGCTGGCGCTTGGCGGCGCGCCTGTCGTGCAGGATCGCGATCCCGCAGGCGAGGAAGAACAGGAAGATGATCGGGATGGCCAGGAGGAACATCGAGATCGGGTCGGCCGCGGGGGTCGCGATCGCCGTGAAGAGCACGATCGCCATGATCGCGAGGCGCCACGACTTGAGGATCAGCATGCCGGGGAGGATGCCGAGGAAGTTGAGGAGCACCAGGAAGACGGGCAGCACGAAGGCGATGCCGACGACCAGCACGAGCTTGAGAACGAACTCGTAGTAGACCTTGGCGTCGAGGAAGCTCGCCGCGTCGCTGCCGGTGAAGCTGGTCAGGAGCTCCACGATGTGCGGGAACACGAACCAGCCGGCCGCGCAGCCCGCGAAGAACAGCGGGATGGCGGTGAGGATGAAGCCGAGGCCGTACCGCATCTCCTTGCGGGTCAGGCCCGGGACGAGGAACGCCCAGATCTGGTAGAGCCAGACCGGGCTCGCCAGGACGACGCCGACCGTGATGGCGATCTGGAGCCGCAGGTCGAAGGCGCCGGCGATCGTCGGGAAGTTGAGGATCGCCTCCTTGCCCTGGGTGGCGGCCACCTCGGAGATCGGAGCCTTGAGCGCCTCGAAGACCCACTCCGAGACGAACCAGCCCGCGACGCACGCGATGACGATCGTGATCGCCGACTTGAAGAGCCTGTTGCGAAGCTCGACGAGATGAGCCCCGAGCGACATGCGCCCGTCGGGGTTCTTCGTCCGCTTCGTCCGTGGCTTCTTCGATGCCACGGACGTCATTACTTGAGCGGGGACTCGGGCGGCGCGGTGGTGCCGGTGCCGGTGGTCGTGCCGGTGGATCCGGCGACGGTGCCGGTGGTCCCCTCGGTCGACTCACGGCGCTCGGTGCCGTCCTCGTCCTTCATGGTCTTGACCTCGCTCTTGAAGATCCGCATCGACTGCCCGACACTGCGGGCCAGCTGCGGGAGCTTGGGCGCACCGAACAGGAGGAGGATCACGGCGAGGATGATGAGGAGGTGCCACCCCTGGAGGCCAGCGAACATTGCAGACTCACTTCACTTGTCGGTTGCGGTGTACGAGGAGCTTACCCCGTTCGACCCTTCCTGACCGGCGGAGATCGATCCTGTCGCGACGTGCGTCGCGCCGGCCCTCGTGCGCACGCCTCACGTCGTCGCGATCGGCGAACAGCGACGAAGGCGGCCGGGGCGGCAGGTCGTCCGTCACTCCGGGACTCAGTGCCTCGAGTTTCGCGGTGACCTCCGACAGCTGTCCGAGGAGGATCTTCCCCTTGCGCCAGTAGGAGAGGGCGAAGAAGACCAGCATCGTCAGAGCGCCCAGCGCGAGGCCGAGCCAGATCAGGATCCACGACCACCACGTCATGACGGCTCCCCCTCGTTCGCGGCGAGTGCGGCGGCGACCCAGTGCGCGACCGCGGTGCGCGCCTCCGGGGGCGCCACCACGGTGACGAGTCCCGCCAATGACGCCACCAGGCGTGTCAGTCCCTGCAGATGGGCGACGCGGAGACGGACGAGGACGCCGTGGTCCTCCTCCCCCGGCTCCGGATCAGGGAACTCGGCGTCCGCCGCGTAGTCGCCCAGCAGCACGACGGCGCTGGGGGCGACGCGCAGGTCCACGACGAGATCGGAGGCGGACGCCTCGAAGAGTCGCTCCGAGAGGGTCACCTCGTTGCGGCGCCGGACGATCGGCGTCCCCGTATCGCGGAGGGAGCGCATCCTGTCGACGCGGAACGTCCTGACGCCCTCGCGGAGGTGGTCCCACCCGCGGAGGTACCAGTCCCGGTCGACCGATTCGAGCACGAAGGGGTCGACGAGCCGGGACTCGGTCTCGCCGCGGGCGCTGCGGTAGTCGAACGCGACCTGCGTCGCGGAGGCCATCGCGGTCCGCAGGAGCGCCACAGCGCTGTCTGCGCCCGTGCCGCGCGAGACCGCCACCGCGCTCGGGGCCGAGGAGGCGCCGCGCGCGAGCTTCCCCATCAGCGAGGCGATCCGGTCGTTGCCCTGGTTCTCGGGCAGGGCTGCGAGGTACTGCATGCCGGCGATGAGGGCCGCGGCCTCGCGCGCCGAGAACCTCGGCGAGTCGTCGATGGCGACCTGATGGGTGAGGACGACGTGGTCGTTCTCCTCGAAGTCGTCCCAGCCGATGTCGAAGAGGTCGTTCGCCTGGTACTGCGCGGTCTCGCCGGGGATGCCCGAGACGGCGATGAGTCTTACCGCGCGGCGTACCTCCTCCTCCGGGATCTCGAAGTGCGCGGCGACCTCGGCGACGGAGACGCGGCCCCGGTCGAGCAGGTAGGGCACGAGGGAGAGCAGGACGGCCAGGCGGTCGCGCGCCTGCAGGGAGCGGGGTCTAGCCACGGGGATCCCCCCCATGGTCGGCCAGGGTGCGGCGGAGGCGGTCGAGGACGCGTCGGCGGAGCTCCTCCGGCTCGAGCACCCGCACCTCGGGACCGTGGCCGGCGAGCTCGTCGGCGAGCACGTCCGGGTCGGTGTAGTGCAGGCGCAGCAGGCCCTGGCCCTCGCCCTCGGCCTCGGCACGCCCGCCGAGACGGAGGGCGGCGTCGGAGTCGGGGGCGACGCGCAGGAGCGCGCTGTTGCGCTGCAGGATCTCGTCGAGCTGGGCGAGAGCGGTCGCCGCGTGGTCCCCCTCGGCGGGGGGCGCGATGCGGCCGGTCGGTGCGACCGGCCCGACGATCCGCGACAGGAGGAAGGTCCGCGTGCCCTCGGCGCCCTCGTCCCAGCCGTGGAGGTGCCAGCGCCCCTGGTGGTTCACCAGGGCGCGCGGCTGCACGGTGCGCACGCGCGGCTCCTCGCCGCCGGGCTTGAGGTAGGGGAAACGGACGACCTGGCCGCGGTCGAGCGCGGCGTTGAGCGGCTCGAACGAGGCCTCGCGGACCCGGATCGAGGGGCTGATGCCGATGACGGGATCGACGGACTCGACTCCGATCGAGCGCAGCTTGATCAGCGCGCGCCGCGACTCCGCCGAGAGCGTCCCCTCACGCCAGACGGCACCGGCCAGGCGGAGCAGGGCGAGCTCCTCAGGATCGAAGGTCAGGTCGGCCGGGAGGTCGTAGCTGCGCTTCGCGATGCGGTACCGGACGGTCTGGGTGTTGCCCGGGTCGCCCGGGGCGTCGACCGTCTCGATCGGGATGCCCAGCTCGCGCAGGTCGTCCTTGTCGCGCTCGAACTGGCGCTCGAGCGAGGTCCGATCGCCCCGGCCCACCCGCTGCCGGTAGCCCTGCACCGTCGAGAGGACGTCGGCCTTCGTCAGTCCGTTCTCGGCCGCGACGAGCGCGAGCACGAGGTTGAACAGACGCTCCTCGGCCGGGACGCGGCTCGAGGACGGGGCGTCGGAAGGCACGCCCTCCAGTCTAGGGCCGGGCCCGGTCAGACCTTTCCGAGGATGTCGGCGACGAAGATCAGCGTGGCGCCGCCGGGGATCCCGCCCTGGGGCGAGCCCTGGTCGCCGTAGCCCTGGTCCGGCGGGATGACCGCGATGACCTGGGAGCCGACGGGCTGGCCGATGAGGGCGTCGGCGAATCCGGCGATCACTCCGCCCTGGGTGGTCGAGCCGTCGGCGGCCGTGAAGACGGCGGGCGCGCCCTTCTCCCAGCTGGAGTCGAACACCTTCCCGTCGCTCCACTGCCAGCCGGTGTAGGCCACGACGACCTGGTCGCCCTCGGCGACGACGTCGCCGTCGCCCTTCTTGAGCTGGGCGATGCGGAGGTCGGTCGGCGCGTCGCCGGAGGGCTTCGCGAGCCCCGGACGTCCGTCGTCGCCGAGGGTCACCGTCGGGAAGCCGTCGGGCGCGGGCTGGGCGGCGCCGTTCGCGCGGGCCAGCGAGGCCTCGCGGACGTCCGCGACGAGCACGAGCGTGTCGTCCTCCGAGATGCCCAGCTGCGACGAGGACTGGCCGAAGCCGTCCTCGGGGGCGATCGCGATGGCGACGCGCGAGCCGACCTGCGTGCAGAGGAGGCCCTCGTTCAGGCCGACGAGCCCGGCTCCGCCGACGCCG
The DNA here is from genome assembly GCF_002932795.1 of Rathayibacter sp. AY1B5. Taxonomy (NCBI): domain Bacteria; kingdom Bacillati; phylum Actinomycetota; class Actinomycetes; order Micrococcales; family Microbacteriaceae; genus Rathayibacter; species Rathayibacter sp. AY1B5. The sequence continues at coordinate 250,607 of NZ_PSWM01000001.1, forward strand.
AAGCGGGCGGTGCTCGACCCGTCGTAGGGCGAGGTCTCGAGCACGGTGCCGTCCGCTCCGTTGACCAGGGTGTAGTCGATGGTGACGAGCTGGCCCTTCTCGAGCGGTGCGCCCGAGCCCTCGATGAGGGTGCTGACCTGCGTGCCGTCCGCCTTCAGCGGCGTCGGGACGCTGACGTCCGGCTTCGCTCCGAAGTCGCCCGTGGCGCTGACCGCCGCCGAGGAGTCGCCGGAGGAGAACGGAGCGTCGCAGTCGGCCTGCGAGGAGGACGCGGTGCATCCGGTGAGAGCGGCGACGATGCCGATGCCGGCTATGAGCGCGGTGGTCCTGCGCACGGGTCCTCGATTCGAGAGAAGGGGAGCGGTGACGCCCGAGGTGGAGACGGCCCGGAGGCCGGGAACAGCTTAGAGGATGCCCTCGTCGTCGGGCTCCGCGGTCTCCTCGCCGAAGCCGCGGGCCCGCGAGAGCTCGGCACTGGTGGCGGACTCGCGGACCCGCTTGCGCAGGCTCTTGGGGCTCACGGCACGCTCGCCGAGCGCGCCGGGCGTCCAGGCCTCCACGTCCTCGTCGCTGAAGTCGGTCTTCGACGGGCGCCGCTTGAGCTCGGGGAGCACGGTGTCCGGAGCGAGCCGGCGCGCGGTGATGAGGAAGCCGGTGTGGCCGATCATCCGGTGGTCCGGCCGGACCGCGAGGCCCTCGACGTGCCAGCCGCGGACCATGGTCTCGTTCGACGAGGGGTTCGTGAACAGGCCCGAGGCGCGGATCGCCTCCGCCGTCCGCGAGAGCTGAGTGACGGTGGCCACGTAGCAGAGGAGCACTCCCCCGGGCGTGAGAGCCTCGGCGGCGACGTCGAGGCACTCCCACGGTGCGAGCATGTCGAGCACGACGCGGTCGGCCTCGCCGGACGGGACGCTGCCGGGCAGCGCCTCGACGAGGTCGCCGACGGTGACGCTCCAGTTGTCGGGCGTGTAGCCCAGGAAGGTCTCGATGTTCGCCCGTGCGACATCGGCGAACTCCTCGCGCCGCTCGAACGACGACAGCCGTCCGGTCGGCCCGACCGCCCGCAGCAGCCAGAGCGAGAGCGCGCCGGAGCCGACACCGGCCTCGACGACGCGGGCGCCGGGGAAGACGTCGGCGAGGGCGAGGATCTGGGCGGCGTCCTTCGGGTACACGATCGCCGCGCCGCGGGGCATCGACATCACGAAGTCGGCGAGGAGGGGACGCAGTGCGAGGTGCTCGACGCCGACGGTGTTGGTCACCACGGAGCCGTCGGGCAGCCCGATCACCGTGTCGTGCTCGATGCCGCCCCGGTGGGTGTGGAACACCGTGCCGGGAACGAGCGTGATGGTGTTCATCCGCCCCTTGGGGCCCGTCAGCTGGACGCGGTCCCCCGCGCGGAAAGGTCCGGAATGCTGCAGTGCCTCACCGGTCATCGGCGGGCCTCCGTCTCGGTCGTGGCCGGGCCGGAGCCGCGGTGCTCGGAGGACACCGACGCGAGGTCCGCGACGGTGCGGCCCGCGAGGGTGGGCCAGAGGGCGTAGGGGGCGGCGGGGTCCAGCTCGAGCTGGTGCGGGACGCCGATCGCCGCGGCACCGGAGGCGACGGCCGCGCCGAGGCCCGGGAGGGAGTCCTCGATCGCCACGCAGGCGGCGATGTCGACGCCGAGAGTGCTCGCAGCGAGGAGGTACGCCTCCGGATCGGGCTTGCTGCGCTCGACCATGTCCCCGCTGACGACGGCCGCGAAGGCGGGGAACGGGATCCGGTCGACGACGGCCGCGGCCATCCGCGAGATCGACATCGTGACCAGCGCCTGCGGTACTCCCGCGTCGGACACCGCGCGCAGCAGCTCGAGCGCGCCCGGGCGCCACGGGATGCTCACGGCCAGCCGGTCGACGACCTCGTCGGTCATCCGGTCGATGATCGCGTCGACGGAGAGGTCGACGCCCTTGCCCTGCAGGATGCGGGCGGCGGCGGGCAGGCCCGAGCCGACGAGTCCCATCGCGTCCTCGTGCGTCCACACTCCGCCGAAGGAGGAGACGAGCGCGTGCTCCGAGGCCATCCAGTACGGCTCGGTGTCGACGAGCGTCCCGTCCATGTCCCAGAGGACGGCGTCGGGGACGGCTGCTCCTTCGAGCGGCTCGGAGGACAGCGGCCGGGCGGAGGTCTCGGGAGTCACGAGCGACCATGGTACCGGCAGGGCCGCGCCCCTCCCCGGCCGCGGGCCGAGAGCGAACAGCGCGGTCGATCCCGCCGGGCGGGACGGGCGGGGTCGGGGGCGGTCCTATCCTGGACGGAGGGACAGGCGCGGTGTGCGCTCCCCGGACATCGAGCCGAACGCGGAGATCCTGCCTATGAACGTGATCACGGGGAACGTCCTGGTCGTGGCCTTCGAGGGCTGGAACGACGCCGGGGACGCCGCCAGCGGCGCGCTGCGGCTGGTCAAGGACGCCGGGGAGTACGTGCCCCTCTTCGCCGTCGACGCCGAGCAGTACTACGACTTCCAGTACACCCGCCCCATGCTCTCGATCGGCGAGGACGGCCGTCGCAGTCTCGCCTGGCCCGGCACCCAGATCTTCGGCCCGGCCGACACCTCGGTCGACGCCGAGAGCGCGCTGTACCTCATGATCGGCACCGAGCCCTCGCGCAGCTGGAAGAGCTTCGCCGCCGAGGTCGTCGACGCCATGCTCGCGATCGACATCTCCGCCGTCGTCTTCCTCGGCGCGATGCTCGCCGACGTCCCGCACACCCGGCCGATCTCGATCTTCGCCTCGAGCGAGAACGCGGAGCTGCGCAGCTCGTTCGAGCTCGAGCGCTCCAGCTACGAGGGGCCGGTCGGCATCCTCAGCGTGATCGGCGAGGCCGCGCAGAAGGTCGGCATCCCCGCCGTCTCGATCTGGGCCTCCGTCCCGCACTACGTGCACAACGCGCCCTCGCCCAAGGCGATGCTGGCGCTGCTCGAGAAGCTCGAGGAGGTCGTCGGCCTGGCGATCCCCCGCGGCGACCTCGTCGAGGAGGCGGAGGAGTGGGAGCGCGGGATCGACGCCCTCGCCGCCGAGGACGAGGAGATGGCGGCGTACATCGCCCAGCTCGAGCAGGCGCGCGACACCGTCGACTCGCCCGAGGCGAGCGGCGAGGCGATCGCCCAGGAGTTCGAGCGCTACCTGCGCCGCCGCGGCGACGGCCGCTCGGGCGAGGAGCCCTGGCGGCCGTAGCCCCCGCCGGCGCTCGAGCGTCGGGGCCGGCGATCACAGGACCGGTCCCGACCGGTGACCCTCCGGCCTTCCTCAGAGGACCGGGCCCTGACGGGGTCCGAGCCGGTCGGGCCTGAGGCCGGTCGGGCCTCAGGCCGGTCGGGCCTCAGGCCGGAGGGACCACGGACCGGACACGCCTCGAGCCGGACGGGCGTCAGGCCGGACGGACTCCGAGCAGGGCGTCGACCGCGTCGCGCAGGAGCGACGGGTCGTCCACGCCCTCGGTGAGTGCGGCGTCCACGACCGCGAGGGCGGCCGGAGTGTCGAGGTCGTCGGCCAGCACCTCGCGCAGCTGCGTCAGCACCTCGAGCGCCGAGCGCGGTCCGACGGCGGCGAGGGCCGACTCCCAGCGCGCCAGGCGCGCCTCGGCCGACGGCAGGTCCTCGGGCAGCCACTCCCAGTCGGAGCGGTAGTGGTGCGCGAGGAGTGCGAGGCGGATCGCTCGCGCGTCCGCTCCTTCGCTCCGCAGACGCGAGACCAGCACCAGGTTGCCGAGCGACTTGCTCATCTTCTCGCCCTGGTAGGCGACCATCCCGGCGTGCGCGTAGGCGCGGGCCAGAGGACGGCCGGACAGGGAGGCGGCGTGGCCGGCGCTGAACTCGTGGTGCGGGAAGACCAGGTCGCTCCCGCCGCCCTGCAGGGTGAACTCGGGTCCGAGCCGGTCGAGGGCGATCACCGAGCACTCGATGTGCCAGCCCGGACGACCGCGGCCGACCTCGGCGTCCCAGGCGGGCTCGCCGGCGCGCTCGGCGCGCCAGAGCAGCGGATCGAGGGGGTCGCGCTTGCCGGCGCGCTCCGGGTCGCCCCCGCGCAGCGCCGAGAAGCGGGCCATCGACTCCGCGTCGAGCCGGCTCTCGCTGCCCAGGTGCCAGACGGCGCTCTCGGCCGCGGCGATGTCGTAGTAGAGGTCGCTCGCGCCGTCCTCCGCCGCGTCCGGAGCAGGGACGCGGTAGGCGACGCCGTCGCGCTCCAGACGGGCGACCGCCTCCGCGATGGGATCCACCGTCTCGGTGACGCCGACGTAGTGCTGCGGAGGCAGGACGCGCAGCGCGGCCATGTCGCCGCGGAACAGCTCGACCTGCTCCTCGGCCAGGTCTCGCCAGTCGACGCCGGTGGCCGTCGCCCGCTCGAGCAGCGGGTCGTCGACGTCGGTCACGTTCTGGGCGTACTCGACCGTGCAGCCCGCGTCGAGCCAGACGCGCTGGACCGTGTCGAAGGCGAGGTAGGTCGACGCGTGCCCGAGATGGGTGGCGTCGTAGGGCGTGATGCCGCAGACGTAGAGGCTCGCGACTCCGCTGGGCGCGTCGAGCTCGACGGGGCCGGCGGTCGCGGTGTCGTGCAGGCGCGGGGCGCTCCCCCGGCCGGGCAGGGCGGGGACGTCCGCGGCGGTCCAGGCGCGCATCTAGGCGGCGATCAGGCCGGTGGCGAGCGCGACCATCAGGACGACGCCGAGAACGATGCGGTACACGACGAACGGGAGGAAGCTGCGGCGGGAGATGTAGCTCATGAAGAACGCGATCACGACGAAGCCGACCACGAACGCGACGATGGTCGCCACCAGGGTCTCGAGCCCGCCGACCTGGACCTGGTTCGGGAGGACCACCGGGTCGCTGATGCTCTTGTACAGCTGGTACAGGCCGCTGCCGAACACCGCGGGGATAGCGAGGAGGAAGGAGTAGCGCGCCGCAGCCTTGCGCTCGTAGCCGAGGAAGAGGCCGGCGGTGATGGTGCCTCCCGACCGGGAGACGCCGGGGATCAGGGCGAGCGCCTGCGCGCCTCCGAAGATCAGGCCGTCGCGGACGCCCAGATCGCGCAGGCGGCGCTTCTTCGCGCCGACCGCGTCGGCGATGCCGAGCAGGATGCCGAAGAGGATGAGGGTGGTGGCCACCACCCACAGGGAGCGGAGGGTCGTCTCGATCGCGTCCTGGAAGACGAGGCCGAGGACGATGATCGGGAGGCTGCCCAGGATGATCAGCCAGCCCATGCGGGCGTCCGGGTCCGAGCGCGGGATGCGGCCGACCAGGGAGCGGGACCAGTGCGACACGATCCGCACGATGTCGCGCCAGAAGTAGATGATGACGGCGGTCTCGGTGCCCAGCTGCGTGATCGCGGTGAACGCGGCTCCGGTGTCGCGGCCGCCGAGACCGGGCAGCAGCTCGCTGACGATCCGGAGGTGGGCGCTGGAGGAGATGGGGAGGAATTCGGTCAGACCCTGGACGAGTCCCAGGATCAGCGCGTCGAGCAGGCCCATGCGTCACTTTCGAGGAGGGCTGGGGCGTCGTCGGCCAGCAGTCGGTCGGGATCGGTCGGTGCTGACCCGGTCCGCGGCGCCGTCAGGAGCTCAGCAGGAGATCGGTCAGGACCTTCCTGCCAAACACTAGTGCGTCCAGTGGTACGCGCTCGTCGACCCCGTGGAACAGCGCCGGGAAGTCCAGGGACGACGGCAGCTGGAGCGGCGCGAACCCGTAGCCGGTGATGCCGAGCGTCGAGAGCGCCTTGTTGTCGGTGCCTCCGGAGAGCAGGTACGGCAGGACCTCGGCGCCCGGGTCGAACCGGCGGATCGAGGCGGCCATGCTCTCGACGAGGGGGCCGGCGAAGGGCACCTCGAGCCCGATGTCGCGGTGCTGGACGAGGATCTCGACGTGCTCGCCCGCGAGGACCTTCAGGCGCTCGAGCACCGCGTCCTCCTCGCCGGGGAGGACGCGCACGTCGATGGTGGCCTCCGCCGTGCCCGGGATGACGTTGGCCTTGTAGCCGGCCGACAGCATCGACGGATTCGCGGTGGTGCGCAGCGTCGCGGCGATGAAGCGCGAGGCGGTGCCGGTGGCGAGTGCGAGCTCCTCCGGAGTGCTGCGCTGAGGGTCGTGGCCGAGCAGGCGGGCGACCTCGTCGAGCAGCTCGCGCGTGGTGTCGGTGAGGCGGGTGGGCCACTCCTCGCTTCCGATGCGGGCGATCGCCTGCGCCAGCCGGGTGACGGCGTTCTCGGAGTTGATCTGCGAGCCGTGCCCCGCCGTGCCGTGCGCGCGGAGGGTCAGCCACATCAGCGCCTTCTCGCCCGTCTGCACGAGGTAGGCGCGCTTGCCCGCCAGCTCGATCGAGTAGCCGCCGACCTCGCTGATCGCCTCGGTCGCTCCGGCGAAGAGCTCGGGCCGCTCACGGGCCAGGAATCCCGAGCCCCGCACGCCGCCCGCCTCCTCGTCGGCGAAGAAGGCGATGACGAGGTCGCGGGAGGGGCGCCTCCCCTCGCGGAGGATGTCGCCGAGCGAGGCGAGGATCATCGCGTCCATGTTCTTCATGTCGACCGCGCCGCGGCCCCAGAGCATGCCGTCCTTGATCTCGCCGCCGAACGGATCGACGCTCCAGTTGTCGGCGATGGCGGGCACCACGTCGAGGTGCCCGTGGACGACGAGGGCGCCGCGCTCGCGGTCCTCCCCCGCGACCCGCGCCACGACGCTCGTGCGTCCCGGGTCGGAGTCGATCAGCTCGGGCTCGAGGCCGAGGTCGCGCAGCTTCGCCGCGACGTACTCCGCGGCCGGGCGCTCCGGCTCCGCCTTCCCGTCGCCGTAGTTGCTGGTGTCGAAGCGGATGAGATCGCGCGCGATGAGCGCGGTCTCGTCGAGGGTGCTGTCGGCCACGGGCGCGCTGTCGATGCTGTCGGACATGCGGGCAACGGTACCGGCGCGGACTCGACGGCGCGCGGAGGCCGGGGGCCGGAGGGTGGCGTGAGAGGCTCCGGAACCGTGCTAATGTCTTCTTCGGCCGCGGAAACGCAGGTCGAAGGAAACACTCGTCCGGGTGGCGGAAATGGCAGACGCGCTAGCTTGAGGTGCTAGTGCCCGTATAGGGCGTGGGGGTTCAAGTCCCCCCTCGGACACACTGATCGGAACCCCTCGTCCCTCTTCGGAGAGGCGGGGGGTTCCGTCGTTTCCGGCACCGTCCCCTCCTCGCGTCGGCGGGAGGGATGCGAGGGGCGGAGAACGACGGACGCCCCGCCTCTCCTCGAGGAGACGGGGCGTCCGGCATCGGGCCTCGGCGTCAGACTCTCACGGTCGCCGGCGACCAGCCGAGAGCCGGGGCGATCGACTCCGCCACGGTGCGCAGGAGCCGCGCGTTGTACTCGACGCCCAGCTGGTTGGGCACGGTGAGCAGCAGCGTGTCCGCCTCCTGCACGGCGACGTCGGCGGCCAGCTCGGCGGCCACGCCGTCCGGCTCGCCCGTGTAGCTGCGGCCGAAGCGGGCGCGGACGCCTTCGAGGGTGGCGACCTGGTCCTGCTCGCCGCGGCCGCCGAAGTACAGGCGGTCGAGATCGCTGGTGATCGGAAGGACGCTGCGCGAGACGGAGACACGCGGGGCGCGCTCCCAGCCCGCCTCGCTCCACGCGGCGCGGTAGTCGCGGATCTGGCGCGCCTGCAGCTCGTCGAAGGGCACGCCCTCCTCCTCCAGGAGCAGGGTCGACGACTGCAGGTTCATGCCCTGCTCGGCGGCCCAGCGAGCGGTCGCGAAGCTGCCCGCACCCCACCAGATCCGGTCCGCGAGCCCGGGCGAGTGCGGCTCGATCGAGAGCGGGAGCGATTGGCGCGTCATCGCCGGATCCGACTGCGCGACCGGCGCCCCGGCGAGCGCTTCCCGGAGGATCCGCACCTTCTCCCGGGCGAGGTCGGCGTCGGTCATCCCCTCAGGCGGGACGAAGCCGAACGCCTCGGACCCGCGCAGGGCCGTCTCGGGCGATCCCCGGCTGACGCCGAGCTCGAGCCGGCCGCCCGAGATCAGGTCGGCGGCGGCCGCCTCCTCCGCCATGTAGAGCGGATTCTCGTAGCGCATGTCGATGACCCCGGTGCCGATCTCGATGCGGCGGGTGCGCGCGGCGATCGCCGCCAGCAGCGGGAACGGCGAGGCGAGCTGCGGCGCGAAGTGGTGCACGCGGACGTAGGCGCCGTCGATGCCGATCTCCTCCGCCGCCTCCGCGAGCTCGATCGTCTGGAGGAGGACGTCGCGGGCGGAGCGGGTCTGCGACCCGGGGACCGATTGGTAGTGGCCGAAGGAGAGGAAGCCGATGCGCGAGACCATGCCTGCCTCAGCGCTCGGAGGTCCACCGCTATTCCCGGTGGTGCGCACGGTGGACGCCGAACCGCGACAGAGCTGCCGAGGAGTGCTCAATACTCGTATGGTGGTCGATGCCTGGTGGTCGGGCGGAGAGGGGGTCGTCGTGGAGACGACGGATGAACGCTTCGAGCCGTTTCTCACGGTCGGCGTCGAGACGATCAGCGGGTCGCAGGTGCCGGTTCGCGCTCTCGGACCGCAGCGGGATCGCACGCCCGAGCGCGGCTCCGCGTCAGTGCGCCTCGAAGTCGGCGGAGACCGACGCGGTGACCTCGATGTCCTCCGGCTTGAGGGCCAGCGGCTCCTCCGACGAGGAGAACGCCTTGGCGCGGCTCATCAGCGCCGAGCCGCCCTCGATGCGCGTGTGCGGGCGCAGGCCCGGCTCGAAGAGGGTCAGCACCCGTACCTCGGTCAGGCCGAGGGCTGCCGCGTAGGCCTCGGCCCGCTCGCGCGCGTCGCGCACGGCAGCGGTACGGACCTCGCGCTCGATGCCCGCCCGTCGCGCCGCCGTCACGTCCCAGTCGACCCCCGAGATCTGGATCCCCGGCACCTCCGAGATCGAGCCGACCCAGCGCCCGAGAGCCGCGAAGTCGCGGTACTTCACCCGGACCCCGGCGGCCGCGACGTGGAACAGCTGCGTGACGTCCGAGTCCTTGATGTACCGGCGGACCGAGGACACCGAGATCTGATCGGAGGACCACCAGGTGGCGGCGCCGGACGCCTGCTCGGCGGCCGCCTCCTCCCGGACCCGCGCATGCAGGGCGGTGACCTCGGCGAGCGCCTGGGGCCGGGACCGCGACTCGCGCCGGATCTCGAGGCGGACGGTGCCGCGCTCGGCGGGGTGGAAGTGCTGGGCGAGACCGGCGACGGTGATGGTGACCATGGTCCCATCGTGCCGTACGCACCCCGTCAGCTCCGAGCGGCGAGCATCGCTCGGATGCGCTCGGCGAGGGCCCGCTCCGTCGTCAGGTTGCTGACCAGCTGGGCGCGGTGGCCCCCACAGGCACCCGGAAGGGGTTCTCCGGTTCTCGGGTCGATCCGGCCCAGCAGTGCCCGCTCCCCCTGGGCGATCGACGCCTCGAGCAGGGCGAGCCGCCGCTCGAGCCGCTCGGTCTCGAAGCTCTCGGGCGTGATGTCGGACTCGCGGAAGTGGCCGGCTGTGGAAGTGGGGACGCTCATCGATGATCCGTTCCGTCGGGGCGCCCAGGAGCGGCGCCATCACCAGGAAGACACCGGAGAACGGAGATCATGACGCGAAGGCGCGAAATGAACTGAGTCGTGGCGCGCCTTCGGCGGTCAGGAGCGGAAGACGGCCAGGTTCTCGTTCTCCACGATGGCGAGGGTGCGGACGAGCCGGGTGTAGCGCTCGACCAGCTCGCCCTCACCCGCTCCCTGACCCAGCAGGGCCGAGAAGCTCTCGGCGGGGAAGAGGGAGACGATCTCCATCGCGACGGCCCGCGCGTGCTCGGAGGAGAGAGTGCGCGCGTACTCCAGAGCGCGGGTCAGCTGCGGCCTCTCCTCGCCCCCGGGACTCTCCGACGGCGACGTCGTGGCGGCATGGCCGAGGACCGCCACGAAGACCCGGGCGATCTCGTCGACCCGGAGCGCGCGGACCAGGGTCAGCAGACGCGAGGAGACGCGGGAGACGCCGCGCGCCAGGAGCTCTCCACTGAGGGCGCGCACCTCGATCACGTCGCCGCCGCCGAACTCGCCGGAGACGCGCTTGATGCCCGAGGCGAACAGGCTCGAGCCCGCGCCGATGCTCCGCTCGGCCTCGAGGTTGATCTCGACGCGGCCGCGGCCGGTGGCCACTCCGGAGATCCAGCGCTGCTCCACGGGCGGATGCGCGTGCACGGCTCGGACGAGGGTGCCCGGACCCGGCCCACCCAGAGCGCCCAGGATGACCTCGGGGGTGCGCGCCCCGGCGATCCTGGTCGAGACTCCGTTGTGCGCGGCGAGCTCGGCGGCCCGCAGCTTGGAGCGGATGCCCCCTCGGCCGGTGCCGCCCTTCTGCACGCCGATGCGGCGCAGATCCGAGATGCCCAGCTCCTCGAGATGCACGCCCTCGGCGATGCTGCCGGCGAAGACGCCGGGGACGTCGGTGAGCAGCAGCAGAAGGTCCGCGCCGAGGAGCATCGCCAGTCCGCCGGCGACGCCGTCGTTGTCCGAGCCTGCGGAGTCGATGGTGTCGTTGCCGTTGACCACGGGCACGACTCCGGCGTCGAGGGCGTGGCGGATCGCCTCGGCGACGTGCGCCATCTGCCGGGGCGAGGCGAGGTCCGACTCGCCGATGAGGATCTGCGCGACCAGGGCGCCGGAGAGCTCGGCCACGGAGCGGTAGAAGCCCATCAGGACGGTCTGGCCCACCGCTGCCGCCAGGCGGGCGCTGATCGGCTCCTCCTGCGAGCGGGCGAAGAGCGCCCTGCCCGAGGACACGGCACCGGAGGAGACCAGCACGACGTCCCAGCCCATCGCGCGGGCGGCGAACGCGCTCTCGAGCGCGCCGGCCAGGAGAACGGGATCCGGACCCGACTGCTTGGTGACCGAGCTGGACCCCATCTTGACCACGAGGGTCCGCCTGCGCGGCGCGGCCGGGGCTGTGGCGTCGGAGTCGGCGGGGTCGGGCAGGGCGTCGGACATGGCTCCCATGGTAGAGGCGCGGGCGGAGGCCCCTGCCCCGCCGGGATCCGGCGGAGGACGTCGCCGGACGGTGATGTCGGGGGCGGATGCGAGACTGCCCGGGACGTCGGGAACCACCTCCACGGTGCCCCGTGCGGGCCGGTCGCGGAAGGGTCCGAACGGCTCGCCGGTGGATGTCGGTGGCGATTGACATACTCGAACACATGTTCGAACATGGGCAGATGAGCCCCCCTTCACCCCTCGTCTCCGCGGAGACGGCCGAGGCCGCAGAACCCCTTCTGCGGCAGCTCGCGTCGGTGAAGGAGCTGCAGTCCCGCATCCGGGACATGCAGGCGACCACCCTCGAGACCAGGAGCCTCGCCACTCTGCCGGCCTTCTCCTCCGTGCTCCCGGGCGGCTCGCTCAAGCAGGGTGCGGCCTACTCGGTGGAGGGCTCGATGAGCCTGGCGATGGGCCTGCTCGCCGGCCCGTCCGCCGAGGGCTCGTGGTGCGGAGTGGTGGGTCTCCCGGAGTTCGGGGCCGAGGCCGCCGCCGGCATGGGGATCGACCTCGAGCGCCTGGTGCTCGTGCCCGCACCGGCTGAGCACTGGCTCACCGTCACCGCCGCTCTGGTCGATGTGATGACCGTCGTGCTCACCCGTCCGCCCGCCTCCGTCTCCTCGGCGGACGTCTCGCGTCTGGGAGCACGACTGCGTCAGCGGGGTGCCGCTCTCGTGGTCCTCGGCGAGTGGCCCCAGGCCGAGGCGCGGCTCAGCGTCCGCAGCAGCCGCTGGGAGGGGCTCGGCGACGGCCACGGCTACCTGCGCTCCCGGGAGGCGATGGTCGATGTGGTCGGCCGGGCCGGCACCCGGGTGCGCACGGTGCGGATGAGCATGCCCGGCGTCGAGAGCGCCTTCGGTTCCCGGGTCGAGCACGGCCGCCTGCACGAGAGGGCGGTCTGAGATGGCGAGCGCACCCGAGCTGCGGCGGACGATCCTCGTCTGGTGCCCCGACTGGCCCCTCCTCGCGGCCGCCGCCGACGCCGGCCTCGGCGCCGAGCACCCCCTGGCCCTCACGGAGAAGAGCCTGGTCTTCGCCTCCTCCCCCGCTGCCCGGGCGGAGGGGGTCCGGCGGGGCATGCGCGTGCGCGAGGCGCAGTCCCGCTGCACGGGTCTCGCCGTCCTCCCGTACGACCCGGTGCTCGACCACCGGGCGTTCGAGCCGCTCATCCAGGCGCTCGAGGAGATCACTCCGGGCGTCCAGCTGATCCGGCCCGGCCTGTGCGCGATCCGTGCCCGCGGTCCCCGCCGCTACTACGGGAGCGAGCAGAGCGCGGCCGAGGCGATCCTGCAGCGTCTGGCCGAGCTGGGTCTGCCCGACGCCCGCATCGGGATCGCCGACGGGCTCTTCGCCTCCGAGCTCGCCGCGAAGCACTCCGGCCGCCCCGTCGCCGTCGTGCCCGCAGGAGCAGCGGCCGGCTTCCTCGCCCCGCTCCCGCTCGACGCGCTCGAGACCGAGTCCGTCGCGGCCCCTGCCCGCGTACCCCGCCGAGGGGACGATCTGGTGGCGCTCCTGCGCAAGCTCGGCGTCCGCACCCTCGGCGCCTTCGCCGCCCTGCCTCGGGAGGACGTCGCCGCCCGGTTCGGTCCGGAGGGCGCACACGCGCACCTCCTCGCCGCCGGAGCGGAGTCGGAGACGGTGGTGCCCCGGCTCCCGCCGGAGCGCCTCGACCGGGCGATGGAGTTCGAGCCCCCTCTGGACCGCATCGACCAGGCCGCCTTCGCCTTCCGCGTCCCCGCTGAGGAGTTCGTCGCCGGGCTCACCCGCGCACAGCTGGTCGCGACCGCGATCCGCATCGAGGTCGTCAGCGAGCGCGGTGAGGTCTCCTCCCGGAGCTGGCTGCACCCGAGATGGTTCACCCCGGGCGACGTGCTCGACCGGGTCCGCTGGCAGCTGCAGGGCAGCGGGGCGATCGACACCGGTCTCGGAGCGCCGATCTCGCGGCTGTGCGTCGAGCCCGAGGCGGTCGACGCGATCGGCAACCATGAACAGGGTCTCTGGGGCACCGCCCCGGAGGAGCGCGTCCACCACGGGCTGAGCCGCGTGCAGAGCATGCTCGGGCACGAGGCCGTGATGACCGCGTCGATCGGTGGGGGTCGGTCCCTCCGCGACCGCCAGCACCTGATCCCGTGGGGCGACCGGGAGCCGGGCGACGCCAGGCCGAGGACACTGCCCTGGCCCGGCTCCCTGCCGCCGCCCCTCCCGCCGACGGTCTTCGCGGAGCCCGCCGCCGTGCTGGTCCGCGGACCGAGGGGCGAACCCGTCGCGGTCGACGAGCGCGGCGCCCTCAGCTCCGTGCCTGCCTACTTCACCCCCGGGACGTCCCAGGCCCGCCTGGAGCCCCTCGCCGGATGGGCGGGTCCCTGGCCGATCGACGAGCGCTGGTGGGATCCGAGCACCGCCGTCCGCTACGACCGCTTCCAGGTGGTCGACGCCGGCGGTGTCGCCTGGCTGCTGCTCTGCCTCGACGGGGTCTGGGCCGCCGAGGCCCGCTACGACTGACCCGGAGAGTCCCTCCACCACCGCGAACGAGCACCGAAGGAGCCCCGATGGGCTGGAACAATCCGCCGATCCCCTGGTCGGAGTTCGAGCGCCGCCTCTCCAGCGGCAAGCGCGCCGACGGCACGGTCGTCCGCGGCGACGGCGGCGACAGCCCGGCCTGGTCGCACAAGCGCCCCGCCTACGTGGCCGAGGACGACGTCCGGCCGCCGGCTCATCCGGTGCCCTACGCCGAGCTGCACGCCCACTCCCACTTCAGCTTCCTCGACGGGGCGAGCAAGCCGGAGCAGCTGGTCGAGGAGGCCGTCCGGCTCGGCATCGACACTCTCGCGCTCACCGACCACGACGGCCTCTACGGCATCGTGAGGATGGCTGAGGCCGCGCAGGGGCACCCCGTCCGCACGGCCTTCGGAGCCGAGCTCTCGATCGGGCTCACCTCGCCTCAGAACGGGGTCGCCGATCCGGAGGGGACCCACCTGCTCGTCCTCGCCCGTCGCGAGGAGGGCTACCACCGCCTCGCCCGCGCGATCACCACCGCCCAGCTCGCCGGAGCCGAGAAGGGCAAGCCGAGCTACGACCTCGAGGAGCTCGCCCGCGCCGCCGACGGCCACTGGATCGTGCTGACGGGCTGCCGCAAGGGAGCGGTCCGTCACGCGCTCGCCGCTGCGGGAGAGGCCGCGGCCGAGCGGGAGGTCCGCGAGCTCGTCCGGCTCTTCGGTCCCGCGAATGTCCTCGTGGAGCTGTACGACCACGGGGACCCCCTCGCCTCGCGCGCCAACGACCAGCTGGCGGCGATCGCCGAGAAGCTCCGGCTACGGACGGTCGCCACCGGGAACGTGCACTACGCCCGGCCGGAGGAGCGCCCCCTCCAGACGGCCCTCGCCGCGGTCAGAGCACGCCGGAGCCTCGACGAGATGGACGGCTGGCTCCCCGCTGCCGGCGGCGCCCACCTGCGCTCCGGCGCCGAGATGGCCGAGCGCTTCCGCCGCTACCCCGGCTCCGTGGAGAACACGGTGCGCGTCGCCGACGAGATCGCCTTCGAGCTCGGCCGAGTCCGGCCCCGGCTGCCGCGCCAGGAGGTCCCCGAGGGGCACACCACGATGAGCTGGCTCCGCGAGCTCGTGCGGGAGGCGGTACCGGCCAAGTACCCCCGCGCAGACGCCGACGTCCTCGCCCGCCTCGAGAAGGAGCTCGCGGTGATCGAGCAGAAGGACTTCCCGGGCTACTTCCTGATCGTCCACGACATCGTCCACTACGCCAAGCGGAACGGCATCCTCTGCCAGGGACGCGGCTCGGCCGCCAACTCGGCGGTCTGCTACGTCCTGGGCATCACGGCGGTCGACTCGATCTTCTACGACCTGCCGTTCGAGCGGTTCCTCTCGAGCATCCGCGACGAGGAGCCCGACATCGACGTCGACTTCGATTCGGAGCGTCGCGAGGAGGTGATCCAGTACGTCTACCGGAAGTACGGACGGCTGAACGCGGCCCAGGTCGCCAACGTGATCACCTACCGGCCCAAGTTCGCCGTGCGCGACATGGCCAAGGCCCTCGGATACAGCGCCGGGCAGCAGGACGGCTGGTCGAAGCAGGTCGAGCGGTGGGGGTCCGTCACCGAGAGCACCGACCACGACATCCCCGAGGACGTGGTCGCCCTGACCACGCGGGTGCTGGGCACGCCCCGGCACCTGGGCATCCACTCCGGCGGCATGGTGCTGACCGACCGGCCCGTGGGCGAGGTCTGCCCGATCGAGCCCGCGCGGATGGAGGACCGCACCGTCCTGCAGTGGGACAAGGACGACTGCGCCTGGATGGGGCTGGTCAAGTTCGACCTCCTCGGGCTCGGGATGCTGGCCGCCCTGCAGTACACGTTCGACCTCGTCGCCGAGCACGTCGGCGAGAAGTGGGACCTCTCCACCCTCCCCCGGGAGGAGAAGGGCGTCTACGACCAGCTCTGCCGCGCCGATTCGATAGGCGTGTTCCAGGTCGAGAGCCGCGCGCAGATGGGCACCCTCCCCCGGCTGCAGCCGCGCCGCTTCTACGATCTGGTGATCGAGGTCGCGCTCATCCGTCCCGGCCCCATCCAGGGCGGTGCGGTCCACCCCTACATCCGCCGCAAGCTCGGCGAGGAGCCGGTGACGTACCAGCACCCCCTCCTCGTGACGCCGCTCAAGCGCACCCTCGGCGTGCCGCTCTTCCAGGAGCAGCTCATGCAGGTGGCCGTGGCCGTCGGAGACTGCAATGCGGAGGACGCCGACCTGCTGCGCCGGGCGATGGGGTCCAAGCGCGGGACCGAGAAGATCGAGACCCTCCGCGAGCGGCTCTACCAGGGGATGGCCCGCAACGGCATCACCGGCGAGGTCGCGGACGACATCTACCTCCGGATCCAGGCGTTCGCGAACTTCGGCTTCGCCGAGAGCCATGCGATCAGCTTCGCCCTGCTGGTCTACGCGAGTGCCTGGCTCCGCCTGCACTACCCCGCCGCTTTCACCGCCGCGCTGCTGAGGGCGCAGCCCATGGGCTTCTACGCCCCGCACACCCTGGTCGCCGATGCGCGCCGTCACGGAGTGGAGGTCGTCTCGCCCGACGTCAACCGCTCCCTGGCGCCTCCCGGGCTCGAGGCGAGGGAGGACGCCCCCGCACGCCGGAGGGGCGGCGCCGCCTACGGGAGCGACGACTGCCTCCGCGCCGATCAGCCGCCCACGGGACTGTTCGACCGCACCGAGCACTTCCACACGGACGACCACCGGCGCGACAGCGGCTTCGTGATCCGGCTCGGGCTGGCCGGGGTGAAGGGCATCGGCACCGCGCTCGCCGAGCACGTCGTCGCCGAGCGCGAGCGCGGCGGACCCTACGCGAGCATGGCCGACCTCTCCCGGCGGGTCGGCACGACCGCGGCTCAGCTGGAGGCCCTCGGCGCCGCGGGCGCCTTCGACTCGCTCGGTCTGCAGCGACGGCAGGCGCTCTGGGAGGCCGGCACCGCCGCAGGCGACCGCGAGGAGTTCCTCGCCGGCTCGACGGTCGTCGTGCAGCCCCCGCTCCTGCCGATGCTCTCCCCTCAGGAGCGCGTGGTCTTCGACTTCTGGGCCACCGGCATCTCTCCCGACGACCATCCGCTGCGCCACCTCCGCGAGGGGCTCACCCGGCGCGGCGCCCGCTCCTCGGCCGATCTCCCCGGCGTCCCCTCGGGGACCCGGATCGAGGTCGGCGGGGTCGTGATCCACCGCCAACGTCCCTCCACAGCCGGTGGAGTGACCTTCCTCAACCTCGAGGACGAGCACGGGATCCTCAACGTGATCTGCTCCGTCGGAGTATGGAACCGCTACCGCCGTGTGGCCCGCGAGGCACCCGCCCTGCTGGTCAGGGGGATCCTCGAGCGCTCCGACGAGGGGGTGACGAACCTCCTCGCCGATCGGTTCGAGACCCTCACGGTCGGCGCTCGCACCACCTCCCGCAACTTCCGATGACCCCTCCGCGGCACCTCCCGCTCGCCCCACGAGAAAGCGACACCATGACCACTCTCGACCACGCCGCTCCCGCTCCGCACCTCGAAGCGCCGCTCCTGAACGACCGCGAGCTGCGCGAGCGCGTCTCCTCGCTGATCGGGCCGGCCTACCGCCGGGCCCTGTGGCCGATCTTCCTCGACCGCGACGGCGTGCAGCTGCCGATCCTCTACCCGGTGGACGGGCTCCCCGTGCACCCCGACGAGGAGAAGACCGAGCGGATCGTCGCCACCCTCGCCAAAGCCGTGGCGCACCAGGACGTGGGCTCGCTCGCCTTCGCCCTGGAACGTCCCGGTCGCGCCTTCCTCGGCGAGACCGACCGGATCCTCGCCCGTCACCTGGCAGCGGCCTGCCACAAGCGGGCCATCCCCCTGCGGGCGCTCCTGCTCGTCCACGACGAGGGAGTGCGGGTCGTGACCGCGACGGAGTACGCCGCGGTCACTCCCTGAGCCCTCGGGCCGAGGCGGCCGATCAGGAGCTCGGGCGGCCGGCCACGAGCAGCCGGCCGCCGCGGAGATCAGGCGCTCAGCGTCACCAGCAGCGAGGAGGCTCCGAGATCCACCTCGGTGTCCCCCGGCCGGACCGCGTACTCCCCGACACCGAGCAGCGTCTCCGCCACCTCCGGCAGGGCGATGCGCGCGGCGGCCTGGCCCACGTTGATCGCCACGGTCACGCGACCGCGGCCGAGAGTCAGCCAGCGGGCCTCCTCGTCGAACTCCACGCGGAGCGACCCGAAGCGCGGATCCGTCAGCTCGGGGTAGCGGCGGCGGATCGCCGCCAGCTCGCGGTACACCTCGAGGGTGCGGGCGTGACGCCCCTCCCCGACCTCGGACCAGTCGAGCCGCGAGCGCAGGAAGGTCTCCGGGTCCTGCGGATCGGGCACGACCTCCGGGTCCCAGCCCATCTTCGCGAACTCCTCGATGCGGCCCTTCGCCGTCGCCTCGCCCAGATCCTTCTCGGGGTGCGAGGTGAAGAACTGCCAGGGGGTCGACGCCGCCCACTCCTCGCCCATGAAGAGCATGGGAGTGAAGGGGCCCAGCAGCGTCAGGGCGGCGGCGATCGCGAGCCGCCCCTCGTCGAGGGACGCCGTCAGACGGTCGCCGACCGCCCGGTTGCCGATCTGGTCGTGGTTCTGGCTGCAGACCACCAGGCGCCAGGTCGGCATGTGCTCGGTGTCCACCGGACGGCCGTGGTGACGGCCGCGGAACGTCGAGAGGGTGCCGTCGTGGAAGAAGCCCCGGGTCAGCACCTTCGCAAGGGCGCCGAGCGGCGCGAAGTCCTCGTAGTAGCCCGTCGTCTCCCCGGTCAGCGCGACGTGGACCGCGTGGTGGAAGTCGTCGCTCCACTGCGCGTCGAGCCCGTAGCCGTGCGCCTCCCGCGGAGTGATCAGCGTCGGGTCGTTGAGGTCGGACTCGGCGATCAGCGTCAGAGGGCGCCCGACGTGGGCCGACAGCACGGCCACCTCGCTCGCCATCTCCTCGAGCACGTGCACGGCCCGCTCGTCGGAGAGGGCGTGCACCGCGTCCAGGCGCAGGGCGTCGACGTGGTAGTCGCGCAGCCACATCAGAGCGTTGTCGATGATGTATCCGCGGACGGTGTCGGAGCCCTCGCCGTCCAGGTTGATCGAGCTGCCCCAGGTGTTGGCCTTCTCGTTCTTGAGGTAGGGGCCGAACTCCGGGAGGTAGTTGCCGCTCGGGCCGAGGTGGTTGTAGACGACGTCCTGGACCACGCCGAGTCCGGCCCGGTGGGCGGCGTCGACGAAGCGCTGGTACGCCTCGGGTCCGCCGTACGGCTCGTGCACGGCGTACCAGAGGACGCCGTCGTAGCCCCAGTTGTGCGTTCCGTTCACCGCGTTGACCGGCAGCAGCTCGATGAAGTCGACGCCGATCGAGCGCAGGTGCCCGAAGCGCTCCGCTGCCGCGTCCAGGGTGCCCTCGGGCGTGAACGTGCCGAGGTGCAGCTCGTAGATGACGGCACCGGCGAGCTCGCGCCCGGTCCAGGCGGAGTCGCCCCACTCGTGCGCCGAGGGGTCGAACGTCCGGGAGAGCTCGTGCACGCCCTTCGGCTGGCGGCGCGAGCGGGGGTCCGGCAGCGGACCGCTGCCGTCCACCCGGTACCCGTAGTCGACCTCGCCGGTGGCCGGGGCCGACGCGGGCGCCCGCCACCATCCGTCGTCTCCGTGGCGGGTCATCGTCAGCGACGAGTCGCCGCCGAGCAGGAGCTCGACCGTCGAGGCCTCGGGGGCCCAGACATCGAACCGCTCGGGACCGGTCGTCGGGAGTGCGTAGCGGTAGGGGGTCGTGCTGATCACTGCTGTCTCCAGGAGGGGTCGGGTCGGTCTGCGG
Organism: Rathayibacter sp. AY1B5; assembly: GCF_002932795.1. Lineage (NCBI taxonomy): Bacteria > Bacillati > Actinomycetota > Actinomycetes > Micrococcales > Microbacteriaceae > Rathayibacter > Rathayibacter sp. AY1B5. The sequence continues at coordinate 269,981 of NZ_PSWM01000001.1, forward strand.
TGCGCTTGCGGAACCGGTCAGGAGACCGGGGCGAGCAGGGCCACGGGGTAGTCGGCGAGGATCTCGGCGACCGGGGTCACTCCTCCCGCGAAGGTGCGGCCGGTGAGGACGTCCTCCATCGGGTGCCCGGGCAGGACCACGACCGTGCCGTTCCAGCCGCCGGCGGTGCCCAGGCCCTCGGGGAGCCGGGTCGCGACGGTCAGCGCGCCGCCGCGGTCGAAGGCGATCGCGTGCTCGGCGGCGGGCCCGATCGCGGGGACGGCGGCGTAGCGCGTGAACAGCTCCGGGCGGTCGCGGCGGAGCCGGAGGGCACGCGAGGTGACGAGGAGCTTCGCGGCGCCCTCGGCGTCGATCGCGGGCTTCCAGCCGCCGTCGATCCGCTCCAGCAGTGCTCGGCGCTGCCCGAAGTCGACCTCGCGGCGGTTGTCCGGGTCGACGAGGGAGGTCTCCCAGAGCTCGCTGCCCTGGTAGACGTCCGGGATGCCCGGGGCGGTGATCTGCACGAGCTTCGCGGCGAGGCCGTTCGACCAGCCGGCGGCCGACACCCGCTCGACGGTCTGCTCCACCAGCCGGCGGACGGCGGGCTCGTCGAACGCCGCGTCGATCGCCGCGTGCATCCGCTTCTCGAACTGCTCGTCCGGAGCGGTCCAGTGCGTCGAGTCGTCGGCCTCGCGCGACGCCTTCTCGGCGTAGGCGTGCAGGCGCTCGCGGCTCGCGGGCCAGGTCCCCACGACGGCCTCCCAGAGCAGATGCTCGATCGGGCCGTCGCCGAAGCCGACGAGGGCGTGGAGCTCGCGGAGCGTCGCCGCCCAGGCCTCCGGGTCCTCGGCCAGTGCGGTGATGCGGGCGCGGGTATCCTCGCCGCGCTTCGTGTCGTGCGTCGAGAGCGTGGTGAGCGAGGCGGGGAACGAGGCCTGGCGCACGGCCTGGCGGCGGTGGAACTCGACCAGGTCGATCGCGAACTCGTCCGGGTCCGCTCCGACCTCGTTCAGCGAGGTGAGGCGGCTGAAGCGGTAGAAGGCCGTGTCCTCGACGCCCTTCGCCATCACCATGCCGGAGGTCTGCTGGAAGCGCACGGACACCGGGGTGCCGGTCTCGCCGAGCGCCGCGGCGACCTCGTCGATGGTCGCGCGGATCTCGGGGCGGCGGCGCACGGCGTCGACGCGGGCGTGCTCGAGGTGCTCCGCTCCGTAGGGGAGGTAGCTGCGGTAGACCGGGTAGGTCGCCAGGAGCTCCGCCAGCGCGTCGTCCGCTCCCTCGATGCCGGGGATCAGGCGGGCCAGCCGCAGGACCTCGGAGCGGAGGATCCCGTCGGCGATGCCGCGCTTGGTGTCGTGGATGAGGTCGGTCCACTGCAGTGGCGCGCCCCTCCCCGTGAGCTCGGCATCGAGGCCCTCCAGCACGGGCCGCGCGTCGGGGTCGACCAGGATGCGGTCGACGTCGGCCAGGGCGTCGTAGCCGGTGGTGCCGACCGTCGCCCAGTGCGGCGGGAGCTCCTCGTCGCCCTCGAGGATCTTCTCGACCCAGACCGGTGCGCCGCCGATCGCGCGGGCCAGGTCGTCGAGGTATCCGCCCGGGTCGGCCAGGCCGTCCGGGTGGTCGACGCGCAGGCCGTCCGCGAGCCCCTCGGTGAACCAGCGGACGATCTCGGCGTGCGAGGCGTCGAAGACCTCGGGCCGCTCGACCGTGATGGCGGCGAGGGTGTTCACCGCGAAGAAGCGGCGGTAGTTCAGCTCGGCGTCGGCACGGCGCCAGTTCACGAGCTCATAGCTCTGGCGCTCGTGCACCGTGCGGCCGGAGTCGCCGGGCTCGGCGGTGCCGGGCGCGATCGGCAGGCGGTTCTCGTAGTAGTGCAGCTCGTCGCCGACGACCTCGAGCGCGTCGAGCTCGCTGTCGCTGTCGCCCTCGCTCGCACCGTCGCCGAGGATCGGCACGCGGAGCTTCCCGCTCCCCGCCTCCCAGTCGATGTCGAAGGCGGTGGCGTAGCGGGAGGACTTCCCGTTCTTCAGCAGGTCCCACCACCACGAGTTCTCGCTCGGGGTCGCGACGCCCATGTGGTTGGGCACGATGTCGATGAGGACGCCGAGACCCTCCGCCCGCGCCGCGGCCGAGGCGTTCGCCAGGCCCGCCGCGCCTCCCCGGTCGGGATCGACCTCGGTGTGGTCCACCACGTCGTAGCCGTGGTCCGAGCCGGGCTCGGCCTTCAGCAGCGGCGAGAAGTACAGCCAGTCGGCTCCGAGCGCGCGCACGTAGTCGGCGACGCGGGCGGCGTCGTCGAGGTCGAACGCCGACCGGATCTGGAGGCGGTAGGTGGAGGCGGGCAGACGCACGTCAGGCTCCTGTCGAGGGGGCGGTCGCGGAGTCGGTCGACTCGGCGTGGGGGCTGGTGGGTCCGGACGAGGACACGATCGGGATCGCCGACGTCGCGGCGAGGGACGCGAGCGAGGCCGCGACCGAGTGGTCGACCTCGGGCTCGGGGGTGCTGTGCTCCTGCAGGATGACGAGCGACTTCGCCTGGACCGTGAGCATCGCCCCGGCCGGACGAGGGATCGAGTCGGCCTCGGCGCCGGCCGTGTCGACCAGCACGCTCCACTCGAGCGCGTACTCGTCGCTCGGGATCGCGAACTCGACGTCGACGTCGTCGGCGTTGAAGTACAGGAGGAAGCTGTCGTCGGTGACGGGGCGCCCGCGCTGGTCGCGCTCGCGGATCCCGTTGCCGTTGAGGTAGATGCCCACCGATCGCCCGAGGCCGGAGTCCCAGTCGGACGGGGACATCTCGGTGCCTGCGGCCGTGAACCAGACGATGTCGGGCAGGGGCTCGCCGTCGCCACGCAGGACGGGGCGGCCGTCGAAGAAGCGCATGCGGCGGAAGGTCGGGTGCTCGGCGCGCAGGCGGATGAGCGCCGCGGTGAACTCGAGCAGCGGCCGGTCGGCGTGCGCCCAGTCAATCCAGGTCAGCTCGCTGTCCTGGGCGTAGGTGTTGTTGTTGCCGTTCTGGGTCCGGCCGAGCTCGTCGCCATGGAGGATCATCGGGACGCCCTGGGAGATCAGCATCGTCGCGAGGAAGTTCCGCTGCTGGCGCGCCCGGAGCGCGAGCACCCGCGGGTCGTCCGTGGGCCCCTCCACACCGTGGTTCCAGGAGCGGTTGTGCGACTCCCCGTCGTTGCCGTCCTCGCCGTTGGCGTCGTTGTGCTTCTCGTTGTACGAGACCAGGTCGCGGAGGGTGAAGCCGTCGTGCGCCGTGACGAAGTTGATCGAGGCGACGGGGTAGCGGCCCGAGTGCGCGTAGAGGTCGGCCGAGCCGGTGAGGCGCGAGGCGAACTCCCCCAGCGTCGACGGTTCGCCGCGCCAGAAGTCGCGGACAGTGTCGCGGTACTTGCCGTTCCACTCCGTCCACTGGGGCGGGAAGTTGCCCACCTGGTAGCCGCCGGGTCCGACGTCCCACGGCTCGGCGATCAGCTTCACCTGCGAGACCACCGGGTCCTGCTGGACGAGCTCGAAGAAGGTGGAGAGCCGGTCGACGTCGTAGAACTCTCGTGCCAGCGCCGAGGCGAGGTCGAAGCGGAAGCCGTCGACGCGCATCTCCGTCACCCAGTAGCGCAGCGAGTCCATGATCAGCTGCAGCGAGTGCGGGTGGCGCACGTTGAGCGTGTTCCCGGTGCCGGTGTAGTCCATGTAGTAGCGCTTGTCGTCGTCGACGAGGCGGTAGTAGGCCTCGTTGTCGATGCCGCGGAACGACAGGGTCGGGCCGAGGTGGTTACCCTCCGCCGTGTGGTTGTAGACCACGTCGAGGATGACCTCGATGCCGGCCGCGTGGAGCGCCTTCACCATGCTCTTGAACTCCTGGACCTGCTGGCCCTGGTCGCCCGTGGAGGAGTAGGTGTTCTGCGGAGCGAAGAAGCCGATCGTGTTGTAGCCCCAGTAGTTCGAGAGGCCCTTGTCCATCAGCGTGGAGTCGTTCACGAACTGGTGCACGGGCATGAGCTCGATCGCCGAGACGCCCAGGTGCTTGAGGTGGTCGATCACCGCGGGGTGGGCGACTCCGGCGTAGGTGCCGCGCAGCTCCTCCGGCACGTCGGGGTGCGTCTTGGTGAGCCCCTTCACGTGCGCCTCGTAGATGACGGTGCTGTCGTAGGAGGTGCGCGGGCGGCGGTCTCCGGCCCAGTCGAAGAAGGGGTTGATGACGACGCCCATCATCATGTGCGGCGCCGAGTCCTCGTCGTTCGTCGAGTCCGGGTCGCCGAAGGTGTACGAGAAGAGGGACTGGTCCCAGTCGATCTCCCCCGAGATCGCCTTCGCGTAGGGGTCCAGCAGCAGCTTGTTGGGGTTGCAGCGGTGCCCCGAATCGGGGTCGTAGGGTCCGTGGATCCGGAAGCCGTAGCGCTGGCCCGGCTGCACCTGCGGGAGGTAGCAGTGCCAGACGTACGCGTCCGACTCCTGGATCTCGACGCGCGTCTCCGTGCCGTCCTCCTCGAAGAGGCACAGCTCGACGCGCTCGGCGATCTCGCTGAACAGGGCGAAGTTCGTTCCGCTTCCGTCGAACGTCGCGCCCAACGGGTAGGCGGTTCCGGGCCAGGTCTCCACGAGACTCCTCAGGGGATTGGTCTCGGGCAGTCCGGGAGACGCCGATGTGCGGTCTGCGGATGCCCGACGTCGGGGGTGATGGTCCGTCACTTCCGCGACGGACCGACTGCTCAGCTTAGCGAGCGTGTCTCGAGCATTCCCCTGACGGTCAGCGCTCATCGCGCGGTCCCTCCTCCGGTGGTCACGACCGGCGGCCGGAACCGCCGTCCGATCCGTCCTGCGGGCGCGTCGGCCGGCAGGTCGTTCCAGTGGGTCACGCTCGAACAGTACGGTCGCACCCGGCCCGCCGGGGAGGGCTGGCGCCGCGCCGGGTGCATCGGCTAGACCGCGCCGGAGACACCGGCCGGCCCACGTGGAGGAGCCCGCCGGTCCTGACAGGAGCAGCGATCGGCTCCGTCAGAGGGAGCGCCCCCGCACCGGGACGCCCCACCGCGATCAGTGCGAGCCGAGCCTGCGCCGCAGGAGGTCGATCCGCGCCTGCAGCTGGGTCACGCTCGCCTGCGCCACCGCGGGTCCGCCGCAGAGCCGGCGCAGCTCGGTGTGCACCTGGCCGTGCGACTCGCCCGTCCCCCGTGCCCACAGGCCGACCAGGGAGTTGAGCAGGCTGCGCTGCTCCTTGAGCGTGCGGTAGAGCGGCGCCGGGATCTCGCTCGCCGGCTCGGCCGGGGCCGCCGCCCCCGCGCGGCTTCCGGCGCGCTTGGCCTGCCGCTGCTGCCGGTGCTGGAGCAGCTCCCGCACCTGGTCGGGCTCGAGGAGCCCAGGCAGGCCGATGAAGTCGAGCTCCTCCTCGCTCTCGACCTCGACCTCCATCCCGAACTCGGCGCCCTCGTAGACGACGCGGTCGAAGGTGGCGGCCGAGCCGATCGACTCGAAGCGGCCCTCCTCCAGCAGGTCGGAGGAGGCCTTGTCGCTGCGCTCGGCGTCGGCCATCAGGTCGGCCTCGGGGTACTCCTCGTCGTCGGAAGTCCTGCGGTCGAGGGCGTGGTCGCGCTGCAGCTCCATCGAGCCCGCCAGCGCGAGCAGGCCGGGCACGTTCGGGAGGAACACCGAGGCGGTCTCGCCGCGGCGCCGCGCGCGCACGAAGCGGCCGATCGCCTGGGCGAAGAACAGCGGAGTCGACGCCGACGTCGCGTAGACGCCGACGGCGAGCCTCGGCACGTCGACGCCCTCGGAGACCATGCGCACCGCGACCATCCAGCGGCTGGTGTCCTTCGCGAACTCCTCGATCCGGTCGCTCGCCTCCTTCTCGTCGGAGAGCACGACGGTGACGGTCTCCCCGCTGATCTCGCGGAGCATCGCGGCGTAGGCGCGCGCGGTGTAGTGGTCGGTCGCGATGACCAGGCCGCCGGCGTCGGGCACGGCGCGCCGCACCTCGGTGAGGCGGGTGTTCGCGGCGCGGAGGACCGAGGGGATCCAGTCGCCCTTGGGATCCAGCGCGGTGCGCCAGGCCTGCGAGGTGATGTCCTTGGTGTTGCCCTCGCCGAGCCGCGCCTCCATCTCGTCGCCGGCCTTGGACTTCCAGCGCATCTGCCCGGCGTAGACCATGAACAGCACGGGCCGGACGACGCCGTCCGCGAGCGCGCGGCCGTAGCCGTAGGCGTAGTCGGTGAGCGAGGTGCGGATGCCCTCCGCATCCGGGAGGTAGCTGACGAACGGGATCGCCGCCGTGTCCGAGCGGAACGGCGTCCCGGTCAGCGAGAGCCGGCGGACGGCGGGCTCGAAGGCCTCGCGCACCGCGTCGCCCCAGCTGAGCGCGTCGCCGGCGTGGTGCACCTCGTCGAGGATGACGAGGGTGCGGCCGGACAGGGTGAGCTCGCGGTGGAGCTCGGCGCGGACGGCGACCTGCGCGTAGGTGACGGCGACGCCGTGGTAGTGGCGGGCATGGCGGCCCATGCGGTTGGTGAAGGTGGGGTCCAGGCGGATGCCGACGCGGTGCGCGGCCTCGGCCCACTGGCGCTTGAGGTGCTCCGTCGGCGCGACCACGGTGATCCGGTCGACCGTGCGGTTGTGCAGCAGCTCGGCGGCCAGCCGCAGCGCGAACGTGGTCTTTCCCGCGCCCGGGGTCGCGGCCGCCAGGAAGTCGCGCGGCTCGTGCTGGAAGTAGGCCTCGAGCGCCTCCGCCTGCCAGGCGCGGAGCTTGTTCGCGGTACCCCACGGGGCCCTGCCCGGGAACGACGGGGACAGGTGCTCAGCGGCGGAGGTGCCGACCTGATGACCGAAGCTCGAGGGACTGTTCACGTGGATCGAATCTAGCCGACGCCACCGACAGCGGCTCGGCCTCCGCGGCCCGCCGCGAGGCGCCCGGCGTGTCGCACTGTGCCGCCGCCGGCCGGGTGCGGAGCATGATGGAGGGATGGTCGAGCAGCGTCATCCGTGGTCCCGCTACGTCGCCCTGGGCGACTCCTTCACCGAGGGGATCGGTGATCCCGAGCCCGGCAGTCCCGGCGGGCACCGCGGCTGGGCCGACCGCGTGGCGGAGGTCCTGGGCAGCCAGAACGAGGACTTCGCCTACGCCAACCTGGCGGTGCGCGGCCGCCTCCTGCAGCAGATCGTCGACGAGCAGGTCGAGCCCGCGCTGGAGCTGCGTCCCGATCTCATCACCATCTCCGCGGGCGGGAACGACGTCATCCGCCCGGGGACCGACCCGGACGACATCGCCTCCCGCTTCGAGGCGGGCCTCGCCCGGCTCCGCTCCGACGGGGCGACCGTGGTCCTGTTCACCGGGGTCGATGTGGGCTTCTCCCCCGTGTTCGGGCGGATCCGCGGCAAGGTCGCGATCTACAACGAGAACCTGCGGGCGCTGGCCAAGCGCTACGACTGCATCGTCGCCGACCAGTGGTCCCTCCAGGAGATCCAGGACGTGCGGATGTGGGCGCCGGACCGCCTGCACCTCAACCCGCACGGCCACCACGAGGTCGCGCGGATGGTGCTCGAGTCGTTGAACGTCGAGAACGACCTGCGGCCCCTGGCCCCGGAGCCGCTGCACGCCCGCACGTGGCGTGCCGCCCGCACGGAGGACATCCAGTGGGCGCGGGAGTACCTCGTGCCGTGGGTGCTGCGCCGCGTCCGCCACCAGTCCTCCGGCGACTTCGTCACAGCCAAGCGTCCCTCCGCCGAGCGCTGGCGCACGGATCCGGCGGCCTCCGAGCCGGGGTCGGTCGTGCCGGGCAACGCCACTCCGGAGGAGGTCGCCGAGGACATCGCGACCGCCGGGGTACGGGTCATCGGCGACTAGTCGCCGGATCGTCGCCGGCCCGTCCGCTCCCGCGCGGGACACCGCTCCGTCCTCGGTAGGCCCGCCCCCTCGATCAGCCGAAGAGCTCGCCCGGGTGCCCGAGCCGCCAGGCGAAGCCCGGGTCCTCGATCGAGCCCTCCGCGACCAGGGGCAGCTCGTACGGGGTGCCGTTCACGTCGACCGTCGCGGTCCCGACGCGCTCGCCGTCGGCCACCGTCTCGACCGGGTCGAGCGCGACGGTGGTCGTCGTCGACACCGCGCCCCAGACCAGCACGGACCGCGCCTCCACGGTCACGGCCGTCGCCGTCTCCCCCCAGGCGCTGGTGAGGGTGCCGTAGTCCTGGCCCTCGACGGTCAGCGGGACGGTCCGGAAACCCGCCTCGACGGTCGGGACGAGGGTCAGCACGTCCGCGGCGAGCTGCGGATGCGTGCGCGCACCCACCACCACGCCGACCAGGGTGACCGGCTGCCCCTCCACGGTCGCGTCGAGCGAGAACAGCAGGCAGGAGCCCGCTTCGTCGGTCGTCCCCGTCTTGATCCCGTCGACTCCCGAGCGGCCGAGGAGCGAGTTGGTGTTGTCGACCTCGCCCACTCCCGGAATGACGGCGGTCGGCATCGCGACGATCGGAGCGAGCACCGGGTCCGCGATCAGCAGCTCGCCCAGGCGCACCATCTCGGCCGTCGTGCTGACCGTCGCCGGCGACAGCCCGCTGGTGTCGGCGAGGGAGGTCCGCTCGAGTCCCTGCCCGTCGAGCCAGCTGCGCGCGGCGGCGAGGAAGGCGTCCTCCGAGCCGTAGGCCCAGATCGCGAGCGACTTCGCGTAGTTGTTCGCGGACGGGAGCATCATGGCGGTCAGCGCGTCCCGCTCGGTCAGCTGCAGACCCGCGGTGACCGGAGCGTTCGAGCCGTTCTCGGCCAGAGTGTCGGTGTAGTACTGCACGTCCGCGCTCGTGAAGGTGATGGTCTCCCCGTCCGTCCCCTCCGCGATCGGCTTCGCGGCGAGGACCACGAGCGCGGTGACGACCTTCGCGATGCTCCCCGTCGGGACGGTTCCGGTGGAGCCGTAGCGGGCGAGCAGCCCGTCCTCCTCCGTCCCGTCGACGCCGACGGCCGCCACGGCCCCGGAGCCGTAGGCCGGCCAGGCCAGAGCGGGCGCGTCGACGGTGCTCGAGACGGGATCGACCGCGACGGCGCTCGCCGTCGGCAGCTCCGCGGTCGCCGCGTTGGTCGCGTAGGCGCCGCCTCCGCCGACCAGCACGGTCGCGGCGACGAGGCCGGCGACGACAGCTCCGCGCCGCCGACGCGGTCGCGGCTCCGGCGCGGCGGGCTCCCCGAACAGGTCGAGGGCGTCGTCGGATCGGGTCGGGGAGGTCACCCCGTCATCGTACGGGCGGGCCTCCCACCCGTCCCGGACGCCGCCCCGTCGTCGGACGCGACGGCTGACGGGCGACGCGTGGCACCGGAGCACGGCCCAGGCCCGGAGTCAGCGGCAGGTCGCCTCGGGGCCGCCGCGCGATGGAGCCCGGCGGTCAGCGCCCGCGGGTCAGCGCCCACAGCGCGACGGCGCTCGCCGAGGCGACGTTGAGCGAGTCGACCCCGTGCAGCATCGGGATCGTCACCACCGTGTCCGCGGCGTCCAGCGCCGCCCGGCTGAGCCCGTCCCCCTCCGCTCCCAGGACGATCGCGACGCGCTCGGGCCGGGTCGCCGCGTACTCGTCCAGCGGCACCGCGTCCGGGGCGAGCGCCAGCGCCGCGACCGAGAACCCGGCCTCCAGCAGCGCCTCGCGGGCCGGTGCCCACTCGGGCGTGCGCGTCCACGGCACCTGCAGGACCGTGCCCATGCTCACCCGGACGCTGCGCCGGTACAGGGGGTCCGCGCAGCGCGGCGTCACGAGCACCGCGTCCGCGCCCATGCCGGCCGCGGCGCGGAAGACGGCGCCGACGTTGGTGTGGTCGACCAGGTCCTCCAGGATCACGACGAGGCGCGCGCCCTCCAGCAGCTCGGCCATCGGACGCAGCGGCGGACGGTGCATCGAGGCGAGGGCTCCGCGGTGGAGGTGGAACCCGGTCAGCTCCTCGATCAGAGGATCCGGCGCCACGAAGACCGGCACCCCGGGGTGACGCTCGAGCACCCCGGCCGCGTCCGGCAGCCGCTTCTCCTGCACCAGGACCGAGCGGGGGAGGTGCCCGGCGTCGAGCGCGCGCTCGATCACCTTGGCCGACTCGGCGATGTACAGCCCGCCCTCCGGCTCCAGCACTCGCCGCAGCGCCACGTCGGTGAGGCGGTGGTAGTCGGCGAGGAGCGGGTGGTCGAGGTCGGTGACGGGCACGATCGGCATCCCGGCAATCTAGGGCACGGCGCGGACTAAACTCGTCCAGGGGCCGCTCGAACGGCCCTCGAAGGAGGCGCGGATGGAGTCGAGTCCGACATCGGTCGCCGAGGGCCCCGAGGCGCTCGCGGTCGAGCAGGCCGTCGAACTCCTCAGCGGGCGCCGCATCGCCGCCGTCACCGGCGCGGGCATGAGCACCGACTCGGGCATCCCCGACTACCGCGGAGCCGGCGCGCCGGTGCGCAGCCCGATGACCTACTCCCAGTTCGTCGCCGATCCCGACTACCGCCGCCGGTACTGGGCCGGCAGTCAGCTCGGCTGGCGCCGCTTCACCAGCACGCTGCCGAACGACGGCCACCGGGCGCTGGCCCGGCTCGAGGAGCGCGGCCTGCTCACGGGCGTCGTCACCCAGAACGTCGACGGCCTGCACGTCCGCGCCGGCTCGCGCCGTGTGGTGGATCTGCACGGCTCGGCGGACCGCGTGCGCTGCATGACCTGCGGCCAGTACTTCGCCCGCGACGCGGTGGCCGACCGGATCGAGGCGCTCAACCCCTGGCTCGACGACCCCGACGTCTCCTCCCTCAATCCCGACGGCGACGCCGAGGTCCACGACGTCTCGGCGATGACCGTCCCCGAGTGCACGGTCTGCGACGGGATCCTGAAGCCGGACATCGTCTTCTTCGGCGAGTTCATCCCGACGGAGCGGTTCGAGGAGGCGCGCGCCATCGTCGCGGGCGCCGACGCCCTGCTCGTGGCCGGCTCGTCGCTCGTGGTCAACTCCGGCATCCGCTTCCTCGAGATAGCCCGTCGCGCCCGGATGCCGATCGTGATCGTCAACCGCGGCACCACCAAGGGCGACTCGCGCGCGAGCATCAAGATCGAGGGCGGCACCAGCGAGGTCCTCCGCGAGCTCGCCGAGCGCCTGCCCGCCCGTCGCACCGCCGCCCTCTGAGCTCCTGACCGCTCCGCACCCGACCTCCCGAGAGACCCCTGTGACCCAGCTCACCCTCGTCCGACACGGCCAGACCGACTGGAACGCCGCCCGGCGCATCCAGGGCAGGAGCGACATCCCGCTCAACGCGACCGGGCGCGCCCAGGCGCGGGCGGCGGCGCGGCTGCTCGCCGAGCGGCGCTTCGACGCGGTGGTCGCCAGTCCGCTGCAGCGCGCCTTCGACACCGGAGCGATCATCGCGCGCGGTCTCGGCCTCGACGAGCCGCTGGCCGTCCCGGGGCTCGCCGAGCGCGCCTACGGCGAGGCGGAGGGGATGACCGGCCCCGAGCTCGCCGAGCGCTTCCCCGGAGGCATCGAGCGCGCACCGATCCCCGGCTGTGAGACCCGAGCCGAGGTCGTCGAGCGGGCGACCGCCGCGCTGCTCGAGGTCGCCGAGCGCTTCCCCGACGCGTCCGTCGTCGTCGCCACGCACGGTGCGGTCATCGGCAGCCTGATCCGCGCGCTCAGCAGCGAGGACCTCCCCGTGCACGGCGTCTCGGTCGGCAACGGCTCCCGGCACGACTTCGCGATCGTCGACGGCGCCCTGCGCATCGTCGGCGTCGACGACTCCGGCGACGTGGTCGTGGCGGACGTCGACCTCGACGACGTGCTCAGCCCGGCCCCGGGAGCCTGACGGCCCGCCTCCCGGAGGCGGCCCGGTCGGCGGCCCTGCGTCAGCGCCGGCCGAGGTCCTGCAGGAGCCCGAAGAGCACCCGGGCGGAGTCGCGCCAGGAGAAGGCCGCGGCCCGCTCCTTCGCCCGGGCCGAGTGCGCCCGCCACACGGTGCCGTCCTCGAGCGACCGCACGCCGTCGGCGATGCCCTTCGCGCTCGACGGGTCGACGTACACGGCGGCGTCCTGGGCGATCTCGCGGAAGATCGGGATGTCGCTCACCACGACCGGCGTCCCGAGCGCCATCGCCTCGACCAGCGGGATCCCGAAGCCCTCGTCGCGGCTCGCCGTCACGAGGGCGGTCGCCCGCGCGAGCACCGCGCGGTACTCCGCATCCGGCGCCCCCTGGTGGAACACCAGCTTCGCGGTCGGTGCCAGAGCCCGCAGCGTCTCGACGGTCTCGTCGCTCGCCCGGCTCATCAGGTGCAGCTCGTAGTCGGGCAGCAGGCGCATCGCGCGGGCGAGCGTCTCGACGTTCTTGTAGGGCATGAACGAGCCCATGTAGACGAGCGAGCGCGCGGCCGACCGGTCCGGCAGCGATCCCGCCAGAGCGGCGCTCGCCTCGTCGGGCTCGATCGCCGCGTTCGGGACGACGACCATCGGCCGGGTGGTGAGGCGGTGGGAGCGGATCAGGTCGCGGGTCGTCTCCGAGACGGTGACGACCGCGTCGGCGCGCTGGAGGAGCCTCCGCTGCGGCCACCAGGCGAGGTGGTAGAGCCGCCAGAGCGCGCGCACGGGAGCGGCCAGGTCGCGCGGCGGAGTGCGGTGGCGGTAGTAGATCAGGTCGTGCACGGTCAGCACGAGCCGGTAGCGGCGGCCGAGCGAGCCCATGGTCTGCATCGGTGAGAAGACCACGTCGGGCCGCAGCCGGTTCACCAGCAGCGCGACGAACGGCTCGAACGGGCTGGTCGGCCCGGTCACGCGCTCCCACGGGAGCGACGGGAGCATCGCGAGCTGGCGGCGATCGCTGATCAGCATGGTCACGTCGTGGAGCTTCGCGAGCTCGCGGACGAGCTCCGCGGTGTAGCGGCTGATCCCGTCGTGCCGCTCGAGCCGAGTGTACCGGCAGTCGACGACGATCCTCATCGGTCGATCCCCTCCTCGAGGGCCGCCCGCAGCACGGCGGCGGCCTCGTCCGGCGTCTCGTAGTGGATCAGGTGGCCGACGCCGTCGATGACGTGCAGGCGGGCGTGCGGGAGCCTCTCGAGGAGGCGGTACTGGGCCGCGAGCGGAGTGATGTCGTCCTGCGCCGCCGCGATCAGCTGCGTCGGCACGGCGATCCGGGGCGCGTACTCGCCGACGTCGTGGGAGACGGAGGCGCGGAACGCCTCGAGGACGGTGTCGCGGGAGGCGAACGCGCTGAAGTAGCGGTCGTGCTGGTCGTGCACGAAGCGTCGCAGCGCCGGCTCCTTCGTCTTCACCATCGCCAGGCTCATCACCCGCACGATCAGCGGGTCGCTGAGCAGGCGCCGCCCCAGTGGCCCCGGCAGGAGCGCACCGAGCCGGTAGTAGAGGACGGCGAGCCGGGTCAGGACGCCGCGCGGTCCCTGCAGCGCCGGCGCGCCGATCGGGTTGACCAGGACCAGGAGCGGAGTCGGCAGGCCCCCGGCGATCGCGGCGGCCGCGACGATCGAGCCGAAGGAGTGGCCGAGGACGGCCGCCTCGCCGCGGAGCCCCAGCGCGTCGAGGAAGGAGCCGAGCCAGGAGGCGTAGCCGTCCACGTCGTGCGGCAGGCGCGTCATCGGGGTCGAGGCGCCGAAGCCGGGCAGATCGGGAGCGAGCACCCGCACGTCCGCTCCCCCGGCGAGCAGGCGGGCGATGACGGGCTCGAGGCCGTGGTGCTCGCCGCGGAAGCCGTGCACCAGCACGAGGACGGTCGAGGCGTCCGCAGCGCCGTAGGTCCAGTAGGCGGTGTGGGATCCGGCGACGTCCACCGCGGCCTCGCGGACGGGGACACGGCCGAGATCGGAGGCGTAGGGGGAGGGAGTGGTCATCGCGTTCCTTATCGTAGGGAAAGCCCGTCGAAGATCTGGCCGCAACGCCTTGCGTGGCCTCGATCCGAGCCGGGAGCATGATCACGCGCTCGCAACACGGCGCACCGCCCACCCGTCTCGCGAGACGGTCATCCGCTCAGGCAGCAGCAGAAGGAGCACCGTGAGCTTCACGTCGCCGATCCAACTCCCCGGACTCGCCCTCGACCCCCAGTGGTACCGCCGGGCGGTGTTCTACGAGGTGATGATCCGGTCGTACTACGACTCGAACGGCGACGGCGCCGGCGACATCAACGGGCTCGCCTCCAAGCTCGACTACCTGCAGTGGCTCGGGATCGACGCCCTGTGGCTCCCGCCGTTCTACATGTCGCCTCTGCGCGACGGTGGCTACGACGTCTCCGACTTCAAGGCGATCCTCCCCGAGTTCGGCACGATGGAGGACTTCCGCGACCTCGTCCGGAAGGCCCACGAGCGCAACATGCGCATCGTGATGGACTTCCCGCTCAACCACACCAGCGACCAGCACGAGTGGTTCCAGCAGTCGCGGTCCGACCCCGAGGGCCCCTACGGCGACTTCTACGTCTGGAACGACACCGACGACAAGTGGCCGGACATCCGCATCATCTTCGTCGACACCGAGGACTCGAACTGGGCCTTCGACGCCGAGCGCCGCCAGTTCTACTTCCACCGCTTCTTCTCGCACCAGCCGGACCTCAACTTCGAGAACCCCGCCGTGCACGAGGCGATCCACGACGTGGTCAAGTTCTGGCTCGACCTCGGCGTCGACGGCATCCGGCTCGACGCGATCCCCTACCTCTACGAGTCCGACGAGGGCAACGGAGAGGGCGAGCCGCCCACGCACGAGTTCATCAAGAACCTCCGCACCATGGTCGACCGCGACTACCCCGGCCGCATCCTGATCGCCGAGGCGAACCAGTGGCCGCGCGAGGTCGCCGCGTTCTTCGGCACGGAGGAGGAGCCCGAGTGCCACATGGCGTTCGACTTCCCCGTCATGCCGCGCATCTTCTACTCGCTCCGCGCGCAGACGGCGAACGAGCTGAAGAAGGTGCTCTCCGAGACGTTCGACATCCCCAGCGGCGCCGCCTGGGGCGTGTTCCTGCGCAACCACGACGAGCTCACGCTCGAGATGGTGTCCGAGGAGTACCGCCAGGCCATGTACGGCTGGTACGCCTACGACCCGCGGATGCGCTCCAACATCGGCATCCGCCGCCGGCTCGCACCCCTGCTGGACAACTCGCGCGCCGAGCTCGAGCTGATCAACGCCCTGCTCTTCTCTCTCGCCGGCAGCCCGTTCCTCTACTACGGCGACGAGATCGGCATGGGCGACAACATCTGGCTCAACGACCGCGACGCGTCGCGCACGCCGATGCAGTGGACACCCGATCGCAACGCCGGCTTCTCGGCCGCCGACCCCGGCAAGCTGGTGCAGCCGATCGTCCAGTCGCTCGTGTACCACTACAACCAGGTCAACGTCGAGGCGCAGCTGGCGCAGTCGCGCTCCCTGCTGCACTGGATGCGGAACGTCCTGCACGTGCGCCGCGGCCACCCGGCGTTCGGTCTCGGGTCGATGCGCGTCCTCGAGACGGACCACGAGTCGGTACTCGCGTTCGTGCGCGACTACGCGGGCTCGGGCACGGCGATGGGCGACCAGCCGGAGGAGGTCCTCTGCGTCTTCAGCTTCAACCACAACCCGGTCTCGGTCACCATCACCGACCCCGAGAACCCCGGATCGACGCTGAGCGACCTGTTCGGCGGCGGCCGCTTCCCCGGATTCTCGGACGACGGCACGCTGATGATGACGCTCGGCACGCAGGGCTTCTTCTGGCTCCACGTAGCCAAGGCGCACGAGGCCCGCTGACCGGGCAGCACGCAGGGCTTCTTCTGGCTCCACGTCGCCAAGGCGCACGAGGCCCGCTGACCGGGCAGCACGCCGAGGGGCCTCCGGCCGATGTCGGAGGCCCCCTTTAGGCTGTCCGCGTGAGCACCACCGGAACGACCGAGACGCAGACCGAGCCGATGCTGTTCGACGACGCCGAGCAGGCGCTCGTCCCCTCCGAGGGGGCGCGCTGGTTCGACCTGCTGGCCGTGTTCGACCTCGAGACCACCGGCATCGACGTCCGCACGAGCCGCATCGTCACCGCACACGTCGGCGTGATCGACGCGGCGGGCGAACCGATCGAGGGCACGACCTGGCTCGCCGATCCCGGGGTCGCGATCCCGGCCGGCGCCTCCGCGGTCCACGGCATCAGCACCGAGCACGCCCGCGCGCACGGCCGCCCCGCCGGCGAGGTCGTGGCCGAGGTCTCCGAGGCGCTGCGCTCGCTCCTCGCGCGCGGCATCCCCGTCGTCGTCTACAACGCCCCCTACGACCTCTCACTCCTCGCCCACGAGGCGCGGCGCTGGGGTGTGCCCGTGCTGCTCGACCCGAGCCCGGTCGTCGATCCGCTCGTGATCGACAAGGCGGTGGACCGCTACCGCAGAGGCAAGCGCACCCTCACCCTCGCCGCCGAGCACTACGGCGTCGCCCTCACCGAGGCCCACGACGCGGGCGCGGACGCCGTCGCGGCGGGCCGCGTCGCCCAGGCGCTGGGCCGCGCCTTCGCCGACGAGCTCGGAGTGGGTGCGGAGGCCCTGCACGCGCTTCAGGTCGACTGGTGCCGAACCCAGGCCGAGTCCTTCCAGGAGTACATGCGCCGCGTCCGCGACGAGTCCTTCGTCGCCGACGGGAGCTGGCCGGTCCGCCACTGACGCCTCAGGCCAGTGTGCGCCCCTCGTGGAGGAGCGCCACGTACTCCGCGATCCGCCGCTCCCGCGTTTCGGCCCGCTTCAGCTGCGAGAGGCGGAAGAGGAACGCGAAGCGCTTCTGCCCGCCGACGGTCGCGAAGAAGGCCAGGGCCTGCGGATCCGCGTCGAGCGCCCGCTGGAAGTCGTCCGGCACCTCCGCGTCGCGCTGCCGGTAGGCCGCGTCCCAGCGCCCGTCGCCGCGAGCCCGCTCGACCTCGGCCAGCCCGCCCGGCAGCATCCGGCCCTCCGCCAGCAGCCGCGCGACGTGGTCGCGGTTGACCTTCGACCACGGGCTCGCGCGACGCCGCGGGGTGAAGGCCTGGAGCTTGAACTGCTCGTCGAAGGCTCCCGCCTGGCCGTCGATCCAGCCGTGGCAGAGCGCGACGTCGAGCGCCTCGGCGTAGGTGATCCCCGGATCCACGGCGGCCTTCTTGCGCAGCTTCAGCCGGACCCCGTCCGGGTCGGGCTCGCCGCGGAGGTAGGCGTCCCACTCCTCGGGAGTCGTGAACGGCAGGATCGGCTTGTCGGCGAAGGACACCATGCCGGGACGCTACCGCGCCGGCTCCCCGAGGGCCACGGACTGCGCGTCGGCGCAAGCCCTCGCTCCGCGGACCGCGGCGCTGTGGGATCGGGTGAGCACGTGCTCCCCCTCCCCCTCTCGCAAGGAGAAGTCATGCCCACGATCCGCACGGTCACCGTCCTCGGCAGCGGAGTGCTCGGCTCCCAGATCGCCTTCCAGTCGGCCTTCCACGGCTTCGCCGTCACCGTCTACGACCTCTCCGACGAGGTCCTCGAATCGGCGCGCGAGCGGCTGCGCGGCCTCTCGGGCGTCTACAAGTCGGTGCCCGGCGGCGTCGCCGGCGGACCGCAGGAGGCGCTCGACTCCCTCCGCCTCACCTCCGACCTCGCGGAGGCGGTCGCCGACGCCGACCTCGTGATCGAGGCCGTCCCCGAGGACCTGAGCGTGAAGCAGGAGCTGTACGGCCGGCTGGGTGCGCTCGCCCCCGAGCGCACGGTCTTCGCGACCAATTCGTCCACGCTGCTCCCCAGCGATCTGAAGGCCTCGACCGGCCGACCCGACCGCTTCCTCGCCCTGCACTACGCCAACCACGTCTGGGCGCAGAACACCGCCGAGATCATGGGGACGGCGGACACCGACCCCGCCGTGGTCGACGCCGTCGTGGAGTTCGCCGTCGCCAGCGGCCTCGAGCCCGTCCGGCTGCAGAAGGAGAAGGCCGGCTACGTCCTGAACTCCCTGCTGGTGCCGCTGCTCAACGCCGCGTCGGGTCTGCTCATGGGCGGCTACGCCGATCACGAGACCATCGACAAGACCTGGAGGATCGGAACCGGCGCGCCTCTCGGACCCTTCCAGATCTTCGACGTCGTCGGTCTGCGGACCGCCTACACCATCGCCGCCGCGGCGCCGAACGAGGCCTCCCAGGCGTTCGCCGCCCATCTGAAGACGGAGTACCTCGACCGCGGCCGCCTCGGGACGGCCACCGGTGAGGGCTTCTACCGCTACTGAGGACCGCCCGGCGGGAACGACGAAGGGCCCCCGACCGTGAGGTCGAGGGCCCTTCGGGGAGTGCTACTTGCCGAAGTTCTTGTAGCGGCTGTTGAACTTCTCGACACGGCCGGCCGAGTCCATGATGCGCTGCTTGCCCGTGTAGAACGGGTGCGAGGCGGAGGAGATCTCGACGTCGATGACGGGGTAGGTCACGCCGTCGAGCTCGATCGTCTTGCTGCTCTTCGCGGTCGAGCGGGTGAGGAAGGTCTCACCGGACGCGAGGTCGCGGAAGACGATCGCGGAGTACTCGGGGTGGATGTCGGTCTTCATGGTCGTGTCCTGTCGTCGATGGTCCTGAACCGCACCTGTCGTCGACGGGAACGGGTGGATAAGGGCGGGCGCACCGCGAACGGGCCCGAACCAGCTACCGAAGATACCAGACCGGCAGCGCGCGCAGAAGACGCGCCGCGCCCGGACCCCGGGGCCGGGTCAGCCGCGGGCGCGGGCCGAGAAGCGCCCGTTCTCGCGGGTGAGCGCGATGTCGAGCCCGAAGGTCTCGGTGAGCGTCGCCTCGGTCAGGGCCTCGGCCAGCGGGCCCGCCGCCACCACCGCTCCGTCGCGGAGGAGCAGGGCGTGGGTGAAGCCGTCGGGGATCTCCTCGACGTGGTGGGTCACCATCACGATCGCGGGCGACGCCGGGTCCTTCGCGAAGCCGCCCAGCAGCTGGACGAGCTCCTCGCGGGCGCCGAGGTCGAGGCTCGCGGCCGGCTCGTCGAGCAGGAGCAGCTCGGGGTCGGTCATGATCGCGCGGGCGATCTGGACGCGCTTCTGCTCGCCGTCCGAGAGCGTCCCGAACGTGCGCTCTGAGAGGTGCTCGAGCTTCCACTCGGACAGCACCCGGCGGGCGCGGCGCTCGTCGATCGCGTCGTAGCCCTCGTTCCAGCGGCCGGTCACGGCGTACGCGGCGGTCATCACGACGTCGAGCACGGTCTCGCCGGCCGGGAGGCGGCGGGCCATCGCGGTCGACGCGTAGCCGATGCGCGGACGCAGCTCGAACACGTCGACGCGGCCGAGGGTCTCCTCGAGCAGGTGCGCGGCACCGGTCGAGGGGTAGTTCTGCGCGGCGGCGATCTGCAGGATCGAGGTCTTGCCCGCCCCGTTGGGGCCGAGGATCACCCAGCGCTCGTCCTCGGCCACGTCCCACGACACGTGGTCGAGAATCCGCTTGCCGTTCCGGACGAAGGACACATCGACGAACGAGACAACGCTGGGCATGGGAGCCATTCTAAAGGAGGCGGCCGGGAGGCTCAGACGAGCGAGTCGTAGATCGCCCGGGTGTCCCGCGCGATCTGCGTCCAGCTGAAGTGGCTCTGCGCGCGCTCGCGGCCCGCGGCGCCCATCCGCTTGGCCGCCTCCGGGTCGGCGACGACCTCGGCGAGGGCGGCGGCCAGGTCGGCGACGTAGCGCTCCGGGTCCACGGGGGTGCCGGTGCCGTCCGTGACCTGCTCGATCGGGACGAGCCGACCGGTCACGCCGTCGTCGACGACCTCCGGGATGCCGCCGGTCGCCGTCCCGACGACGGCCGCACCGCAGGCCATCGCCTCGAGGTTGACGATGCCGAGGGGCTCGTAGATCGAGGGGCAGACGAACGTGGTCGCGTTCGTCAGGACCGCGGAGAGCTGGTGGCGCGGCAGGTGGCGGTCGATCCAGACGACGCCGGTGCGCTCCTCCTGGAGGCTGCGGACGAGGGAGGTCACCTCGGCCATGATCTCCGGGGTGTCGGGGGCGCCGGCGCAGAGCACGAGCTGCACCTCGGGAGGCAGGGTCGCAGCGGCGCGGAGCAGGTAGGGCAGGCCCTTCTGCCGGGTGATGCGGCCGACGAAGACGACGGAGGGGCGCGAGGGGTCGATGCCGAGCTCGGCGAGGACGGCCTCGTCCTCGACGGGGTGCCAGGCGTCGAGGTCGATGCCGTTGTAGACCACGTGGACCTTCGCCGGATCCAGGGCCGGGTAGGAGCGGAGGATGTCCTCGCGCATGCCGCCGGACACCGCGATCACGGCGTCGGCGTTCTCGTACGCCTCCCGCTCGATCCAGCTCGAGACGCGGTAGCCGCCGCCGAGCTGCTCGGCCTTCCACGGACGCAGCGGCTCGAGGCTGTGCGCCGAGACCACGTGCGGGATGCCGTGCAGGAGCTGGGCGAGACGCCCCGCGGCGTTGGCGTACCAGGTGTGGGAATGGACCAGGTCGGCCCCCGCCGCGTCCTGCGCGATCTGCAGGTCGACCCCGAGGGTCTGCAGGGCGCCGTTCGCCTCGGCGAGCTCCGCGGGGACGGAGTACGCGAACGTGCCCGCCTCCTCGCGCGGCGCGCCGAAGCAGCGCACCACGACCTCCAGGTCACTGCGCAGCGCCTTGGTGAGCTCGGCCACGTGGACACCGGCTCCCCCGTACACCTCGGGCGGGTATTCCTTGGTCAGCAGATCGACTCGCACCCCCGAACCGTAGTACAGGGCGCTCCCCCGGCGACAGCCGGGGTCCACGGGGAAGCGCGAGCCCCTACTGTGGTTCCATGCAGTCAAAGAAGATCTTCGGCATCGTCCTCGCCGGCGGCGAGGGAAAGCGCCTCATGCCCCTCACAGCGGACCGGGCCAAGCCCGCGGTGCCGTTCGGCGGGCAGTACCGGCTGATCGACTTCGCGCTGTCCAACCTGATCAACTCCGGTCTCACCCAGATCGTCGTGCTGACGCAGTACAAGTCGCACTCGCTCGACCGCCACGTCTCGCAGACCTGGCGCCTCTCCGGGCTCCTGAACTCCTACGTCGCCTCGGTCCCCGCGCAGCAGCGCCTGGGCAAGCGCTGGTTCAGCGGCTCGGCCGACGCGATCCTGCAGAGCCTCAACCTGATCCGCGACGAGAAGCCCGACATCGTCGTCGTGGTCGGCGCCGACCACGTCTACCGCATGGACTTCTCGCAGATGATCGACGCGCACATCAAGTCGGGTGCGAAGGCGACCGTCGCGGCCATCCGCCAGCCGATCGAGCTCGCGGACCAGTTCGGCGTCATCCAGCTCGCCGGAGACGAGGCGGGCGACGGCATCGTGCCGACGATGATCTCCGAGTTCCTCGAGAAGCCCAAGGACGCCGTCGGCCTGGCCGACTCGCCGCACGAGGTCCTCGCCTCCATGGGCAACTACGTCTTCGACGCCGACGCCCTGATCGACGCGGTCATCCGCGACGGGGAGTCCTCCACGTCGGACCACGACATGGGCGGCGACATCATCCCCGACTTCGTCGCGCGCGGCGAGGCCGGCGTCTACGACCTCAAGCTCAACGACGTCCCCGGCTCGACCGACCGCGACCGCTACTACTGGCGGGACGTCGGCACCATCGACTCCTTCTTCGAAGCCCACCAGGACCTCATCTCGGCTCTGCCGGTCTTCAACCTCTACAACCAGCAGTGGCCGATCTTCTCGTCGCAGCTGAACTCCCCGCCGGCCAAGATCGTCCGCGACGGCAAGGGCAACATGGGATCGACGGTCGACTCGGTCGTCTCGCTCGGCACCGTCATCTCGGGCGCGCACATCGAGCGCAGCGTCGTCGGGCCCTGGACGGTCATCGAGTCGAACGCGACGGTCACCGACTCTGTGGTCTTCGACAAGGTCCGCATCGGCCCGGACGCGCTGGTCGTCCGCGCTATCCTCGACAAGGACGTCGTCGTCGAGCCCGGTGCTCGGGTCGGCGTGGACCACGACCACGATCGCGAGCGCGGGTTCACCGTGACCGAGTCGGGCATCACCGTCGTCGGCAAGGGCGTCGTCGTCCACCCGTAGCACCCCCACGGGTCGAGCTCTGCGCCCCGGCGCGCCCACCCGACCGATCGGACCGGCCCATGAGTGAGCGTCCTGCGACGCCTGCCCGCTTCCTCGTCGTCCTCGACGCGGACTCCACCCTCCTCCAGGACGAGGTGATCGAGCTCCTCGCGGTGCACGCCGGCTCCGAGGAGCGCGTCGCCGCCGTCACCGAGCGGGCGATGCGCGGCGAGCTCGACTTCGGCGAGAGCCTCCGCGAGCGCGTCGCCACTCTCGCCGGGATCCCCGAGTCGGTGCTCCCGGGCGTGAGCTCGGGCGTCCGCGTCACGCCCGGCGCCGCTGAGCTCGTGGCCGGCGTGCACGCTGTCGGCGGCCGCATCGGAGTCGTGTCCGGAGGGTTCCACGAGGTCCTCGACCCGGTCGCCGGCGCGCTCGGCCTCGACTTCGTCCGGGCCAACCGCCTCTGCTGCCGGGGCGGCCTGCTGACCGGAGCGGTCGACGGAGCGGTCATCGACGCCGCGGCCAAAGCGGAGGCGCTCCGCGAGTGGGCGGCGCTCTCGGGCGTTCCGCCGCAGCGCACGATCGCCGTCGGCGATGGTGCGAACGACCTGGAGATGATGGCGGTCGCCGCCCTCGCCGTCGCCTTCAACGCCAAGCCCCTGGTGCGCGAGCGCGCCGACCTCGTCGTCGGCGGCCTCGACCTCTCGCAGCTGCTGCCCGTCCTCGGCCTCCGCGGCTGAGGCCCGTCTCCTCCGCCCTCGAGGGGGTCAGCCGCCCGCGATCGCGACGAGCCCGGCACAGCCGAGCGCCAGCGCCCAGCTGACGAGCGAGCCCACCAGGAAGTACTCGGCCTTCTCCCCGCTGCCGCCGTCGCGGGAGATCTCGGGGAAGCGCACGATCCCCTTGGCGGCGAGCACGGCACCGGCGAGGCCGATCGCTCCCGCGAGCGTGAGGCCGGCGATCAGCAGCCGCTCCAGCGGTCCGATCGTGCGCCCGCCCTGGAGGTCCGGCAGGCGGGCGTCGGTCGGCTCGCGACGCGCGAACCGCTCGCTCCAGCGCGGACGCGGCGCGGGCTCGGCCTGCGGGAGCTCGCGGAACAGCGCCGCCCGCACGATCACGTTGCCGCTCTCCAGCAGGAAGAGCCCGGCTCCG
This sequence comes from Rathayibacter sp. AY1B5, assembly GCF_002932795.1. Classification (NCBI taxonomy): domain Bacteria; kingdom Bacillati; phylum Actinomycetota; class Actinomycetes; order Micrococcales; family Microbacteriaceae; genus Rathayibacter; species Rathayibacter sp. AY1B5. The sequence goes on from NZ_PSWM01000001.1 coordinate 293,052, forward strand.
ACCGCCAGGGCGAGCTGCTCGAGCGGAGGGAGCGTGTTCGCGACGGCGGCAGGCGCGAGCGGCGCCGTCGGGACGCCGGCGGCGCGGTCGACGATGGTCAGCACCAGGACCGCCGCGATGAGGCCGACGGCCGGGCGTAGCCCCCCGGGCGGCCGCGCGTTCTCGACGGTCGTGGTCGTCAGCAGCCAGGCTCCGGCCAGGACGACGACGATCGCCGCACCGAGCGGCGGGGCTCCGACGACGAGCGCTGCGGTCATGGCTGCGGAGGCGAGCACGGGGATCGCGAGGAGGGCCGCACGGCGGCGGAGGTGCGTGCGCGCGAGGTCGGCGAGGCCGATCACGGCGAGCAGCAGCGCCGTCAGCACGTCTCCTCCAGCAGGCGCGCGCCGGCGAGGAGGGCGCCCGCTCCCGCGCGCCGCAGCGCCTGCGAGACGGCGGGCTGCGAGATCGACTCCTGCTCGCCCAGCTCCTTCTGCGACGCTCCGCGCAGGCTCCCGAGCACGAGCCGGCGGTCGCGCGCGCTGAGCGCTCCGACCAGGGCGTCGCGGGAGAGGAGGTAGGCGTTGACCGCCGCCTCGCCGGGGCTCCCGTCCGAGTCTCCGGCGACGAACCACCCGCGTGCCGTGGGCACGGCGCCGTCCTCGAGCGCGTGGGCTCGGTCGATGGCCTCGCGCGCGCGCCACCAGCCGGAGCCGTCCTCGAGGTCCCCGGCGATTCCCGAGCCGACCACCCGCACCTCGCCCAGGCCGATGCCCACGCGGCAGTCGATGCCGGCCGGGAGCGAGAGGCGCGCCTGCAGCGTCGCCCGGAGCGCGGAGTGGACGGAGGGGTGGATCGCCTGGAACTCGTCGCCGACCGTCGGATGCAGGGGCTGGATCGCCGGGACCGCGGCCTCCACGTCGGCGAAGCCCTGCTCGATCTCGCGCTGGGCGCCCGCACGGTCGACGAGGGAGCGGGAGGTCACCAGGTCCAGGAGGACGGCGACGACGTCGGAGGAGGTCATCGCATAAGCCTAGAGCTTATATCCGGCAGATATAAGCTCCAGGCTTATCGGTCAGTGGCCCATCCCGAGGCCGCCGTCGACCGGGATCACGGCACCGGAGATGTACGCCGCCTCATCACTGGCCAGCCAGCGCGTGACCTTGGCGACCTCGGCAGCGGTGCCGTAGCGGGCCAGCGGGATGCTCTTGCGGTACTCCGCCTGCTGCTCCGGCGAGAGCTCGGCGGTCATGTCGGTCTCGATGAAGCCGGGGGCGACGACGTTGGCGGTGATGTTGCGGGCGCCGAGCTCGCGGGTCAGCGAGCGGGCGAAGCCCACGAGGGCGGCCTTCGACGAGGAGTAGTTGATCTGGCCGGGCGACCCGTAGAGGCCGACCACGCTGGAGATGAGGACGACGCGGCCGAAGCGCTGCTTGAGCATCCCCTTCGACGCGCGCTTGACCACGCGGAACGCCCCCGTGAGGTTCGTGTCGACGACGGAGGTGAAGTCCTCCTCCGTCATGCGCAGCAGCAGGGTGTCGCGGGTGATGCCCGCGTTCGCCACCAGGATCTCGACCGGGCCCAGCTCGGCCTCGACCTGCGTGAACGCGGCGTCGATGGAGGCGGCGTCGGTCACGTCCGCGACGACGGTGAGGGAGCCCTCCGGACCGGAGCCCAAGCGCGCCGTCACGGCGACCCGGTGACCGGCGGCCACGAACTCCTGGGCGATGGCGAAGCCGATCCCCCGGTTGCCCCCGGTGACGAGGACGGTGCGCGGCGTGGTCATGGTGTCCCTCCTGCCGGCGCTCGTGCGGCGCCGGGCGACCCGTACATCCTAGAGGCGCGTCGCGCAACAGATTCCGGGATGAGGCCCTCCCGGCCTGCACCCACCTGCCGCGACGTAGGCTTGCAGGGCTGTGAAACCACGCGAGACACTCACCTCCCTACCGCCGTCGCCGAGCGCCGAGCGGCGCTCCCGTGCGATCAAGTACTCGATCGCCATGGGCATCAGGATGCTCTGCGTCATCTGCCTCCTCTTCGCCCACGGCTGGTGGCTGCTGTTCTTCGCGATCGGCGCCGTGGTCCTGCCCTACTTCGCCGTCGTGCTGGCCAACGTCGGCAGCGCGGGCGAGCGCGGCAACGTCGAGCGGCCGGGTGCGATCGTCCTCTCCCGACCGGTCCCGTCGGCTCCGGCTCCCGCCCCGGCCCCCGACTCCGAGGCGCCGACCGGCCCCGAGGGCGGCGACCCTCGGGGAGACCGACCGTGATCCCCCTCGGCCGGGTCCCCGACGCGCACGCCTGCTCCCGAGCGGGCTGCCCGAGGACGGCGACCTTCGCGATCGAGTGGCGGAACCCGAGGATCCACACGGAGGACCGCCGGAAGACCTGGCTGGCCTGCGGCGAGCACCGGGAGTTCCTGCGCGAGTTCCTCCTCGCCCGCGACTTCCCGCTCGAGGTGAAGCCGCTCTACACGGTCGACCGCGGAGCGGAACGGTGAGCAGCGACGCGCCCCGACCCTCCTGGCGCTTCGTCTTCTCCCGGCGCTGGTTCGGCTACCTCGCGCTCGCGATCGTCTTCGCCGTCGCCTGTGTGCTGCTCTCTCGCTGGCAGGTCGCGCGGCTCGACCAGGCCGCCTCGACCAACAGGCTGGTCACCGCGAACTGGACCGCCGACCCGGTCGCCCTCGACGGGCTGCTCCCCGCCGACTCCGCCTGGGACGACGCGCTCGAGTACCGCCCGGTCGAGGTCGCCGGCGTCTACGAGACGCAGGGGCAGACGCTCGTCCGCAACCGGCCCTACAACGGCAATCCCGGCTTCGAGATCCTGACGCCGCTGCGGCTCGACGACGGCAGCGTGTTCGTCGTCGACCGCGGCTGGGTGCCCGTCGGCTCGACCCAGGACTCCCCCGACACGATCCCCGCACCGCCCGAGGGGGAGGTGACCGTCGTCGCCCGCTTGAAGCCCGCGGAGGGACGGATCGACGGACGCTCCGCGCCGGCGGGCCAGATCGCCACCATCCAGCTCGACGACCTGTCGACGCAGCTGGACGAGCCCCTGCGGACCTCGGCGTACGGCCTGCTGGTCGCCGAGGCGCCGGCGCCGATCGACGCTCCCCCGCTGGCCGCGATCAAGCCGGTCGCCGACGAGGGCCTGCACATCAGCTACGCGATCCAGTGGGTGCTGTTCGCGGTCATGGGCTTCGGCGGGCTCGGCTGGGCGATCCGCCACGAGTACCGCATCCGCAACGCCGACGACCCCGAGGTCGTGGCGGCCGAGGAGCGGCGCGAGGAGCGCCGCCGACGCCGCGGCCGCAGCGACTCCGAGGTCGAGGACGAGCTGCTCGACGCCCGCTAGGCGAGCGTGATCAGGTCGAGGTAGTCGGCCGCCCAGTGGTCCTCGGTGCCCTCCGGCATGATCAGGACCCGCTCGGGGTTCAGCGCCTCGACGGCCCCCTCGTCGTGGCTGACCAGGACGACCGCGCCCTCGTAGTGCGCGAGCGCGTCGAGGATCTCCTCGCGGCTCGCCGGGTCGAGGTTGTTGGTGGGCTCGTCGAGCAGGAGCACGTTCGCTCCCGAGACCACGATCATCGCCAGGGCGAGACGGGTCTTCTCCCCGCCGGAGAGGACCCCGGCCGGCTTGTGCGAGTCGTCCCCGGTGAACAGGAACGAACCCAGGACCCGGCGCGCCTCGGTCTCGGTGAGGTTCGGGCTCGACGAGACCATGTTCTCGAGCACCGAGCGCTTGACGTCGATCGTCTCGTGCTCCTGCGCGTAGTAGCCGATCCGGAGGCCGTGCCCGGCCTCGATCACTCCGGTGTCGGGCTGGTCGACGCCGCCCAGGATGCGCAGGAGCGTCGTCTTGCCCGCTCCGTTGAGCCCCAGGATGACGACCTTGGAGCCGCGGTCGATCGCGAGGTCGACAGCGGTGAAGATCTCGAGCGAGCCGTAGCTCTTCGACAGGTTCTGAGCCTGCAGGGGGGTGCGTCCGCAGGCGGACGGAGTCGGGAACCGGAGCTTCGCGACGCGGTCGACCGCGCGGACCTCCTCGAGTCCGCTGAGCATGCGCTCGGCACGCGCGACCATCTGGTGCGCCGCCGCGGCCTTCGAGGCCTTCGCGCCGAACTTGGCGGCCTGCAGCTGGAGGGCGCCGGCCTTCTTCTCGACGTTGACCCGCTCCTTCTTGCGGCGCTCCTCGTCGGCGGCGCGCTGGCGCTGGTAGTTCTTCCAGTTCATGTTGTAGACGTCGATGACCTGGCGGTTGGCGTCGAGGTAGAAGACGCGGTTCACGGTCTCGCCGACCAGCTCGATGTCGTGGCTGATCACGATGAAGCCGCCGCGGTAGTTCTTGAGGAACTCGCGGAGCCAGACGACGGAGTCGGCGTCGAGGTGGTTCGTCGGCTCGTCGAGGATCAGCGTGCTCGCGTCCGAGAAGAGGATCCTCGCGAGCTCGATGCGGCGCCGCTGGCCGCCGGAGAGCGTCTTGAGCGGCTGGTCGAGGATCCGGTCGGGGAGGTTGAGGTTGCTCGCGATCGACGCGGCCTCCGCCTCCGCCGCGTATCCGCCCAGGGAGAGGAAGCGGTCCGTGAGGTTGCCGTACTTCTTCATGCCGGCCTCGCTCAGGGAGGTGTCGCTGCTCGACATCGCGATCGTCGCCTCCTGCATGCCGAGCACCAGCTGCCCCAGCCCGCGCGCGTCGAGGATGCGGGTGCGCGCCAGCTCCTCCGGGTCGCCCGAGCGCGGGTCCTGGGGGAGGTAGCCGATCTCGCCGCCGCGGTCGACCGTGCCCTTCGAGGCGATGAGGTCGCCCGCGAGGACCTTGGTCAGCGTCGTCTTCCCCGCCCCGTTGCGGCCGACGAGGCCGACCTTGTCGCCGTCGCCCACCCGGAAGGAGACGTTCTCCATCAGGAGTCGGGCGCCGACTCGGAGTTCGAGGTCGTGCACGCTGAGCACAGTGCTGTCCGTTCCCGCCAAGAAATGGCGTTCGGTTCGGGAGGAGTGGGGCATGAGGCCGCGATGCGGCAGCCCCCTAGTATATTTCCTGAGCCGCGGGGCGGATCCACGTCCGCTCACCGCGGACGCGCTCGCTCCTCGCTCTCGGGCGACCAGGACCCTCGGAGATCACCCATGTCCCCTTCCTCTTCCGCCCTCCCGCGCCCGGTCCTCGCCGACCGGCTCGTCACCCGCTCCGTCGCGACCGACGCCCTGCTGGTGCTCGCGGGTGCGGGTCTCACCGCGGCGATGGCGCAGCTGTTCATCCCGATGTGGCCGGTCCCCTTCACGGGCCAGACCTTCGCGGTCCTCCTGGTCGGCACGACGCTCGGCGCGCTCCGCGGCGCGCTCTCCATGCTCGTGTACGCGCTCGTGGGCGCTCTCGGCGCCCCGGTCTTCACCGAGGGCTCGCACGGCTGGGCTGTCCTCGCGGGTCCCACCGGCGGCTACATCGTCGGCTTCGTCCTCGCGTCGATCGTCACCGGATGGCTAGCCCAGCGGCAGTGGGACCGTCGCGTCCTCGGCACGCTGGTGACCTTCCTCGCCGGCACCGCCACCATCTACCTCGTCGGCCTGCCCTGGCTGGCCGCCGCCCTCGCCTCGCTGGGGCTGCCCGCCGACCTCGGCTCCGTCCTCTCCGCGGGGCTCGTGCCCTTCCTCATCGGCGACGCGCTCAAGGCGCTGGTCGCCGCCGCGCTGCTCCCCACCACCTGGGCGATGCTCTCGCGCCGCTCGCGCTGAGCGGTCGCACGAACGCCGAAGGGCCGGGAGGACGAATCCTCCCGGCCCTTCGGCGTTCGCGTGCGTCTGCTAGATGGAGAAGCCGAGCGCGCGCATCATGTCGCGGCCGTCCTCGGTGATCCGGTCGGGACCCCACGGCGGCATCCAGACCCAGTTGATCCGGAAGGCCTCGACGATGCCGTCGAGCGACTCGGCGGTCTGCTCCTCGAGCACATCGGTCAGCGGGCAGCCCGCCGAGGTGAGGGTCATGTGGATGACGAGGGCGTCGTTCTCGTCGTCCCAGCCCAGGTCGTAGATGAGTCCCAGGTCGACCACATTGACCCCGAGCTCGGGGTCCATGACGTCCTTGAGGGCCTCCTCGACCTGGTCGAAGAGCTTCGGCTCGAGAGTGGTGACCGCCATGATCAGACCGTCGCCGAGGTCAGGAAGCGGTCGTAGCCCTCGTCCTCGAGCCGGGTGGCGAGCTCCTTGCCGCCCTGCTCGGCGACGCGGCCGGCGACGAAGACGTGGACGAAGTCCGGCTGGATGTAGCGCAGGATCCGCGTGTAGTGCGTGATCAGCAGCACGCCGAGGCCGGTGCTCTGGTGGGCGCGGTTGACGCCCTCGGACACGATCTTGAGCGCGTCGACGTCGAGGCCGGAGTCGGTCTCGTCGAGGACGGCGAACTGCGGGGCGAGCAGCTCGAGCTGCAGGATCTCGTTGCGCTTCTTCTCGCCGCCCGAGAAGCCCTCGTTGACGTTGCGCGCCGCGAAGGACGAGTCCATGCGGAGGTTCGCCATCGCGGACTTGACGTCCTTCGTCCACGTGCGGATCGCGGGCGCCTCGCCGGCGATCGCGGTCTTCGCGGTGCGGAGGAAGTTGGTGTTGGTCACGCCGGGGATCTCGACCGGGTACTGCATGGCGAGGAAGAGGCCCGCGCGGGCGCGCTCGTCGACGGTCATGTCGAGGACCTCGACGCCGTCGAGGGTGATCGAGCCGCCGTCGACGTGGTACTTGGGGTGTCCCGCGATCGTGTACGCGAGGGTGGACTTGCCGGACCCGTTGGGGCCCATGATCGCGTGGATCTCACCCTGGTTGATGGTGAGATCGACACCGCGGAGGATCTGCTTGGTCCCCTGCTCGGTCTCGACACTGACGTGGAGATCGCTGATCTGGAGAACGGACATTCAGACTTCCTTCGTGACGGTCGGGTCGATGTAGACGTCGCCGTCGATGATCTCGACGACGAAGACGGGGACCGGCTCGTAGGCCGGGAGGTTCAGCGGGGTGCCGGTGCGGAGGGAGAACTGGGAGCCGTGCGCCCAGCACTCGAGGCTCTCGCCCTCGACGAAGCCCTCGGAGAGCGAGATCTCGCCGTGGGTGCAGGTGTCGCCGATCGCGTGGATCTCGCCGGCGGAGTCCTGCACGACCGCGATCGCGACTCCGTCGACCTCGACCCGCATGGCCTGGTTGGGGATCAGCTCGGAGACCGAGCAGATCATCGCGGCGTTGCTCATGCGGTGACCGCCGATCCGCGGGAGGAGCCGGTCTGGCCGGCGCTGCCGGCGAGCTCCGCCTCGATCGCGAGCTGCAGGCGGTCCTCGAGCTCGGCGACCTTGATCTGCTGCACGATCTCGCTGAGGAATCCGCGCACGACCAGGCGTCGCGCCTCGTCCTCGCGGATCCCGCGGGACTGCAGGTAGAAGAGCTGCTCGTCGTCGAAGCGCCCGGTCGCCGACGCATGTCCCGCTCCGGCGATGTCGCCGGTCTCGATCTCGAGGTTCGGGATGGAGTCGGCGCGCGTGCCGTCCGAGAGGACGAGGTTGCGGTTCTGCTCGTAGCTGTCGGTTCCGGTGGCGCTGTTGCGGATCAGGACGTCGCCGATCCAGACGGTGCGCGCGCCCTCGCCCTGCAGCGCGCCCTTGTAGGTCACGCGGCTGCGGGTGTCGGGGGCGTCGTGGTCGACGTACACCTGCTGCTCGAGGTGCTGGCCGCCGTCGGCGAAGTAGAGGCCGAAGAGCTCGCCGTCCGCTCCGCGCTCGACGAGGTGCGCCGAGGGGTTCACCCGGACGATGGAGCCGCCGAGGGTGACCACGATGTGCTTCACCTTCGCGTCGCGTCCGACCCGCACGAAGTGGTTGGCGAGGTGCCGGGCGTCGTCCGCCCACTCCTGCACGGTGACGACGGTGAGCTGCGCGCCCTCGCCGACGAGGATCTCCACGTTCTCGGCGAGGGAGGCCTCTCCTTCGTTCTGCAGCACGACGACGGCGCGGGCGTAGGGCGCCGCCTCGATGATCGTGTGCGCGGCGCGGGGTGCGGAGCCGAGGCCCGAGCGGACGAGGGTGGCGACCTTCTCGTCCTCTCCCGTCACGCGGACGGCGAGGGCCTTCTCGAAGCTCGACCAGGCGTTCGCGGCGGCGCGGTCCTCGGGGAGGCCGGCCGTGCCGATCCGCTGGTCGTCGCGGCCGACCCACGAGACGTCGACGCCGTCCACCGCTGCGTGCTCGACGGGAGTGGGCGAGCCGTCGAGAGCGCCGTCGATGAGATCGCCCAGGCGGGCGACGGGCGTCAGCTTCCAGGCGATCTCGCGTCCGGTGACGGCCTCGAAGGCCTCGACGTCGGACGAGGCGAAGCGCTCGGAGCGCGTCTGCACGGGCGTGAACGCCCCGTCGGAGTGGGCGCTGATGCCCAGGCGCTCGGCGGCGGCCGCGCCGTCGATCTCGGGGGTCGCGGCGCTCGTGGGGACCGTCATCTGGCGGTGGTTCCTTTCGATGGGTGCGGGGCGCCCCGTCCGGGCGCCCCTTCGAGGGGGGAGGCGGGCGTCAACCGACGCTGCCCTCCATCCCCATCTCGATGAGCTTGTTCAGCTCGAGGGCGTACTCCATGGGCAGCTCGCGTGCGATCGGCTCGATGAAGCCGCGGACGATCATGGCCATGGCCTCGTCCTCCGGCAGGCCGCGCGACATCAGGTAGAAGAGCTGCTCCTCGCTGACCTTCGACACCGTCGCCTCGTGGCCGAGCTGCACGTCGTCGACGCGGATGTCGATCGCCGGGTAGGTGTCGGAGCGCGAGATGGTGTCGACCAGGAGGGCGTCGCAGCGCACGGTGTTCGCCGAGTGGTGCGCGTTCGCGTCCACCCGGACCTCTCCGCGGTATCCGGCACGACCGCCGCCGCGGGCGATCGACTTCGAGACGATCGACGACTGCGTGTACGGCGCCATGTGGACCATCTTCGCGCCGGCGTCCTGGTGCTGGCCGGGGCCCGCGAAGGCGACGGAGAGGGTCTCCCCCTTGGCGTGCTCGCCGACCAGGAAGATCGACGGGTACTTCATCGTGACCTTGGAGCCGATGTTGCCGTCGATCCACTCCATCGTCGCGCCCTCGTGCGCGATCGCGCGCTTGGTGACGAGGTTGTAGACGTTGTTCGACCAGTTCTGGATCGTCGTGTAGCGCACGCGGGCGTTCTTCTTCACGATGATCTCGACCACGGCCGAGTGCAGCGAGTCCGACTTGTAGATCGGCGCTGTGCAGCCCTCGATGTAGTGGACGTAGCTGTCCTCGTCCGCGATGATCAGGGTCCGCTCGAACTGGCCCATGTTCTCGGTGTTGATCCGGAAGTAGGCCTGCAGCGGGATGTCGACGTGCACGCCCTTGGGGACGTACACGAAGGAGCCGCCGGACCAGACCGCGGTGTTCAGCGCCGCGAACTTGTTGTCGCCCGCGGGGATGACCGTGCCGAAGTACTCCTCGAAGATCTCGGGGTGCTCGCGCAGAGCCGTGTCCGTGTCCATGAAGATGACGCCCTGCTCCTCCAGGTCCTCGCGGATCTGGTGGTAGACGACCTCGGACTCGTACTGGGCCGCGACGCCGCCGACGAGGCGCTGGCGCTCCGCCTCCGGGATGCCGAGCTTCTCGTACGTGTTCTTGATGTCGTCCGGGAGGTCGTCCCAGGTCTGCGCCTGCTTCTCGGTGGAGCGGACGAAGTACTTGATGTTGTCGAAGTCGATGTCCGACAGATCGGCACCCCATGTCGGCATGGGCTTGCGCTCGAAGAGCTTCAGGGCCTTCATGCGACGGTCGCGCATCCAGGCGGGCTCGTTCTTGAGCGCGGAGATGTCGGAGACGACCTCGGGCGAGATGCCGCGGCGTGCGGAGGCTCCGGCGGAGTCCGAGTCGGACCAGCCGAACTCGTAGACGCCCAGGCTCTCGAGCTCGGGGCGGTCGATCAGGATGTCTGACATGTGTACCTCGTTTCCTACCCACTGCTAACCGGTCGGGTCCCGGAGTCATTCCCCCGGGGGTGGCCCGCGGGTGCTCTCCGGCCGGTCGCGCGATCGATCTGATGCGCGGAGCGGATGATGTGCGTCCCTGGATTCCGGAGGTGTGCGTCGGCGCTCCATCGGGCCGTGTGCGGATCACGTGCGCAGGGTGCGTCGAACCGTGACCAGCTTCTCATTCTACCGGCGTCCGCCGTTCAGCGGAACCTCCGCACCTGGGTGTCGGCCGGGCACCGGCGGCCGGACTCCAGACGCGCATGACCATACCGGTGTCGGTGGTCCGTGATTCGGTTCCGTCATGACGAACGACGCCTCGACCCCGATCCCCGCCCGACTCGTGACTGCACTGATGGGCGTCGGCCTGCCGGCCGGACCCGCTCGGGCGTTCGGCCCTCTCGCCCGCGCCGTCGCGGCCGATCTCCCGCTTCGGGCGCTCCCCCGCGTGCTCCGGCGCCTCCGGCGGCACCTGCTCTCCGCCGAGCCGGAGCCCGCGGTCAGGCGGTGGGCTGGAGCTCCTGAGCGGCGTCCCGGCGCTGGGCGCGCACGGTGAAGAGCCGCGGGTTCACGTCGAGCAGCACGCGGACCGCGCCGACCCAGATGAGCGCCGAACCGAGGAGGTGCACCGCGACGAGCGTCTCGGGCAGCGCGGTGAGGGACTGCGCGACCCCGACCAGGGCTTGCAGCAGGACGACCACGAGGAAGGCGATCACGCGCCGCCGGGCGAGCTCCGCGCCCGCCGCCCGCGACAGGCGCAGGAGCAGCGCGGCTCCCGCGACGAGCACCGCCGTTCCGAGCACGCCGTGCAGGACGGTCACGCTCTCCCAGTGGAACTGCATCCGCGGCACCTCCGCGGAGTCGCCGGCGTGCGGCCCGGTGCCCGTGACGAGGGTCCCCACGAGGATCACGAGGAGGGTCAGGCCGACGAGCCCGATGCTGAGGGCCCGCGTCGTGCGGTCGGGCTCGAAGGCCACGGACTGCGAGCGGTGGGCGCGGTGCCACGTCAGTGCGGTGGTGGTGAGCAGGGCGATGGCCAGGACGAAGTGCCCCGCCACGATGTACGGGTTGAGGCCGGAGTGCACGGTCGCTCCGCCCGCGAGGGCGTTCGCGACGACGAGCCAGAACTGCGACCACGCGAGCCGGGTCATGGTGCGGTCGCGCGGCTTCTGCAGGCGCGCGGCCGTGATCGCCCAGCCCACAGCGACCACGAGGACGCCGGTGAACGCGCGGTTCGTGAACTCGATGAAGCCGTGGATGCCGAGCTCGGGGGTCGAGGTGAGCGAGCCCGGCTCGCACGCCGGCCAGGTGGGGCAGCCGAGGCCCGAGCCGGTCAGCCGGACGACGCCCCCGAAGAAGATGATCAGGATGCTCGCGACCAGCGCCGCGGTGGTCCCCCAGCGCAGTGCGCGCGGACCCAGGGTCACCCGCTCGGCGAGGAAGGAGAACGGGGTCACCATCAGAAGGGCAGCAGCGGGTCGATGCCGACGGCGAGGAAGAGCAGGGTGAGGTACCCGATGGACCCGTGGAACACGCGCATCGGCGAGACGTGCTCGTGACGGATCGCGAGGCTGTAGAGGCGGTGCGTCTCGGCGATGAACCAGATCCCGCTGCCGAGGGCGACCACCGTGTAGAGCACGCCCATGCCGGCGACGGGGATCAGCAGGAGCGAGCAGGCGACGGTGGCCCAGGCGTAGAGGATGACCTGGAGCCCGACGATCGTGCGCCCGCGCACGACGGCCAGCATCGGCACGCCGGCGGCCTGGTAGTCGTCGCGGTACTTCATCGACAGCGGCCAGTAGTGCGGCGGCGTCCAGAGGAAGATGACGGAGAAGAGGATGACGGGGGCCCAGTCGAGCGAGTCCGTGACCGCCGCCCAGCCGATCAGCACCGGCATGCAGCCCGCGATGCCGCCCCACACGATGTTCTGCGGCGTCCGGCGCTTGAGGAAGAGCGTGTAGAACACGACGTAGATCAGGATCGCGGCGAGCGAGAGGCCTGCGGAGAGCCAGTTGGCTGTCAGGCCGAGCCAGACGATCGACAGGACGCCGATCGTGGTCGCGAAGACGAGTGCGGACCGGTCCGAGATCTCACCGGTCACGAGCGGCCGGTTCTTCGTCCGGTTCATGATCCGGTCGATGTCGCGGTCGAAGTAGCAGTTGAACGCGCCCGCGGACCCGGCGCTCAGGGCGCCGCCGATCAGGACGTTGAGGACCAGCAGCAGGTTCGGGATCCCGCCCTGCGCCAGGATCATCGTCGGAGCGGTCACCACGAGGAGCAGCTCGATCACGCGCGGCTTCGTCAGAGCGACGAAGGCCTTCACCTTGCGCGAGAGGGTCGTCGTCGACGCCCCGTCCCGCTCGACGGCGGTGGTCTCCACGACTGCGTCCATTGCTCCTCTAACGATTCGATGATCCCGAACGAGTGTAATGCGCCCGTCCGGGAGCCGGGCCCGGCGTGCACGCTTGTCCAATCGGACGCAGACATATGCGACCGCGCAACCCCCGGTCCGCGGCGCACCCCCCTCCGTATACTCGGACTGCTCGCCAGAGCGCCCGGCACGCACCCGAGCCCGCCCGACGATCGTCGGCACGGGGCCGAGAGGGTCGTCGCCGGAGCATCGTGTCGAAGTCGTCATGCGGCGTGCTCCACCATGCGAGAGGGCGGACGGTCCCCGTCTGCCCCACGTCTCGAGAAGGGTCAGTACCAAGTGTCAGAACTGCAATGGGAATCCATTGACGAGAAGGCAGTCGACACGGCGAGGGTTCTCGCCGCGGACGCGGTCGAGAAGGTCGGCAACGGCCATCCCGGAACCGCCATGAGCCTCGCGCCCGCCGCCTACCTCCTGTTCCAGAAGGTCATGCGCCGCGATCCGTCCGACGCGACCTGGATCGGCCGCGACCGGTTCATCCTGTCGGTCGGCCACTCCTCGCTGACGCAGTACGTCCAGTTCTACCTGGGCGGCTACGGACTCGAGCTCGACGACCTCAAGGCGCTGCGGACCTGGGGCTCGAAGACCCCGGGCCACCCGGAGTACGGCCACACCGACGGCGTCGAGATCACCACCGGACCGCTCGGCCAGGGCCTCGCCTCCGCCGTGGGCTTCGCCTACGCCTCGCGCTTCGAGCGCGACCTGTTCGACCCGGAGGCCGCCGCGGGCACCTCCCCGTTCGACCACTTCGTCTACGTCATCGCCGGCGACGGCGACCTGCAGGAGGGCGTCACCAGCGAGGCCTCCTCGCTGGCCGGCCACCAGAAGCTCGGCAACCTGGTCGTCATCTACGACTCCAACCAGATCTCGATCGAGGACGACACGAACATCGCCTTCACCGAGGACGTCAAGGCGCGCTACGAGGCCTACGACTGGCAGGTCCAGGTCGTCGACTGGAAGAAGACCGGCGAGTACCACGAGGACGTCGCCGAGCTGCACGCTGCGATCGAGGCCGCGAAGGGCGAGACCGACAAGCCGTCGCTCATCATCCTGCGCACCATCATCGGCTGGCCGTCGCCGAAGAAGCAGAACACCGGCAAGATCCACGGCTCCGCCCTGGGCGCCGACGAGCTCCGCGGACTCAAGGAGGTGCTCGGCTTCGACCCCGAGAAGACCTTCGACGTCGCCGACGAGGTCATCGAGCACACCCGCAAGGCCGTCGAGCGCGGTCAGGCCCAGCACGCCGAGTGGGACGAGCAGCTCGCCGCCTGGGCGTCCGCGAACCCCGAGAAGAAGGAGCTGCTCGACCGGGTCCTCTCGGGCGAGCTGCCCGAGGGCGTCCAGGAGGCGCTCCCCGTCTTCGAGCCCGGCAAGGAGGTCTCGACCCGCGCCGCGTCCGGCAAGGTCATCAACGCCCTCGCCGGCGTGATCCCCGAGCTGTGGGGCGGCTCCGCCGACCTCGCCGAGTCGAACAACACGACGATCGAGGGAGCCGGCTCCTTCGTCCCGACCGAGTTCTCGACCCACGAGTGGACCGGGAAGAAGGGCGGCCGCGTGCTGCACTTCGGCATCCGCGAGCACGCCATGGGCGCGATCCTCAACGGGATCGTCCTGCACGGCAACACCCGCCCCTTCGGCGGCACCTTCCTGATCTTCTCCGACTACATGCGCCCGGCGGTCCGTCTCGCCGCGCTCATGAAGGCGCCGGCCATCTACGTCTGGACCCACGACTCCGTGGCGCTCGGCGAGGACGGCCCGACGCACCAGCCGGTCGAGCAGCTGTCGACCCTCCGCGCGATCCCGGGCCTGGACGTCGTCCGCCCCGGCGACGCGAACGAGGTCGCCTACGCCTGGAAGACCATCCTCGAGCGCCGCGAGGGCCCCGCCGGCCTCGCGCTCACCCGTCAGAACATCCCGGTGTTCGAGCGCGGCGAGGGCGACGCCGAGGGCGAGACCTTCGCCTCCGCCGCGAACGTCGCCCGCGGGGCGTACATCCTGGCCGAAGCGCCGGGCGGCACCCCGGACGTGATCTTCATCGCGACCGGCTCCGAGGTCCAGATCGCCGTCGAGGCGCGCGAGGCCCTGAAGAGCGAGGGCGTCAACGCCCGCGTCGTCTCGGCTCCGTCTCTCGAGTGGTTCGAGGAGCAGGACGCCGAGTACCGCGAGAAGGTCCTGCCCTCCTCGGTGAAGGCCCGCGTCTCGATCGAGGCCGGCCTGAGCCTGGGCTGGCAGAAGTACGTCGGCGACGCCGGCCGCTCGGTCTCGATCGAGCACTTCGGCGCCTCGGCCGACTACAAGACCCTGTTCCGCGAGTTCGGGATCACCACCGAGGCGGCACTGTCCGCCGCCAAGGAGTCGCTCGCAGCCTCCTGACCCGAAGGCCGCGTCCACCACGGACGCGGCCTTCGCCGTCGGAGCAGCGGCTCCCCCCTCACACCACGCACCACCTACGCAGAAGAAGAAGAGACATGACCGAGAACACCCCCACCGCAGAGCTCTCCGCCGCCGGCGTCAGCATCTGGCTCGACGACCTCTCCCGCTCGCGCATCTCCACCGGAGGACTGCAGAAGCTCATCGAGGAGAAGAACGTCGTCGGAGTCACCACGAACCCCACGATCTTCGCCGCGGCCCTGACCAACGGCGAGTCCTACGACGCCCAGGTGCGCGAGCTCGCCGCCGCCGGCACCTCGGTGACCGACGCCGTCTTCGCGATCACCACCGACGACGTCGCCGCGGCGTCCGACATCTTCCGCCCGATCTACGACGCGACCAACGGCTACGACGGCCGCGTGTCGATCGAGGTCGAGCCCGGCCTGGCGC
The DNA here is from genome assembly GCF_002932795.1 of Rathayibacter sp. AY1B5. Classification (NCBI taxonomy): domain Bacteria; kingdom Bacillati; phylum Actinomycetota; class Actinomycetes; order Micrococcales; family Microbacteriaceae; genus Rathayibacter; species Rathayibacter sp. AY1B5. The sequence goes on from NZ_PSWM01000001.1 coordinate 308,261, forward strand.
ACGACGCCCAGGGCACCATCGAGCAGGCCAAGGCCCTCTGGGCCAAGGTCGACCGCCCCAACGCGATGATCAAGATCCCCGCGACCGTCGAGGGCCTCGAGGCCATCACCGAGGTCATCGGCTCCGGCATCTCGGTGAACGTCACCCTGATCTTCTCGCTCGCCCGCTACCGCGCCGTCATCAACGCGTACCTGGCCGGCCTCGAGAAGGCCAAGGACGCCGGCATCGACCTGTCGACCATCCACTCCGTCGCCTCGTTCTTCGTCTCGCGCGTCGACACCGAGATCGACAAGCGCCTCGAGGCCGTCGGCACCGACGAGGCCCGCGCCCTCAAGAGCAAGTCCGGCGTCGCCAACGCGCAGCTGGCCTACGAGGTCTTCGTCGAGGCGTTCGCCACCGAGCGCGCGCTGCTGCTGCAGGAGTCCGGCGCCAACCGCCAGCGCCCCCTCTGGGCCTCGACCGGCGTCAAGTCGACCGACCTCCCCGACACCCTCTACGTGACCGAGCTCGTCGCGGCCGGCGTGGTCAACACGATGCCCGAGAAGACCCTCGAGGCGACCTTCGACCACGGCGTCATCACCGGCGACACCGTCACCGGCTCGTACGCCGACGCGAACGCCGTCCTCGACGCCGTCGCGGCGCAGGGCGTCTCGTACGCCGACGTCACCGAGCTGCTCGAGAAGGAGGGCGTCGAGAAGTTCATCGTCTCCTGGAACGAGCTGCTCGACACCGTCACCGCGGCGCTCGAGGGCGCGAAGGCGCAGGCCTGATCATGGCCATCCAGATCCACGTCAGCGGAGACGCCGAGAAGGCCGTCGACCGCGTGGTGCCCGAGCTCGTCGCCGACGAGGTCGCGTCCGGGATCACCGCTCAGGTCCCCACTCTGTGGGGCGCCGCGGCGGAGGAGGAGGCGGCCAAGCGCCTCGGCTGGACCGAGTCGACCACCGTCTCCCGTCCCCTGATCCCCCAGATCCTCGCTCTGCGCGAGGAGTTCCAGGCCAAGGGTGTCGACCACATCGTCCTCGGCGGCATGGGCGGCTCCTCGCTCGCGCCCGAGGTCATCACCCGCACCGCCGGCGTCGAGCTCACCGTGCTCGACTCGACGGCGCCCGGGCAGGTGCTCGCGGCGCTGAACGACCGGCTCGCCTCGACCGCGGTCGTCATCTCCTCGAAGTCCGGCTCGACCGTCGAGACCGCGAGCCAGAAGAAGGCCTACGAGAAGGCGTTCACGGAGGCGGGGATCGACCCGCTCGACCGCATCGTCATCGTGACCGACCCGGGCTCACCGCTGGACACCTCCTCCCGCGAGGCCGGCTACCGCGTGTTCAACGCCGACCCGAACATCGGCGGGCGCTTCTCGGCGCTCTCCGCGTTCGGCCTCGTGCCGTCCGGGCTCGCCGGCGCCGACATCGAGGCCCTCCTCGACGAGGCGGCCGAGGCCTCCCTCGGGCTCGCCGTGGACTCCCCCGAGAACCCGGGCCTGATCCTCGGAGCGGCGATCGCCGCGACCAGCCCGCGCCGCGACAAGCTCGCGATCGTCGCCGACGGGACCGACATCGTCGGCTTCGCCGACTGGGCGGAGCAGCTCATCGCCGAGTCCACCGGCAAGGACGGCACGGGCATCCTCCCCGTCGTCCTGGGCACGCTGGCCCCCGAGCTCTCGGAGGACCTGCCCGACGTGCAGGTCGTCCGCCTGGTCGAGGACGCCACGGCGCTGCACCTGTTCCCGCGCGACCGCCACGAGGGCGAGATCCTCCTGTCCGGATCGCTCGGCGCGCAGATGCTGACGTGGGAGTACGCCGTCGCCGTCGCGGGTCGCCTCCTGGGCATCGACCCGTTCGACCAGCCCGACGTCGAGTCGGCGAAGGTCGCGACCCGGGCCCTGCTCGAGAAGCGTCCCGAGCCCGAGGCCCCTGCGTTCACCGACGCCGGCATCGAGGTCACCGGCACCAGCAGCGTCACCGAGGGCGTCTCGACCGTCGCCGCCGCTGTCGACCGCCTCCTCGCCCAGCTGGGCGACGGCGGCTACGTCTCGATCCAGGCGTACGTCGACCGCCTCGCACTCCCGCAGCTCGAGGGCGTGCGCGACCTCCTCGCCGCGCAGGCCCAGCGCCCCGTCACCTTCGGGTGGGGCCCGCGCTTCCTGCACTCGACCGGGCAGTACCACAAGGGCGGGGCGCCGACCGGCGTGTTCCTCCAGATCACCGAGCGCTCCGACGTGGACCTCGAGATCCCGGACAGCCCGTTCACCTTCGGCCAGCTCATCCTGGCCCAGGCCGCCGGCGACGCGAGCGTGCTCGCCGAGCACGGCCGGCCGGTGCTGACGCTCACGCTGACCGACCCCGAGGCCGACCTCGAGGCGCTCTTCGAGGCTCTCAACACCTGATCCGACGGGCACGCCGCCGCCGCGCTCTCCAGCGCGCGGCGGCGTGCCCTCGGTCGTCCCGCGACCTCTTCCCGGGGCAGCAGCCGGGCGCGCCCGCTCCTCCCCCTCCCTCACCGATAGCAGTGCGCCGGTCCCACCGGCACACAGAAGGACACTGCACATGTCTGTGGACATCACCCCCGAGTTCAACCCGCTGAGGTTGAGCTTCGACCGCCGGCTGAACCGGATCGCCGGGCCGAGCGGGCTCGTCATCTTCGGCGTGACCGGCGATCTCTCCCGCAAGAAGCTCATGCCCGCGGTGTACGACCTGGCCAACCGCGGCCTCCTGCCTCCCGGCTTCGCCCTCGTCGGGTTCGCCCGCCGCGACTGGGACGACCAGGACTTCGAGCAGGTCGTCCACGACTCCGTCAAGAAGCACGCCCGCACCGAGTTCCACGAGGAGGTCTGGGCGCAGCTCGCGCAGGGCATCCGATTCGTGCAGGGCGAGTTCGACGACCCCGAGGCGTTCGCCCGCCTGAAGACGACGGTCGACGACCTCGACCGCGAGCGCGGCACGAACGGCAACTTCGCCTTCTACCTGTCGATCCCCCCGAAGTCCTTCCCGCAGGTCACCGAGCAGCTGCGAAGCTCGGGCCTCGCCGAGCAGAAGGACGGCCAGTGGCGCCGGGTCGTCATCGAGAAGCCGTTCGGCAGCGACCTGAAGACGGCCCGCGAGCTCAACGACGTCGTCGAGTCGGTCTTCCCGCCCGACTCCGTCTTCCGGATCGACCACTACCTCGGCAAGGAGACGGTCCAGAACATCCTGGCCCTGCGCTTCGCCAACATGATGTACGAGCCCCTCTGGAACTCGAACTACGTCGACCATGTGCAGATCACCATGGCCGAGGACATCGGCGTGGGCGGTCGCGCGGGCTACTACGACGGCATCGGAGCGGCGCGCGACGTCATCCAGAACCACCTGCTGCAGCTGCTCGCCCTGACCGCCATGGAGGAGCCGATCTCGTTCGACGCGGCCGACCTCCGTGCGGAGAAGGAGAAGGTCCTCGCGGCCGTCCGCCTCCCCGCCGACCTCTCCACCGCCACCGCCCGCGGACAGTACGCCGGCGGCTGGCAGGGCGGCGAGAAGGTGCTCGGCTTCCTCGAGGAGGACGGCATGAGCCCCACCTCGACCACCGAGACCTACGCCGCCATGCGCCTGGACATCGGCACGCGCCGCTGGGCCGGCGTGCCGTTCTACCTGCGGGCAGGCAAGCGCCTCGGCCGCCGCGTCACCGAGATCGCGGTCGTGTTCAAGCGGGCGCCGCAGCAGCTCTTCGCCGAGAGCCAGACCACGTCGCTCGGCCAGAACGCGCTCGTCATCCGGGTCCAGCCCGACGAGGGCGTCACCATGCGCTTCGGCTCGAAGGTGCCCGGCGCCGGCATGCAGGTGCGCGACGTGACGATGGACTTCGGCTACGGCCACGCGTTCACCGAGGCGAGCCCCGAGGCCTACGAGCGCCTCATCCTCGACGTCCTCCTGGGCGAGCCGCCGCTCTTCCCGCGGCACGAGGAGGTCGAGCTGTCCTGGAAGATCCTCGACCCGATCGAGGAGTTCTGGGCCACGCAGGGCCAGCCCGAGCAGTACCGCCCCGGAACCTGGGGCCCCGATTCCGCCGACGAGCTCCTCGCCCGCGACGGCCGCACCTGGAGGCGTCCATGATCGTCGATCTGCCCGACACCACGACGAGCGAGGTCTCGAAGACCCTCGTCAAGATCCGCGAGGAGGGCGGCGCCGTCGCCCTCGGCCGCGTCCTCACCCTCATCATCGCGACCTCCCGAGGTCACGAGGAGGAGGCCATCGAGGCCGCCAACGACGCGTCCCGCGAGCACCCGATGCGCGTCATCGTGGTCTCGAAGGACGACGGCACCACCACTGTCCCGGTCGACGCGACGGCCCGCGTCGACGCGCAGATCCGGGTCGGAGGCGACGCCGGCGCGAGCGAGGTCGTCGTGCTCCGCCCCTTCGGTGACGCTGCCGAGGACGAGGAGAGCCTGGTCACGGGCCTGCTCCTCCCCGACGCCCCCGTCGTGGCCTGGTGGCCGAACAGCGCTCCGGACAACGCCTCGGCGTCCCCGATCGGCCGGATCGCCACCCGGCGGATCACCGACGCGTCGGCTCAGTCGAACCCGGCGGAGGCGCTGCACCACCTCGCCTCCACCTACGCGCCCGGGGACACCGACTTCGCCTGGACCCGTCTCACCCTCTGGCGCGCGCAGCTTGCCGCCGTGCTCGATCAGCCGCCCTACGAGCCGATCACGGCCGTCGAGGTCTCGGGCGCGCCCGACTCCCCCTCGACGATCCTGCTCGCGGCCTGGCTGCAGCTCGAGCTCGACATCCCCGTCGACCACGAGCTCACGATCAGCGCCACCGGGTCCAGCGGGATCCACGGCGTGCGGCTCATCCGCGACTCCGGAGTGATCGAGCTCGAGCGCTCGGTGCCCAACGTCGCGACGCTCACGCAGCCCGATCAGCCGGTCCACGACATCTCGCTCCCGCGCCGCAGCCTCCGGGACTGCCTGGCGGAGGAGCTGCGCCGGCTCGACCCGGATGACCTGTACGGTGAAGTGATCTCGCGCGGGGTCGACATGCTCACCGAGAAGGCCGAGGTCCGCAGCGCCTCCTGAGGTGGGGGCGCCCGTCCAGGGTGCCCCCACCTCAGAGCTTCCCGACACGGAGCCGAACCCCGCCGATCGGCACCCGAACCCGAAGGAGTCCCCTGAGATGACCACCGAACGCCGCGTGCTGGTCCACCGCGACAAGCAGACCCTCGCCGGCTCGGTCGCCGCCCGGTTCCTCACCAAGACGATCGACGTCCTCGACGACCTGGGGTCGGCGAACGTCGTGCTCACCGGGGGGACGATGGGAGCCGCCACGCTCAAGGAGATCGGCTCCTCCTCCGCGGCCGGCAACGTCGACTGGTCGCGCGTGCACTTCTGGTGGGGCGACGAGCGCTGGGTGCCCCGCGGCCACGAGGACCGCAACGACGTCCAGGCGGGGGACCTCTTCAGCGTCCTCGACGTGCCGGCGGCGAACGTGCACTCCTACCCGGCCTCGGACGAGGGGCTGGACCTCGACGGCGCCGCTGCCGCCTACGACGCGGAGCTGCGCGAGCACGCCTCCGAGGGGCGCGAGTACCCGCGGTTCGACATCACCTTCCTCGGCGTCGGACCGGACGGGCACATCGCGTCGCTGTTCCCCGAGCGCTCCGCGATCCGCGCCACGACGCCCGGCGTCCTGGCGGTCCGCAACTCGCCGAAGCCGCCGCCGGAGCGTCTCACGCTCACACTGCCGCTGATCAACCAGTCGGATCGCATCTGGATGGTGCTCGCCGGCGCGGACAAGGCCTCGGCCCTGGGCCTCGCGCTCGCGGGTGCCAGTACGAACGAGGTGCCCGCGTCGGGCGCGTTCGGCCGCAAGCGCACGGTGTTCTTCGTCGACCAGGAGGCTGCGGCCGAGGTCCCCGAGTCGCTCATCGCTCCGAGCTACTGAGCCTCCGGAGACGACGGAAGGCCCGTCCCCCAGGGGGCGGGCCTTCCGTCGTCTGTCGTCCGGTGAGGATCAGGACGGGGTCGCGGTCCCCCGTCGGGCGCGCAGCTGCTGCAGCGCCTCCTCGAGGAGCTGGGCCGCCTCGGCCTCGGTGCGGCGCTCCTTCACGTAAGCGAGGTGCGTCTTGTAGGGCTCGGTCTTCGCGACCTGGGGCGGGTTCGCCCGGTCGCGGCCCGCGGGGAGACCGGACTGCGGGGAGTCGATCACCTCGGGGATCTCGTCCTCGGGGAGGGCCGCCGAGAAGTGGCGCACCGTCTCGTTGCCGAGAGCGTCCCAGTAGGAGACCGCGACGCGCTCCGCGTGGAAGCCCCGGTCCTGCTCGCCCATGGGTCCTGCGCCGACGCGCGAACCGCGGATTGCACTGCCGCCTGATGCCATTGCGAGTACCCCTATGCTCCGGTGGTGAACTTGGTGATGAGTCCGAGCACCACGATGCAGGCCAGCCAGACGAGGCCCAGGATCACGGTGATGCGGTTCAGGTTGCGCTCGGCGACGCCCGACGCCCCGAGGTTGGAGGTGACTCCTCCCCCGAACATGTCGGACAGACCGCCGCCGCGCCCCTTGTGGAGCAGGATCAGCATGGTGAGCAGGAGGCTCGTGATGCCCAGGATGACCTGGAGCACGACCTGGAGGATGTCCACGCGGTACCTTTCGAAGTTCTGGCGCGTTGCGCGCCCCGTCGAGTATAACGGCGCCTGCGAATCCGCGAGGAATGCGTCGTCCCGTGTTCGGCCCGATGTATACGGGGGGCGGAGCGGATGGCCTCGTCGCGGTGCCCTCCCGCGCCCCTGCGGGGCGCTCGCCAGGCCCGGCCGGGCACCGCGACGAGGCCACCCGATCCGGCCGGTCCGGGGACGCACCACCCGACCGTGCCGAGCACGTGATGCCGCCCGACCCGTGAGCCGGTGCGAGGCCGCGCAAGGCGGACCGGTGATCCGCGTGGGAGCGGATCGGCGTAGCCGTACGCGCCCCGCTCTCGGAAACGCACCGCGCCGCGAAGCCGACTGCGCCACGCCGCGCGAGGAGCGGCGTGGACCACAGCACCGCGAACCGGCGATCCGCGTGCCAGCGGATCGCCGTGGCAGACCGCATCCCGCTCCCTGAAACGCATCCCGCGGCCGAGCCGCCAGCACGAGGCCGCCGAACGTCGGGGAGCCGCGCGGCCCCGTGCGAGGGGAACCGGCGATCCGCGTGTCAGCGGATCGACGTGGGAGACCGCACCCCGCTCTCGGAACCGCACCCCGCGGCCAAGCGCAAGCACGAGGCCGCCGAACGTCGGGAACCCGAGCGGGCCCGTCCGAGGCGAACCGGCGATCCGCGTCCCAGCGGATCGACGTAGCCGACCGCACCCCGCTCTCGGAAACCATCCCCGTCGCGAAGCCGACCGCGCCACGCCGCGCAGGGAGCGGCGTGGACGACGAAAGGGCGGGCCCGACGGGCCCGCCCTTTCGTCGCAGAAACTCAGACCCCGACGTGGTTCCGGAATCGTGCGATCGCCGCGAACTCGTCGACCTGGAGGCTGGCGCCTCCGACGAGTGCTCCGTCGACGTCGGGCTCGCGCATGAAGCCGGCGATGTTGCCGGACTTTACGGAGCCGCCGTAGAGGATGCGGGTCTTCGCGGCGGTGTCGGCGCCGAGGACGTCGGCGACGACTCCGCGGAGCGCCTTGCAGACCTGCTGGGCCTGCTCGGGCGTCGCGGCCTGTCCGGAGCCGATGGCCCAGACCGGCTCGTAGGCGACGACGAGGTCGGCGTCCGCGGGGAGGCCGGTGAGGGCCTCCCTCAGCTGCGCGACCGGCACGGCCGAGGGGCCGTGCTTCTCGAGGTCCTCCGCAGTCTCGCCGACGCAGACGATCGGAGCCACGCCGTGCTTCAGAGCCGCCGCGGACTTGGCCGCGATGTCCGCGTCCGTCTCGCCGTGGAGCGTGCGACGCTCCGAGTGGCCGACGATCACGTAGTCGCAGTCGAGCTGCTTGAGGAACTGACCCGAGATCTCGCCGGTGTAGGCGCCGCTGTCGAACTTCGAGACGTCCTGCGCGCCGTACTTGAGCGGCAGCTTGTCCGAGTCGACGAGGATCTGCACGGGACGGAGATCCGTGAAGGGCGGGAACACCGCGACCTCGACACCGTCGAAGTCGTGATCGGCGTCCTTGAGGCTCCACGCCAGCTTCTGGACGAAGGCGATGGCCTGGAGGTGGTCCAGGTTCATCTTCCAGTTGCCGGCGATGAGCGGGGTGCGGGCGGTGGTGTCTACCATCCGAGGACCTCCAGTCCGGGGAGGCGCTTGCCCTCGAGGAATTCGAGGCTCGCTCCGCCTCCCGTCGAGATGTGGCCGAACTGGTCGTCCGTGAAGCCAAGGGCGCGAACGGCCGCGGCGGAGTCGCCTCCGCCGACGACGCTGAGCCCGTCGACCTCGGTGAGCGCCTGAGCGACGGTCTTCGTGCCGGCCGCGAACGGCTCGAGCTCGAAGACGCCCATGGGGCCGTTCCAGAACACCGTCCTGGACGCCGCGATGATCTCGGCGAAGTGCGCCGCGGTGTCCGGTCCGATGTCCAGGCCGAGGCCCTTCTCGCCGAAGGGCGTGCCCTCGATGGCGTCGGCCGAGGCGACCTGGTGCTCGGCGTCGGGGCCGAACTCCGACGCCACGACGACGTCCGTCGGCAGGACGATCTCCACGCCCAGCTCCTTCGCCTTCGCGAGGTAGCCGAGCACGGTGTCGACCTGGTCGGCCTCCAGCAGGCTGGCGCCGACCGCGTGGCCCTGGGCCTTGAGGAAGGTGAAGAGCATTCCACCGCCGATGAGGATCGAGTCGACCTTCGGCAGCAGGTGCTCGATCACGCCGAGCTTGTCCGAGACCTTCGAGCCGCCGAGCACGACCGCGTAGGGGCGCTCGGGCTTCTCGGTGAGCCGCTCCAGCACCTCGAGCTCGGCCGCGATCAGCGTGCCGGCCGCGCTGGGGAGCAGCTCGGCGAGCTCGTAGACGCTCGCCTGCTTGCGGTGCACGACGCCGAACCCGTCGGAGACGAAGGCGTCGCCGTAGGCGGCCAGCTTCTCGGCGAAGGCGCGGCGCTCGGCCTCGTCCTTGCTCGTCTCGCCGGCGTTGAACCGGAGGTTCTCCAGGACGACGACCCGGCCGTCCTCGAGGGCGTCGACGGCGGCCGAGGCGGCCTCGCCGACGGTGTCCTCGGCGAAGGCGACCGGAGCGTCGAGCAGCTCGCCGAGGCGGGCGGCGACGGGAGCGAGGCTGTACTTCGCCTCGGGCTTCCCCTCGGGGCGCCCGAGGTGGCTCACGACCACGACTCGGGCACCCTCGGAGACCAGACGCTGGAGCGTGGGCACCGACGCGCGCACGCGGCCGTCGTCCGTGATCGTTCCGTCCTTCAGGGGGACGTTCAGATCGCAGCGGACGACGACGCGCTTGCCTGCGAGGGAGCCCAGTGAGTCCAGAGTGCGGAGCGTCACTGCGCGCAGCCCTTAGAGCTTGCCGGCGACGAACTCGGTGACGTCGACGAGGCGGTTGGAGTAGCCCCACTCGTTGTCGTACCAGGAGGCGACCTTGACCTGGCTGCCGATGACCTTCGTGAGGCCCGCGTCGAAGATCGACGAGTGCGGGTCGGTCACGATGTCGCTCGAGACGATCGGGTCCTCCGTGTACTTGAGGATGCCCTTGAGGTCGCCCTCGGAGGCGGCCTTGTACGCCGCGTTGATCTCCTCGACGGTGGCGGGCGTGGTCAGCTCGACGGTGAGGTCGGTGATCGAGCCGGTCGGGACCGGGACGCGGAGGGCGTAGCCGTCGAGCTTGCCGACGAGCTCCGGGATGACCAGGCCGAGCGCCTTGGCGGCACCGGTCGAGGTCGGGATGATGTTGACGGCGGCGGCGCGCGCGCGACGCAGGTCGCTGTGGGGGCCGTCCTGCAGGTTCTGGTCGGCGGTGTACGCGTGGACCGTGGTCATCAGGCCGCGCTCGATGCCGAAGTTGTCGAGCAGCACCTTGGCGAGCGGCGCGAGGCAGTTCGTGGTGCAGGACGCGTTCGAGATGATGTCGTGCGTCGCCGGGTCGTAGGTGTTCTCGTTCACGCCGAGGACGAGGGTCGCGACGTCGCTGCCGGTGGCGGGAGCGGAGACGATGACCTTCTTGGCACCCGCGGTGATGTGCTTGCGCGCATCCTCCGACTTGGTGAAGCGGCCGGTCGACTCGATGACGACGTCGACTCCCAGCTCGCCCCAGGGGAGGTTCGCGGGGTCGCGCTCCTCGAGGACGATGATCGGCTTGCCGTTGACGACGATGCGATCGCCGTCGAGCTCGACGGTCGCGTCGAGGCGGCCCGTGATGGAGTCGTACTTCAGGAGGTGCGCGAGGGCCTTGTTGTCGGTGAGGTCGTTGACCGCGACGATCTCGAGGTCGCTGCCCTTGGCGAGGGCTGCACGGAAGAAGTTACGGCCGATACGGCCGAAGCCGTTGATGCCGATCTTGACGGACACAGATATCTCCTGGTGAGGAAAGGCACCTCGACGGTGCAGTGGAGGGGTGGAAGCCGACGACAGGGCGTCCCGGACGCGGGGCCCGGGACGCCGAGATCGCTACGACAGTAGCAGCAGGCCCGAAGTCTTCTCGCGGGCCTTCTCGAAGCGCGCGGAGACGTCGGCCCAGTTCACGATGTTCCAGAACGCCTTGACGTAGTCGGCCTTCACGTTGACGTAGTCGAGGTAGAAGGCGTGCTCCCACATGTCGAGGAGGAGGACCGGGACGGTCGCCGCGGCGAGGTTGCCCTGGTGGTCGTAGAGCTGCTCGATGATGAGCTTCTCGCCGAGCGAGTCCCAGGCCAGGATCGACCAGCCGGAGCCCTGGATGCCGAGGGCGGAGGCGGTGAAGTGGGCGCGGAACTTGTCGAACGACCCGAAGTTGTCGTCGATGGCCGCGGCGAGCTCGCCGACGGGCTTGTCGCCGCCGTCCGGCGAGAGGTTGTTCCAGAACACGGTGTGGTTCACGTGACCGGCGAGGTTGAAGGCGAGGTCCTTCTGGAGCTTGTTCACGTTCGCGAGGTTCTCGCTGTCGCGAGCCTCCTGCAGCGAGGCGAGGGCGGTGTTCGCCCCGGCCACGTACGTCGCGTGGTGCTTGTCGTGGTGGAGCTCCATGATCCGCCCACTGATGTTCGGCTCGAGGGCCGAGTAGTCGTAGGGCAGTTCGGCGAGCGTGTAGTCAGCCATGTGCGATCTCCTGTTCGTGGTCGTCGCTCCCGTGCGACCCGCCGGCGTCTCGGCGTCCTCCGCGAGGCGGAGGAGGAGGGCCGGGAGTGTCTTGAGCGACCCGATCAGTCTAGCGAGGGGGGCCCTCCGCGTTCGGAGGGCTTGCGTTGTTCGACCAGGAGACACTCAGCGTTCGCCGGGCGGGGCGCGCCGCGCGGCCGGGCCTACAGATCCTGCAGCTCGGCCGGGAGGTTCGCGTCGGTGCCCGGGATGCCGAGGTCGGAGGCGCGCTTGTCGGCCATCGCCAGCAGTCGGCGGATGCGGCCGGCGACGGCGTCCTTCGTCATCGGCGGATCGGCGTGGTGGCCGAGCTCGTCGAGGCTCGCGTCGCGGTGGGCGAGGCGCAGGCGCCCGGCGTAGCGGAGGTGCTCGGGGATGTCGTCGCCGAGGATCTCCATCGCGCGCTCGACGCGGGCGCACGCGGCGACGGCGGCCTGGGCGGAGCGGCGGAGGTTCGCGTCGTCGAAGTTCACGAGGCGGTTGGCGGTCGCCCGGACCTCGCGGCGCTGGCGCAGCTCCTCCCAGCTCGCGACGGTCGCGGTCGCGCCCATCAGGGTGAGCATCGCGCTGATGCTCTCGCCGTCGCGGATGACGACCCGGTGGACGCCGCGGACCTCGCGGGACTTGGCCTGGACGCCCAGGCGTCCGGCCGCTCCGACGATCGCCATCGCCGCCTCGTTGCCGGGGCAGACGATCTCGAGCGCCGCGGAGCGGCCCGGGTCGGTCAGCGAGCCCTGCGCCAGGAAGGCGCCGCGCCACAGGGCGGCGAGCTCCTCGCGGGAGCCGGTGGTCAGGCGGTTCGGCAGGCCGCGGACGGGCCGGCCCCGCTGGTCGAGGAGGCCGGTCTGCCGCGCGAGGGTGTCCCCGCCCTCGACGACGCGCACCAGCCAGCTCGTGGTCCGGCGGGACCCGCCGGCCGAGACGATGCTGCCCTCGCTGCGGACGCCGTACAGCTCGGCGAGGTCGCGGCGCACGCGGGTCGCGAGCGGGGCGGAGTCGAGCTCGACCTCGACCGCGAGGCGGTTGGAGATGATGTGCAGTCCCCCGGAGAAGCGGAGGATGGTCGCCAGTTCGGCGGCACGGACGGTGTTCTTGCGCGAGACGATCGCGACCAGTTCGCCCTTGACGTCTGCGGTGAGGGCCACGGAGTCTTCCTTACGTCGGGTGCGCGGCGGAGCGCGCGCGGATCATTCTCGGCCGAGGTCGCGGTGCGCCACGTTGACGGCGACGCCCGGCAGCTCGGCCAGGCGGGCCGCGACACGGCCCGCGACCGCGACGGAGCGGTGCTTGCCTCCCGTGCAGCCGATCGCGATGGTCGCGTGGCGCTTGTTCTCGCGCTGGTAGCCGTCGAGCACGGGGCGCAGGGCCCGGGAGTAGGAGTCGATGAACTCCTCGGCGCCCTGCTGGGCCAGCACGTAGTCTCTCACCTCTTCGTCGAGACCCGTGTGTGGACGCAGCTCCGGGATCCAGTACGGGTTCGGCAGGAACCGCGCGTCGGCCACCATGTCGGCGTCCGTCGGCAGCCCGTACTTGAAGCCGAAGCTCATCACCGTGATCTGGAGGCCGGCGCGGCCGGCCTCGGCGAAGCGATCGGTGATGCTCGTGGCCAGCTGGTGGATGTTGAGGTCCGAGGTGTCGATGACGATGTCGGCCGACTCCCGCAGCTGCGCGAGGCGCGCGCGCTCGGCGGAGATGCCGTCGAGGAGGGTCCCCCGGCCCTGCAGCGGGTGCGGACGGCGCACCTGCTCGAAGCGGCGGACGAGCGCGGCGTCGGTGGCCTCGAGGAACACCACGCGCAGGTCGACCCCTGCGCGCAGCTCGCGGACGATGTCGCCGAGGTCCTCGAAGAAGTCGCGTCCGCGGACGTCGACGACCGCCGCGATCTTCGGCAGCGTGTCCCCCGCACGCTGCGCCAGGTCGACCAGCGGGCGCAGCATCTGCGGCGGCAGGTTGTCGACGACGTACCAGCCGAGGTCCTCCAGCGCGTTCGCGGCCGTGGAACGGCCCGCTCCGGACATCCCCGTGACGATCAGCACGTCCTGCTGCTCGCTCTCCGTGCTCATGCGCTCTCCGTGCTCGTGTCTGCTCGTGTCCTCGGTGCCCGGCACCGGCCGCTCTCCCCCGGAGCGCGGGCCTCCAGCCTAGGGCGTGCCCCCGAGGGCGGGCCCGTCCGGGTGCAGGTGCGCATGGATCGCGCCCGCCAGCGTCGGGCCGATGCCCTTGACCTCGGCGATCTCGGCCTCGCCCGCCTCGCGGAGCCGGGCGACGGATCCGAAGTGCTTCAGCAGGTCGCGCACGCGCGTGCCTCCGAGCCCGGGCACCTCGGCCAGCTGCGACGAGATGTCGCGCTTGCGACGCGTCCTCTGGTGGGTGATCGCGAAGCGGTGCGCCTCGTCGCGGATGCGCTGGAAGAGGAAGAGCGCATCGCTGTTGCGCGGCAGGATGACGGGGAAGTCGGAGTCCGGCAGCCAGATCTCCTCGAGCCGCTTGGCGATCCCGCAGAGGGTGATGCCGGTCACCCCCGACTCGTCGAGCGCGCGCTGGGCGGCCGCGACCTGCGGCTGGCCGCCGTCGACGATCAGCAGCTGCGGGGGGTACGAGAACTTGCGCCGCTTGGCCTCGCCGGTCTCGGGATCGACCGCGGCGGGCTCGGCCGGCTCGCGCAGGTAGGCGAGGCGGCGGGTGAGCACCTGGTGCAGCGACTCGGTGTCGTCCGTCGACTCCGCGATGGAGAAGCGCCGGTACTGGTCCTTCCGCGCGAGCCCGTCCTCGAAGACCACCATCGAGGCGACGATGTTGGTGCCGCTGAGGTGGGAGACGTCGTAGCACTCCATCCGCAGCGGTGCCTCGCTCATGCCGAGAGCGTCGCGGATGTCCTCGAGGGCCTGCGTCCGAGCGGTGAAGTCGGCGGAGCGGCGGGTCTTGTAGAGCATCAGCGAGTGCTTCGCGTTCTGCGTCGCCGTCTCGAGGAGGGCGGCCTTGTCCCCGCGCTGGGCCGCTCGGAGGCGGACGTTCGTGCCGCGCAGTCCGCTCAGCCACTCCTCGAGCGCCTCGGTGTCCTCGGGCAGCTCCGGCACGACGACCTCCCGGGGCGGGACGTCGCCGGTCTCGTAGGCGGCCTGGAGGGCCGTGTCGACGAGCTCCGCCGTGCTCATGTCGAGCTCCTTGTCGACCACCCAGCCCCGCTCGCCACGGATGCGGCCGCCGCGGACCCGGAACTGCTGCACCGAGGCGGCCAGCTCGTCGTGGACGATCGCGTAGAGGTCGACGTCCACGTTGTCCTTCAGCACGACCGCGCTCTTGGCGAGGACCGCGTCGAGGGCGGCGGCCTGATCGCGCAGCTTGCCTGCGCGCTCGTACTCCATCGCCGCGGCGGCTTCGCGCATCTCCTTCTCGAGCTCGCCGATCATCCGGCGGTCGTGGCTGCCCATGAAGGCGACGAAGCGGTCCACCATCTCGCGGTGCTCGGCGAAGGTGACGCGGTGGGAGCAGGGCCCGCCGCAGCGGCCGATCTGCGACGCGAAGCAGGGTCTGCCGCTCTGCATCGCGCGCTTGTAGTTGGAGTCGTTGCACGTCCTGATCGGGAACGCCTTGATCATCAGGTCGATGGTCTCGTGGATCGCCCAGATCTTCGGGTAGGGCCCGAAGTAGCGGGCCTTCCTGATCCTGGCGTTCCGCGTGACCATCACCCGCGGCGCCTCGTCGCCGAGCGTCACCGCCATGTAGGGGTACGACTTGTCGTCGCGGAACTTGACGTTGAAGGGCGGATCGAACTCGTTGATCCAGGTGAACTCGAGCTGCAGGGCCTCGACATCGGTGCCGACGACGGTCCACTCGACCCCGGAGGCCGAGGTGACCATCCGCCGGGTGCGCTCGTGCAGGCTCGGCAGCGGGGCGAAGTAGTTGCTCAGCCGCGCGCGGAGGTTCTTGGCCTTGCCCACGTAGAGCACCCGCCCGCGGGCGTCCGTGAAGCGGTACACGCCCGGGAGGGTCGGGATCTCGCCCGGCTTCGGCCGGAAGTCGACTGTCTGCGCCATGCCTCTCGCTCGCGTCAGCCGAGGATCTCGGCGAGGAACATGCCGGTGTGGCTGCCCTCGACCTTCGCCACGTGCTCGGGGGTGCCCACCGCGACCACCTGGCCGCCGCCGGCGCCGCCCTCGGGACCCATGTCGATCAGCCAGTCGGCCGACTTGATGACGTCGAGGTTGTGCTCGATGGTGATCACCGTGTTGCCCTTGTCGACCAGGCCGTTGAGGACCAGGAGGAGCTTGCGGACGTCCTCGAAGTGCAGGCCGGTCGTCGGCTCGTCGAGCACGTAGACGCTGCGGCCGTTGGAGCGGCGCTGGAGCTCGGTGGCCAGCTTGACGCGCTGCGCCTCGCCGCCGGAGAGCGTCGTCGCGCTCTGACCGAGGCGGACGTAGCCGAGCCCCACCTCCACCAGCGTACGGAGGAAGCGGTGGATCGCCGTGATCGGCTCGAAGAAGTCGGCCGCCTCGGCGATCGGCATGTCGAGCACCTCGGCGATGTTCTTGCCCTTGTAGTGCACGGTCAGGGTGTCGCGGTTGTAGCGCGCTCCCCCGCAGACCTCGCACGCGACGTAGACGTCGGGCAGGAAGTTCATCTCGATCTTGATGGTGCCGTCGCCCGAGCACGCCTCGCAGCGGCCGCCCTTGACGTTGAAGCTGAACCGGCCGGGCAGGTACCCCCGCGCCTTCGCCTCGGTGGTCTCGGCGAAGAGGTTGCGGATGCGGTCGAACACTCCCGTGTAGGTGGCGGGGTTCGAGCGCGGCGTGCGGCCGATCGGATTCTGGTCGACGTGCACGACCTTGTCGAGGTTCTCGAGGCCGGTGACGCGCGTGTGCTTGCCCGGCACCTTGCGGGCGCCGTTGAGCTGGTTGGCGAGCACCCGGTAGAGGATGTCGTTCACCAGGGTGCTCTTGCCGGAGCCGGAGACGCCGGTGACCGCGACGAAGGTGCCGAGCGGGAACTCCGCGTCGACCTTGCGCAGGTTGTTGGCGTTCGCGCCGACGACCTTGATCATCCGCTTGCGGTCGATCTTCCGCCGCTTCTTCGGCACCTCGATCGCCTTGCGCCCGGACACGTAGTCGCCGGTCAGCGAGTGGGTGTTCTCGAGCAGCGACTCGTAGGAGCCGGAGTGCACGACCTTGCCGCCGTTGACGCCGGCGCCCGGGCCGATGTCGACGATCCAGTCGGCGGTGCGGATCGTGTCCTCGTCGTGCTCGACCACGATCAGGGTGTTGCCCAGATCGCGCAGCTTGATGAGCGTGTCGATCAGCCGGCGGTTGTCGCGCTGGTGCAGGCCGATGCTCGGCTCGTCCAGCACGTAGAGCACTCCGGTGAGGCCCGAGCCGATCTGGGTCGCCAGGCGGATGCGCTGCGCCTCGCCGCCGGAGAGGGAGGCGGCCGCGCGCGAGAGGTTGAGGTAGTTGAGCCCGACCTCGATGAGGAAGTCGATGCGCGCGCGGATCTCGCGCAGCACCTGTGCGGCGATGTGCGCCTCGCGGTCGGTCAGCTCGAGCCGGCTCATGAAGTCCTGAGCGTCGCCGAGGCTGAGATCGGCCACGTCCGCGATGCTCGCCCCGTGCACGAGCACGGCGAGCACCTCGGGCTTGAGGCGGGAGCCCTTGCACACGGGGCAGGGCACCTCGCGGAGGAACTCGGACCAGCGGGTGCGCTGGACGTCGGTCTCGGCCTGGACGAACTGGCGCTCGATGTAGGGGACGACGCCCTCGAAGCCGGAGGTGTAGCTCATCTCGCGGCCGTAGCGGTTCTTCCACTTGACCTTGACCTCGAAGTTGTCGCCGTGGAGGACCGCCTGCTGCACCTCGGTGCTGAGGCGCTTCCACGGGGTGGTCAGCGAGAATCCGAGGTCGCGGGAGAGGCCGTCGAGCAGCTTCTCGTAGTACTGGAACAGTCCCTTGCCCTGGGTGGTCCAGGGGATGATGACGCCCTCGGCGATGCTCAGGTCGGGGTCGCCGAGCAGCAGCTCGTCGTCGACCGACATGCGGGTGCCGAGGCCCGAGCACTCCGGGCAGGCGCCGAAGGGCGCGTTGAAGGAGAAGGTCCGCGGCTCGATCTCGGTGAGCGAGATCGGGTGGTTGTTGGGGCAGGACAGCTTCTCGGAGTAGGTGGTCCAGGCGCCGTCGCCCTCGCCGTCGACGAAGTTGATCTGCACGATGCCGTCGGTGAGCCGCAGGGCCGTCTCGAGGGAGTCCGTGAGGCGCCCGAGGATGTCCGGTCCGGCGACGAGGCGGTCGACGACGACCGAGATGTCGTGCTTGTACTGCTTCTTGAGCACCGGCGGCTCGCTCAGCTGGATGAGCTTCCCGTCCACCATCGCGCGGGAGTACCCGCCCGCCGTCAGCTCCTTGAAGAGGTCGACGAACTCGCCCTTCTTCTGCGAGACGACGGGGCTGAGGATCTGGTACCGGGTGCCCGTCTCGAGCTCCATCAGCTGGTCGGCGATCTGCTGCACGGTCTGCGCCGAGATCCGCTCGCTGCAGATGGGGCAGTGCGGCACGCCGATGCGCGCCCAGAGCAGGCGCATGTAGTCGAAGATCTCGGTGATCGTGCCGACGGTCGAGCGCGGGTTGCGGTTCGTCGACTTCTGGTCGATCGAGACCGCGGGGCTGAGGCCCTCGATGAAGTCGACGTCCGGCCGGTCCACCTGGCCCAGGAACTGGCGGGCGTACGCGGAGAGGGACTCGACGTAGCGCCGCTGCCCCTCCGCGAAGATCGTGTCGAAGGCCAGGGAGGACTTGCCCGAGCCCGAGAGACCGGTGAACACCACCATCGAGTCGCGCGGGATCTCGAGGTCGACGTTCTGCAGGTTGTGCACCCGCGCGCCGCTCACCACCAGCTTCGAGGACGACTCGTCGAGCGAGGAGACGAAGCGGTGGAAGGAGGGAGAGGGGGTGGAGGAGGGGTCCGTAACGGCGTTCAGGATCGACACTCGGAAAGTGTATGCGGAGCCACCGACATCGCCCGTGGCGTTCGCTGGGCGCTGATCCGCGGGCCCCTCCCCTTGCGGATCAGCGCCGCCGATCAGGACAGGTGTCCGGCCTTCTCCATCTGGCGGAGCTCGCGCTTGAGCTCCTGGACCTCGTCGCGCAGCCGGGCCGCGAGCTCGAACTTGAGCTCGCCCGCCGCCTGGAGCATCTGCCCGTTCAGGTCGGAGATGATCGCCTCGAGATCGTTGCCGCCGTTCGCGGCGAGACCCTGACGGCGCAGGTTCGGCGTCGGGCTCTTCTTCTTGGCGTCGCGGCCGGCGAGCAGCTTGGCGGTGTCGGCCCCCTCGCGGGCGAGGGCGTCCGTGATGTCGGCGATCTTCTTCCGCAGCGGCGTCGGGTCGATGCCGTGGTCGAGGTTGTAGGCGACCTGCTTCTCGCGTCTGCGGTCGGTCTCGTCGATCGCGAGCCGCATCGAGTCCGTCACCTTGTCGGCGTACATGTGGACCTCGCCCGAGACGTTGCGGGCGGCACGGCCGATCGTCTGGATGAGCGACGTGGACGAGCGGAGGAAGCCCTCCTTGTCGGCGTCGAGGATCGCCACGAGCGAGACCTCGGGCAGGTCGAGCCCCTCGCGCAGCAGGTTGATGCCGACCAGGACGTCGTACACGCCCGCCCGCAGCTCCGAGAGGAGCTCGACCCGGCGCAGGGTGTCGACGTCGGAGTGCAGGTAGCGGACGCGGACTCCGGCCTCCGTGAGGAAGTCGGTCAGTTCCTCGGCCATGCGCTTCGTCAGCGTCGTGACGAGCACGCGCTCGTCGCGCTCGGTGCGGCGCTTGATCTCCTCGAGCAGGTCGTCGATCTGGCCCTTCGTCGGCTTGACGACGATCTCGGGGTCGATCAGGCCGGTCGGGCGGATGATCTGCTCGACGATGCCGTCGGCGATGCCCATCTCGTAGCGGCCCGGGGTCGCCGAGAGGTAGACGGTCTGGCCGACGCGCGACTTGAACTCCTCCCACTTCAGGGGCCGGTTGTCCATCGCCGAGGGCAGCCGGAAGCCGTGCTCGACCAGCGTGCGCTTGCGGGAGGCGTCGCCCTCGTACATCGCGCCGATCTGCGGCACCGTGACGTGCGACTCGTCGATCACGACGAGGAAGTCGTCCGGGAAGTAGTCGAGCAGGCAGTGCGGAGCCTCGCCCGACTCGCGGCCGTCGATGTGGCGGGAGTAGTTCTCGATGCCGGAGCAGAAGCCGATCTGCTGCATCATCTCGAGATCGAAGGTCGTGCGCATCCGCAGGCGCTGGGCCTCGAGGAGCTTGTTCTGCTTCTCGAGGTCGGCCAGGCGCACCTCGAGCTCCTGCTGGATGGTGTCGATCGCGCGGTGCATGACGTCCTGGCTGGCGACGTAGTGCGAGCCGGGGAAGACCGACACGGAGTCGAGCTTCCGGACGATGTCGCCGGTGAGCGGGTGGAGCGTGTAGAGCGCCTCGATCTCGTCGCCGAACATCTCGATCCGGATCGCGAGCTCCTCGTACATCGGGATGATCTCGATCGTGTCGCCCCGCACCCGGAAGGTGCCGCGGGCGAAGTCGACGTCGTTGCGCGCGTACTGCATCGACACGAACTTGCGGATGAGCCGGTCGCGGTCGACGCGCTGGCCGACCTGGAGAGCCACCATCGCCTCGAGGTACTGCTCGGGCTGCCCGAGGCCGTAGATGCAGGAGACGGTCGACACCACGATCACGTCGCGGCGGCTCAGGAGCGAGTTCGTGGTGGAGTGGCGCAGCCGCTCGACCTCGGCGTTGACCGAGCTGTCCTTCTCGATGAAGGTGTCCGTCTGCGGGACGTAGGCCTCGGGCTGGTAGTAGTCGTAGTACGAGACGAAGTACTCGACGGCGTTGTTCGGGAACAGCTCGCGGAACTCGTTGGCGAGCTGCGCCGCGAGGGTCTTGTTGTGCGCGAGCACGAGCGTGGGGCGCTGCACGGCCTCGACGAGCCAGGCCGTGGTCGCGGACTTGCCGGTTCCGGTGGCGCCCAGGAGGACGACGTCGGTCTCGCCGGCGTTGATGCGGGCGCTCAGATCGGCGATCGCGCCGGGCTGGTCACCGCTCGGCTTGTACTCGCTGATGACCTCGAACGGGTGCACGGCACGGGTTGGCTCCATGGTTCGAAGCGTAGCCGCGACCACCGACACCGGACGGCGCGTGCGCTGGCGGCGAACGGGGGTGCGCTCCCCGGCCGGACTGCTCCACCCCGAGGGAGGTGCCCTCGGAGGACCGTCAGCGGGCGAGCCGCTCCCACAGCGCGTCGGTCCGGGCGAGCGTCTCCTCCAGCGTGCCGGAGGAGTCGATCACGACGTCGGCGAGAGCGAGACGCTCCTCGTCGCTCGCCTGCGACGAGACCCTCGCACGCGCCTCCTCCTCGGTCATCCCCCGGAGGGCGACGAGGCGCTGGATGCGGACGTGCTGCGGCGCGCGCACGACGACCACCTCGTCGAACTCCCCCGCGCCACGGCCCTCGGCCAGAAGGGGGACGTCGTAGACGACCACCGCGGCCGGGTCCGCCTCGGCGGCCTGCGCGAACAGCCGCTGCGAGCGGAGAGTCACCGCCGGATGGGTGATGGCGTTGAGATCCGCCCGCGCCGTGGCGTCCGAGAAGACGATCGCGCCGAGCGCCGGACGGTCGAGCGTGCCGTCCGCGCGGATCACGGACGGGCCGAAGCGCTCGGAGATCGCCGCCAGCGCCGGCTCCCCCGGCTCGACGACCTCCCGCGCGAGGACGTCGGCGTCGACCACCACCGCTCCGCGCTCGGCGAGACGGCGGGCGACGGTGGACTTGCCCGAGGCGATGCCTCCGGTGAGGGCGACGAGATGCACCCGGCCACCCTACCCAGCGCCGTCGCCCGGAACGCCGAACGGCCGGCCCCCGAGGGGACCGGCCGTTCGTTGCGATGTGCTCGCGATCAGTTGTTCGAGGACAGCTTCTCGCGGAGCGCGGCGAGCGACTCGTCGTCGGCGAGGGTGCCGCCGGTGGTCGACTCGCTGGTGAAGCCGGCACCGACCGAGACGCCCTCGGAGACGGTGGCCGCCTCCTCCTGCGACTTGGCGACC
This sequence comes from Rathayibacter sp. AY1B5, assembly GCF_002932795.1. Lineage (NCBI taxonomy): Bacteria > Bacillati > Actinomycetota > Actinomycetes > Micrococcales > Microbacteriaceae > Rathayibacter > Rathayibacter sp. AY1B5. Next base: position 329,557 of record NZ_PSWM01000001.1, read on the forward strand.
TGGGCCTTGTGGGCCTCCCAGCGCGCCTGAGCAGCGGCGTACTCCTGCTCCCAGGCCTCGCGCTGCGACTCGAAGCCCTCGCGCCACTCGTTGGTCTCGGGGTCGAAGCCCTCGGGGTACTTGTAGTTCCCCTGGTCGTCGTACTCCGTGGCCATGCCGTAGAGCGCCGGGTCGAACTCGGTGCCCTCGGGGTCGATGTTCTCGTTCGCCTGCTTGAGCGAGAGGGAGATGCGGCGACGGTCGAGGTCGATGTCGATGACCTTGACGAACACCTCTTCGCCGACCGACACGACCTGCTCGGCGAGCTCGACGTGCTTGCCCGACAGCTCGGAGATGTGGACGAGACCCTCGATGCCGTCCGCGACGCGGACGAAGGCACCGAACGGGACCAGCTTCGTGACCTTGCCCGGCGCGACCTGTCCGATCGCGTGGGTGCGGGCGAAGACCTGCCACGGGTCCTCCTGGGTCGCCTTGAGCGAGAGCGACACGCGCTCGCGGTCGAGGTCGACCTCGAGGATCTCGACGGTGACCTCCTGGCCCACCTCGACGACCTCGGAGGCGTGCTCGATGTGCTTCCAGGAGAGCTCGGAGACGTGGACGAGACCGTCGACGCCGCCCAGGTCGACGAACGCACCGAAGTTGACGATCGACGACACGACGCCCTTGCGGACCTGACCCTTGTGCAGGTTGTTCAGGAACGTGGTGCGGCTCTCGGACTGGGTCTGCTCGAGGAGCGCGCGACGCGACAGGACCACGTTGTTGCGGTTCTTGTCGAGCTCGAGGATCTTCGCCTCGATCTCCTGGCCGAGGTACGGCGTGAGGTCGCGGACGCGGCGCAGCTCGATGAGCGAGGCCGGGAGGAAGCCGCGGAGGCCGATGTCGACGATGAGACCGCCCTTGACGACCTCGATGACCGAGCCGGTGACGACGCCGTCCGACTCCTTGATCTTCTCGACGTCGCCCCACGCGCGCTCGTACTGCGCACGCTTCTTGGACAGGATCAGGCGACCCTCCTTGTCCTCCTTCTGGAGGACGAGGGCCTCGACGCTGTCGCCCACGTTGACGACCTCGGAGGGGTCGACGTCGTGCTTGATGGAGAGCTCGCGCGAGGGGATGACGCCCTCGGTCTTGTAGCCGACGTCGAGGAGGACCTCGTCGCGGTCGATCTTCACGACGGTGCCTTCGATGAGGTCTCCGTCGTTGAAGAACTTCAGAGTCTTTTCGACCGCGGCAAGAAAGTCTTCAGCAGACCCGATGTCGTTGATCGCGACCTGCTTGGTTGCCTTGTCGGTCGTTGCGGTTGTCATTAAGGGATGCTCCAGGATGGATGGGTCTCGGGCGGCGGCCGCCTGCGGGCCTCGCGGCTCGGCGGAGTGGTGACCACTGCGGTGGTGAGGGATGTGCCTCCGACCCGGGAGCCGCGCTCGGCCGGCCGGATGACCGGCCTTCCTCGCGCGCCGCGGGCACGGCGGCGCCACAGATGTGACACCCCAGCTTAGACGCCCCGGGAGGCGCACGGCAATCTCGCCGCACCCGTCCAGGCGCGTGTTCCGAGGTCAGCCGGCGAGGGAGGAGCGGAGGGTGTCGAGACCGACGCCGCCGAGGTCGAGCGCCCTCCGGTGGAAGCCCGCGAGCGAGAACGCGGCGCCCTCGCGCGCCTCCGCCTCGTCGCGCAGCTGCTCCCAGATCCGCTGCCCGATCTTGTAGGACGGAGCCTGTCCCGGCCAGCCGAGGTACCGGTTCACCTCGAAGCGCACGAACGCGTCGTCCATGTTGACGTTGGCGCGCAGGAAGTCGAGGGCCGAGTCGGCGGTCCAGACGGTGGCGGAGCCCGGCATCGGCTTCTGCAGGTGCACACCGATGTCCAGCACGACGCGCGCCGCGCGCATCCGCTGTCCGTCCAGCATGCCCAGGCGGTCGGCCGGGTCGTCGAGGTAGCCGAAGCGCTCCATCAGCCGCTCCGCGTAGAGCGCCCAGCCCTCGGCGTGGCCGGAGGTCCCGGCCAGCTGACGGCGCCAGGTGTTGAGGCGGGCGCGGTTGTGGACGGCCTGGCCGATCTGCAGGTGATGGCCCGGGACGCCCTCGTGGTAGACCGTGGTCAGCTCTCGCCAGGTGGCGAACTCGGTGACCCCGGCCGGGACCGACCACCACATCCGACCCGGCCGCGAGAAGTCGTCGCTCGGGCCGGTGTAGTAGATGCCGCCCTCCTGGGTCGGCGCGATCCTGCACTCGAGGCGGCGCACCTCCTCCGGGATGTCGAACGCGGTGCCGGCGAGCTCGCGGACCGAGCGGTCGCTGGTCTCCTGCATCCAGGCCTGCAGAGCGTCGACGCCGTGCAGAGTGCGGGCCGGGTCCGCCTCGAGGTGGGCGACGGCCTCGGCGACGGAGGCGCCGGGCAGGATCTCGCGCGCGATCGCCTCCTGCTCGGACGTCATCCGGGCCAGCTCCTCGATCCCCCACTCGTAGGTCTCGTCGAGGTCGACGACCGCGCCGAGGAACCGGCGGGAGTGCAGCGCGTACAGCTCCCGGCCGACGGCGTCCTGCTCGGTCGCGGCAGGGGCGAGCTCACCCTGGAGGAACTGCGCGAGCGACCCGTAGGCGGCCGAAGCGCGGCGGGCGCCGTCCTCCAGCCGCTGGGCGAGCGACGCGGGCAGGGATCCCGCGGTGGGAGCGGCCTCCGCGGCCAGCTCGGCGAAGAACCCGCGGGGAGCAGCGATCTTCCGCGCCTGCTCGGCGACGAGCTCGACCTGGCGGCGGGCGGGGACCACGCCGGTGCGGATCCCCTCGCGCAGGGTCTCCGCGTAGCCCTCGAGTGCGGCCGGCACGGCCAGCAGCCGCTCGGCGACCGCCTCCCAGTCGGCGACCTCGTCCGTCGGCATCAGGTCGAAGACGTCGCGCAGCTCCTGCGCCGGGGACGCGATCACGTTGAGGTCCCGCAGCGGCAGGCCGGCGTCGTGCCCCTCCAGGGAGAGCCGGAGCTCGGCGCCGAGATCGGCGACCGTGACGCGGTCGACGTCGTCCTCGGGCTCGGCGGCCTCGAGCTCGGCCAGGGCCGAGGCGGTCGCCGCTCGGGCGCGCTCGAGACCGGCCGGCGAGTAGTCGCCCAGCCGGCCGTTCGCGCCGCTGCGTCCGATCGCGGTGCCGAGGGTGGGGTCGAGGTCGACGAGGGTGTCGACCCAGCGCTCGGCGACGGCGTCGACGGCGGTGGGCTCGCGGGGGAGGTCGGGGCTCATGCCTCCGAGCCTAGCCAGGCGCCGCGTCCGGCTCAGTGCGCGGCGACGTCCCAGTCGGACCCGTGGCCCACCTGCACCTCGAGCGGGACGCTCAGGTCGGCGGCCCCCGCCATCCGGCCGCGGACGATCGCCTCGAGCGGCTCCTCCTCGCCGGGGGCGACGTCGAAGATCAGCTCGTCGTGCACCTGGAGGAGCATCCGCGAGCCGAGCCCCTGCTCGTCGAGGTCGGCCTGCACGCCGATCATCGCGCGCTTCATGATGTCGGCGGCCGAGCCCTGGATCGGCGAGTTCAGCGCCGCCCGCTCGGCGTTGTCGCGGAGGACGCGGTTCGCGCTCTGCAGGTCGGGGAACGGACGCCGGCGACCGAAGATCGTCTCGGTGTAGCCGGTCTCGCGGGCCTGCTCGACGACGCTGCGGAGATAGTCGCGCACCGCGCCGAAGCGGACGAAGTAGTCGGTCATCAGCTGCTTGGCCTCGGCGCTCGAGATGCGCAGCTGCTTCGACAGGCCGAAGGCGCTCAGGCCGTAGGCGAGGCCGTACGACATCGCCTTGACCTTGTTGCGCATGGCCGAGGTGACGTCGCCCGGATCGACGCCGAAGATCCGCGAGCCGACGAAGCGGTGCAGGTCCTCGCCGGAGTGGAAGGCCTCGATCAGTCCGGCGTCGCCGGAGAGGTGCGCCATGATCCGCATCTCGATCTGCGAGTAGTCGGCGGTGAGGAGGGTGCTGGCGTCCGCTCCGTGGACGAAGGCGGTGCGGATGCGGCGACCGACCTCGCTGCGGACCGGGATGTTCTGCAGGTTGGGGTCGTTGGAGGAGATGCGTCCGGTGGCGGTGCCGGTCTGGTCGTAGCTGGTGTGGATCCGGCCGTCGGCGGTGACCGACTTCTCGAGCGTCTCGATGATCTGCTTGAGCTTGGTCGCGTCGCGGTGCTCGAGCAGCAGGCCGAGGAAGGGGTGCGGGTGCGACTCCTGCAGGTCGGCCAGGGCGGAGGCGTCGGTCGTGTAGCCCGTCTTCGTCGCCCGGGTGCGCGGCATGTCGAGCTCCTCGAAGAGGACCTGCTGCAGCTGCTTCGGCGAGCCGAGGTTCATCTCGTGGCCGATCTCGGCGAACGCACGGCTCGCGAGGTCGGCGGCCGAGACGGTCAGCTCGCCCCGGAGGCGCGCGAGCACCTCGGCGTCGATCGCGACGCCGGTGAGCTCCATGGTCGCGAGGACCTGGACGATCGGCAGCTCGATGTCGACGAGCACCGAGAGCATCCCCTCGCCCAGGCGCTCGCGCAGCGGAGCGACCAGCCGGTACGCGTACCAGGCCTCGGTCGCGGGCCCCATCGGCTCGACGGTGGGGACCAGCTGGTTCGGGTCGCCCTGCGCCATGGTCTCGTCGAGGTGCTGCGCGACCTGCGCCGCGAGCGTGGCCGGGTGCCCGGTGGGCTGCACCAGCCAGGAGGCGACGCGGGTGTCGAAGGCGAGCCCCCCGACGGGGAGTCCGGCCCGCCGCAGCGCCTTGATCTGGGGCTTCGCGTCGGCGAAGTACTTGGGAGCGGAACCGGCCAGCCACTGCTCGAGCGCGGTGTAGTCCGGCCGCTCGGCGGCCCACGGGACGAACGCCGTCTCCTTCTCGATTGCCAGGCCCACGCCCTCGAGCCCGCCGGCTCCGAGCTGCACCTGGACGGCGACGGGGGCGGTGCCCTTCGCCGAGACGCGGTCGAGCCAGTGCGCGAGCTCCTCGTCCACCAGGGTGCGGACGGCGGGGGCGGAGGTCGTGACCACGTCGCCCGCCAGGGCCGCGGCGGCGCCGTCGACGCCCTCCTCCGCGGCGATCGTGAGGACCCGCTCCTGCAGGGTCTTGAACTCGAGGCGGCTGAAGATCTCGCGGACCGCGTCCGGGTCGATCGGGCGGCGCGTCAGGTCGTGCGGCCCGAGCGGCAGCTCGACGTCGGTCACCAGGCGGTTGAGGCGGCGGTTGCGGAGGGCGTTCTCCTTCTGCTCGCGCAGCTTCTCGCCGACCACGCCCTTGATCTCGTCGGCGTGGGCGATGATGTCGGCGACGGTGCCGTACTGGTTGACCCACTTGGCGGCCGTCTTGGGGCCGACCTTGTCGACGCCGGGCAGGTTGTCGCTCGTCTCGCCGACGAGGGCGGCGATCTCGGGGTACTGGTGCGGCTCGACGCCGTACTTCTCGAACACCTTGTCGCGGTCGTAGCGCGTGAGCTGCGAGACACCCTGGGTGGAGGGGTAGAGCAGGGTGACGTCGGGGGTCACCAGCTGGATGGTGTCGCGGTCTCCCGAGACGACCAGCACGCGGAAGCCGGCCTCGGCCCCCTGCCGTGCGAGCGTCGCGAGGATGTCGTCGGCCTCGAAGTCCTCCTTCGAGACGGTGCGGATGTTCATGGCGTGCAGAGCCTCCTCGAGGAGGGGGACCTGGCCCTTGAACTCGGGCGGGGTCTCGCCGCGGGTGCCCTTGTACTCCGGGTACTCGCGGGTGCGGAACGAGTAGCGGGAGATGTCGAAAGCGACGCCGAGGTGGGTCGGCTTCTCGTTCTTCAGCAGCAGGATCAGCATCGACAGGAAGCCGTGGATGGCGTTCGTGTGCTGGCCCTCGCGGGTCTGGAAGCTGTCGACCGGAAGCGCGTAGAACGCCCGGAACGCCAGGGAATGGCCGTCGACGAGCAGGAGGGTAGGCTGTTCCGGATCTGACACAGGGCCAGACTACACAGCGCCTCCGACACCGGATCGGCCCGCTCGCGCCCGCCGGTCAGGACCGCTCCGAGGCTCCAGTTCGAGGAGCGACGTGACCGAGCCGACCCCCGCCACGACCGCCTGGATCCGCCCGCCCGCGCTCGACCTCGTCGCCGGGATCGGCCGCGGCATGGGCGAGCTCGCCGAGCGGATGGGGATCCTCTGGCACGAGCTCACGCCGCAGCACTCGGTGGCCTCGATGCCCGTCGAGGGCAACCGGCAGCCGGTCGGCATCCTGCACGGCGGCGCGCACGTCGTGCTCGCCGAGTCGATGGGCTCGATCGCGGCGAACGTGCACGCCGGCGAGGGCAGGCTGGCGATGGGCATCGAGCTGAACGCGAGCCACAGCCGCTCCGTCCGCTCGGGCTTCGTCATCGCCACCTGCGATGCGATCCACCTCGGCTCCACCCTCACCACGCACGAGATCGTCGTGCGCGATCAGGAGGGGCGCCGCCTCTCGACCGTGCGGATCACCAACATCATCCGCGACGCCCGCTGACCGCGCGGATCCGAGCTCGGTCAGGCATCGCTGCGGAAGATGAGATCGAGGACCGTGCCGAGGACCGCCACGATCCCCGCCGCGATCGATGATGCGATCGGCGCTCCGACCTCAAGAGCGACCACCGCGCCGACGATGCCCACCGCGAGTTGCAGGTAGTACGCCCGTGCCGCAGACCTCGTGCTGATTCGTTCGAAGAACCACGACCACCGTCCTCCCGAAGACGGCGGGATCGCTCGTGGCACGAAAGCGAGGATGAGGAGGCCGCCGATCAGGATCACGGGAGGCGCCGTCGTCTCGATGGCGGATCGAGATGCCCCGGCCGCGAGAAAGGTGACGAGCGAGACGGTGAAGAGAAGAAGGCCGAGCCTGGTCCGAGGTCGACCCCATCTGGGCTCACGAACTGCGTGTACTCGGACCATCTCCTACTCCCTGCACGGTTCCACGACGGGGAAGGATGCACCGGCCACAGAGTGCAGGTGCCGAATACCGACACATTTCCCATCGTCGTGAGCGCGGTCGGCTGCAGCGATCGCGACCCCGGCAGCCGCTCCACATCGCTGAGCGACCGATTCGCTGACCGAAAGAGCATCCTCCGTGGGTGACCATTCGGACCGTAGCACCGCGGCGCGCGGCCCTGTCAAGCGACGGCGCGCGACTGTGCCAGGTGGCGCACGAAGGACGACACTGAGCGGATGAGCCTTCGCCAACTCCTCAAGAGCCTTCCGTCCATGCCCTCCGATCTGCCCTCCTTCGATGCGGAGGCGGCTCCGGCCGATCCCCTCGAGCTGTTCGCGCAGTGGCTCGAGGAGGCGAAGGACGCCGGGCAGCTCCTCCCCCACGGCGCGACGCTCTCCACCGCCTCCGACGACGGCACCGTCTCGGCACGCGTGCTCGTGCTGCGCGAGATCGACGAGGCGGGCTGGGCGTTCTCCACCCACGCCACCAGCCCCAAGGGGCGCGCCATGGAGGAGAACCCGCACGCCGCGCTGACCTTCTTCTGGCCGGTGCAGGGCCGGCAGGTCCGGGTCGAGGGCCGCGTCGAGCGCGCGTCCGCGCAGGAGTCGGCCGACGACTTCCGCCGCCGCTCCGAGGCCGGGCGCACCGCCCTGCTCGTCGGACGCCAGAGCGAGCCGATGCGCAGCGCCCAGGACTTCGGGCTCGTCACGCTGCAGACCAGCGTCGCCGTCGGCTGCTCACCCGCTACGCTCGACCGCGAATGGGCCGTGTACCGCGTGGTCCCCGAGCGCATCGAGTTCTGGCAGGGCTCGACGGCGCCGGAGCAGGACCACACCCGCCTCGAGTACCGCCCGGGAAAGACGGAAGCGGGCGGCTCCCCGTGGGAGCGCACCCGCCTCTGGCCGTGAGCCCCGGAGGGCGGTGAGCGCTAGGCCTTCTTCGGGCTCAGCTGCTCGATGATCGCCTGGGCGACGTCGTGCATGGTGAGGCGGCGGTCCATCGACGCCTTCTGGATCCAGCGGAACGCCTCGGGCTCGGTGAGGCCCATCTTCTCGTTGAGCAGGCCCTTGGCGCGATCGACGAGCTTGCGGGTCTCGAAGCGCTCGACCATGTCGGCGACCTCGGCCTCGAGGGTGAGGATCTGGGCGTACCGCGAGAGGGCGATCTCGATCGCGGGCAGCAGGTCGTTGGGCGTGAAGGGCTTCACGACGTAGGCGAGCGCTCCGGCCTCGCTGGCACGCTCGACGAGCTCCTTCTGGCTGAAGGCGGTGAGCAGGACGACGGGCGCGATGTGCGCCTTCGAGAGGCGCTCGGCCGCCGAGATGCCGTCGAGCTGGGGCATCTTGACGTCCATGATGACGAGGTCGGGGCGCAGCTCGGTGGCGAGGGCCACAGCGGTCTCGCCGTCGCCGGCCTCGCCGACGACCTCGAAGCCGTTGTCGCGGAGGATCTCCACGATGTCGAGGCGGATGAGGGATTCGTCTTCGGCGACGACGACCCGACGGGGTGCGGTCGACGAGGGTTCCTGGTCAGTCACGCCGATGAGCCTACGGTATTCTCGACGGGCTGGTGATGAGCCGGTGTGGCGGAATGGCAGACGCGGGGCACTCAAAATGCTCTGTCCGAGAGGGCTTGTGGGTTCGAGTCCCACCACCGGTACCCGCCGGGTCGCGCGCTGCGCGCCTCCGCTCGCTAGCGTCGTCGGATGAGCACCGACCCCTGGCCCCTGTTCTCGCTGGAGCTGCGCACGCCGCGGCTCGAGCTGCATCCGGTCCGCGACGCCGACCTCGGCCCTCTCGCCGACGCCGCTCTCGCGGGCGTGCACGACAGCGGCCGCTCGCCGTTCCCCTCCCCCTGGGCCGAGGCGCCGCCGGAGCGCCTGCCCGGCGAGCTCGCGCGCTTCCACTGGTCGCAGCGCGCGCAGACGACGCGGGAGTCGTGGCGCGTCGCGTTCGCCGTGGTCGAGGACGGCCGGGTCGTCGGCTGCCAGGACGTGGTCGCCGAGTCCTTCGCCGCCACCCGCACCCTGACCTCGGGCTCGTGGCTCACCCGCTCGGCGCAGGGCCGCGGCCTCGGGCGCGAGATGCGCGCCGCCGTGCTCCTCCTCGCCTTCGACCACCTCGGAGCCGAGGTCGCCGAGAGCGCCGCCCTCGCCTGGAACGCTCGCTCGATCCGGGTGTCGGAGGCTCTCGGCTACCAGCCGAACGGGGCGCACCGGATCGTCGGCCCGGACGGCGCGTCGGTCGAGGAGCTGCGATTCCGCGTCACCCCGGAGACCCTGGTGCGGCCGGAGTGGACGCTCGGGGTCGCCGGGCTCGACGGTGCACGGGCGATCCTCGTCCAGGACTCGCTCGGTCCGTCCTCCCCGGCCTGATTCACCAGAACATCGTGCCCGGGGACCCCTTGAACGGACCGACCACGCGTGAGGTGATCCAGCCGCCGTAGAAGTCGCCCGGCTGCGGCTGGACCGTCTCGCCGTCGACCGTGCAGGAGTCCATCCGCCCGGGGTAGAGGGCGACCGTGTCGACGAGGGCCTCGAAGCCGCCCATCGGCTCCGGGTACGTCCAGCCCGCCGCCTCCGCGACCGCTCCTCCTCCGCGCACGGTGAGGTAGGAGGCCGCGCCCTTGAACTCGCAGATGCTGCGGCCCGGCGCGGGCTCGAGCGCCCCTGGCGCGAACGAGGACACGGGGAGGTAGTAGACGGGAGGGTGGCTCGTCTCGAGGACGCGCAGCGCCTCGCGGGTCTCGGCGACGACGACGCCCCCGAGCGTCACGACGACGTGCTCGGAGGTGGTCTCGACCCTGGGGGGTCGCGGGTAGTCCCAGACGGATTCCTGGCCCTCGGCGGGCGGCACGCGCTTCATCCCGCTCACGCTACGCGGCGGGGAGCGGCGCTCCGGCGCCTCCCAGAGGATGCCCGGCCGGGCGCCGCGACCCGGCGGATCGCCGCCGCCGGGACGCACGGGGGCCCCGGTCGCGTAACGTCGTCCCTGCGGCGGAACCCCGAGCCCGCGCGCAGAAGGAATCCAGAGTGCCCACCGAATGCATCCACGGCCTCGACATCGCGCTCTGCGACGTCTGCACCCCGAAGAAGCTCCCCGAGCAGGTCGGCCGTGCCACCCGCACCCCCGCGCGCGTGCCCGGCACCTCCCGTGCAGCCACCGCCCGCGCGGCCGCGCGCGGCACGGCGCGCGAGAAGCCCCTGCCCAAGGTCGACATCGCCGCGCAGCGGATCTACCACGTCACCCACCTCGACAACCTCGAGGCGATCGTCGCCGCCGGCGCGATCCTGGCGGACCAGCAGCTCGAGGAGCGCCCCGCGATCGACGTCAGTGCCGAGACCACCCGCGAGCACCGCCGTGCCGTCCAGGTGAAGGACGGCATGAGCGTCGCCGGCTTCGTGCCCTTCTTCCTCTCCCCCGACGCCGCACTCTGGGCCGACCTGCGCGGCGAGCGGGTCGCTCCGCACTGGTCGCCGAGCGCCCACACGACCACGGCCTCGCAGTACGTCGTCCTGGTGGGCTCGCTCGCCTCCGCCCCGGTGCTGAGCGACGGCGACGCCTCCCACGTCCTCACGCGCTTCACCGAGGGCGACGCGCTCGTGCGCACCTTCGCGCGCCTCCTCGTCGACGAGCCGGCTCTGCGCAGCGCCGAGGCGCTCGTGCCCGAGCGCTTCCCGCTCGACGGCGTCGCGACGGTCGGCGTGGCGTCGGTCGCCGCCCGGAACCGCGTCAAGGCTCTCTTCGAGGGCATCGACGCCTCTCCCCGCGTCGCTGTCTACCCGCCGTGGTTCCACCCGGTGGCCGAGGAGGAGTGACCCGGCGCTAGTCGGCCTCGAGGAGGTCGAGGCGGTCGGCCAGGTACCGGCGCAGCGGCATCAGTCCCTGCTCGCCCAGACCGGGCGCCCAGCGCACGAGCACCTCGGAGCCGCGCAGGGCCAGCGGCTCCTGGCCCGACTCGAGCGCCGGGGCGTCCAGGATGAGGCGCCGCCAGCCGTAGTTGACGATCTCGCCCTCCTGGAACGGTCCGTCGAAGGCGGCGCGCCGGATCTCGCGGCGCGCCTCCTGCGACTCCGACTGGTTGTTGGCGTGCAGTGGAGCGACGGCGCGGGTCACCGAGCCCGTCGCGAACAGCTCGCCTCCGCGCCCGAGGAGCACGACGCCCAGGCGCCACGCGCGGGTGACGGAGGCCATCACGGGCTTGCGGCGGAAGCCGAGGATCGCGCGCGGAGTCCGCAGCTCGGCGACGGCCTGGTCGGCGATGCCGCGGGCGTCGAGCTCGGCGGAGACCTCGCGCAGGAGCGCGGCCAGATCGGCGGCGGCCTGCTCGGCCCCTGGTGCTGCGGGCATCGGTCCTCCTCGGCTCGTCCCGCCAGCCTACGGGCGCGGTGTGCACCGGCCTCCCCGCTCCGCACCGCTAGCATCGCCTGACGACACCGAGGAGGACGAGCGATGCGCGTCATCATGATGGGCCCGCCCGGCGTGGGCAAGGGCACCCAGGCGGCCGTGCTGTCGCGCGAGCTGGGGGTGCCGGCCATCTCCACCGGCGATCTGTTCCGCGCGCACGTCGCCGACGGCACCGACCTCGGACGGCGCCTGCAGGCGCTCGTGGAGGCCGGCGAGTACGTGCCGGACGAGCTGACGAACGCGCTGGTGGCGGAGCGCATCGCCGAGGAGGACGCCCGGGACGGGTTCATCCTCGACGGCTACCCGCGCACGCTCGCCCAGGTGGACGCGCTGGCGGAGCTCCTCGAGGAGCGGGGCACGCCGCTGACGTGCGTCGTGCTGCTCACGGCCGACGCGGACGTGGTCCTCGCGCGGCTGCACGTGCGGGCGCAAGAGCAGGACCGTGCCGACGACGACCCCGAGGTCGTCCGGAACCGGATCGAGGTCTACGAGCGCGAGACCGCTCCCCTGGCGGAGGTCTACGACGAGCGCGAGCTCCTGGTGCGGATCGACGGCTCCGCCTCGCAGGACGAGGTCGCCGCGAGGATCATCGCGGCGTGCCGACCCGAGTGAGCCGGCCCGCCGCGACGGGAGGTCAGATCGCCGAGGCGAGGACCTCGTCGAGCTTGGCCGAGGCCTCCTCATCGGTGCCCTTCAGGGCGAGCGAGAGCTCCGACACGAGGATCTGACGCGCCTTGAGGAGCATCCGCTTCTCGCCGGCGGAGACGCCGCCCGCCTGCTCGCGGCGCCACAGGTCGCGGACGACCTCGCTGACGCGGTACACACTGCCGCTGGCCATCTTCTCCTGGTTGGCCTTGAAGCGGCGGGACCAGTTGCTTGCCTCCTCCGCGACGTCGCTGCGCAGGACGTCGTAGACGGCCTGGACTCCGGCGTCGTCGATGATCTCGCGGACGCCGACGAGCTCGGCGTTCTCGACGGGGAGGGTGATGGTGAGCTCGCTGGTGTGCACGTTCATGGTCATGAACGTCTTCTCGACGCCCTTGACCGAGCGCTTCTCGAGCCCGGTGATCGTCACCGCTCCGTGGTGCGGGTAGACCAGCGTCTCGCCGACCTCGAATGTCATCATGTCGTGCCTTTCGTCGTGGGGCGTGGTGGGAGTGAGGAGTCCAGGGGGCGCAGCGGCGCCGCGGCGAGCCAGGCCGGGAGCAGCGCGACGAGGTGCTCGACCAGCTCCTCGTCGGTGCCGTCGAGGGAGCCGGCGAGCCAGGCGCCGACCACGGAGAGGACACCGCCGGCCGCGAAGACCGCGGTGAGCTCGGGGTCGACCGATGCGGGGACGTCGACCCGGGCGAGCACCTCGCGGTGCAGGGCGAGCGCCGTGTCGAGCACGGCGTCGTCGGAGGCGACCCGGGCGGAGGCTCGCGCGCGGAGCCGGGCGTGGAAGGCGTGGCGGTCGACCAGCCGCTCGACGAGCCGCGAGTAGCCGCGCTGCAGGGCGTCGGCTCCGCAGCGGTCGGCGGGATCGCCCTCGGCGACGTCGGCGACCGCGAGGTCCTGGCGGAGCAGCGCGGAGGCGACTCCCGCCGCGTCGTCGAAGTGGGCGTAGAACGAGCTGCGGCTGATCCCGGCCTCGCGCACGATGTCGCTCACCGCGATGCCCTCGGCCCTCTCGCCGTCGCTCTGCATGACGAGGCGCTCGACCGCGTCGAACACGCGGCGGCGGGTGCGCCGGGCCCGCGGGTCGGCGGAACCGGGCGCCACCGGGTACTCCGCCGCGGGCACGGAGGCGAGGCGGGCGGAAGTCATCGACGTCAGTCTACCACTTCTCGGACAGGTGTACGGAAAGAGCGTCAGGCGCCGGTGCGCACCGGATCGAGGCCGGCGATGCGGTCGATCGCGGCCTGCTCGCTCGGCGAGACCCGGCCGAGATACCGGCCCAGGAACACGAACAGCAGGCGGTTCGCCGTGATCGCCGGCCACCACGGGCGCCGGAGGCCCAGGAGCCTCCGCACCTCGGGGCTGAGCGAGGCGACCGCGCCGGCGAACAGCAGCGGGTAGACCACGCCCGCCTCCCCCGGCAGCCGGATGTCGCGGAGGAAGCCGACCGCCTCGTGCACGCGCGCGTCGGGCTTGAGCTCGCCCGCGAATCCGGCGAGCTGCGCGCGGAGCTCCGCGACGCTCTCGGGCGGATCCTCCACTCCGAGCAGTCGGCCGGAGGCGGCCCACTCGCGCACGTAGGCGTCGGGGCCGCCGGGGATCCGTCCACCCCAGATCTCGTGAGCGCCGAGGAACGCGTCGGTGAAGGCGTCGTGCACCCAGAGCAGCAGGCGGGGATCCTGGGCGGAGTAGGAGCGCTCGCGCCCGCCGGCGTCCTCGTAGGAGCCGACGATCCGCTCGTGCACGCCGGTCACCCAGCGCGCCGCTCCGCTCGCCGCGGCGGTGTCCCCGAAGCTGGTGGTCAGGACCCAGCGGACCGTGTTGTCGAGCCGGCCCATCGGGTCCTCGCGGTAGCGGGAGTGATCGTGGACACCGGCCATCGCTCCGGCGTGAAGGGTCTGCATGAGCAGAGCCCGCACTCCGGCGATCATCGTCGGCAGCCCTCCGTTCACCGCCCAGACCGCGCTGCCCGGCCCGAAGAGCCCGGCGTCGTCGCCCTTCTCGAGGGCCACGATCCAGTCGGCGCGGGGGCGGGGGCGGCGGCGTCTCATCCGCTCAGTGTGCGCTCGGACCCTGGGTCGCGGCTGGCCGTTCCGTCACCCTTCGTGGGGCCGTGGTCACTCGGCCAACAGCTCGCGGACGTCATCGGCCGTCAGCGCCCGCGCGAAGAGCTCGCCCTCGTCGAGCACCGCTGCGCTGAGACGGCCCTTGCGCTCCTGGAGGCGCACGATCTTCTCCTCGATCGTGTCCGCCGCCACCAGCCGGTACACGTTCACCCGCCGCTCCTGGCCGATGCGATGCGCGCGGTCGACGGCCTGCGCCTCGGCCGCCGGGTTCCACCACGGGTCGAGGATGAAGACGTGATCGGCCTCGGTGAGCGTGAGCCCGGTGCCGCCCGCCTTCAGGCTGATCAGGAAGACGGGCGCGGCTCCCGAGCGGAACTCCTCGATCACTCCCGCGCGGTCCCGGGTGGAGCCGTCGAGCTGCACGAAGGGGATGCCGCGCCGGCGCAGCCGCTCCCCCGCCCGCTCCAGGTACGACGTGAAAGTGCTGAAGACGAGGGCTCGGCGGCCCTCCGCGATCACGTCGTCGAGCTGCTGGACGAGCACGTCGAGCTTCGCGGACGGAACGTGCCGGTAGGCCGGGTCGACCAGGGACGCGTCGAGCGCGAGCAGGCGCAGCAGGGTGAGCGAGCGGAACACCGTGAAGCGCTGCCGGTCGAGGTCGTCGACCAGGCCCAGGAGCTTCCGGCGCTCGCGCTGGAGGTAGCCGTCGTAGAGCACTCGGTGGGCGGGAGTCAGCGCGACCTCGATCGTCTGCTCCTGCTTCTCGGGGAGCTCCGGCGCCACCGCCTCCTTGGTGCGGCGGAGCAGGAACGGACGCAGTCGCCGACGCAGTCTCTCGAGGCGGCGGCGCGCGCCCTCGGTGTGGCTGACGGTCCGCCCCTCGGACAGATCGGGCGAGGCGATGCCGACGGGCGCCTCCGCGTGCAGGATCGGCCGGGTGTACTCCTCGCGGAAGCGGCGCAGCGGCGGCAGGAGCCCGGGCGCCACGAGGGCGAGGACCGCCCAGAGCTCATCGAGCGAGTTCTCCAGCGGAGTGCCCGTGAGAGCGAGCGTGACGGGCGCGCCGACCCCGCGGGCGGCCAGGTGCGTCTGCGAGGCCGGGTTCTTGACGAACTGGGCCTCGTCGAGGATCAGCGCCGACCACGTCCTCGCCGCCCAGCGCTCGCCACCGAGGCGCAGGACCGCGTAGCTGGTGAGGACCACGTCCGCGTCGGCCGGGATCGCGTCGAGCGCGCCCTCCCGCGAGCTCGCGACGACGTGGACGCGCAGGGCGGGCGCGAAGCGCTCGGCCTCCGAGCGCCAGCCCGGCACGACCGACGTGGGGGCGACCACGAGGAACGGCGCGCGGCGGATCCCGGCGCGGCCCGCCTCCTCGACCGCGTCGAGCATCATGGCCAGCGCCTGCAGGGTCTTGCCGAGGCCCATGTCGTCGGCCAGGATCCCGCCCAGTCCGTGGCGGAGGCGGTGCACGAGCCAGGCGTAGCCCGCCCGCTGGTACGGGCGCAGCCGGGCGGTCAGTCCCTCCGGCGGCTCCACGTCCTCCGGCGACCCGGCGGCCAGCGCGGAGTCGAGCACGGCGCGCCACGCGTCGGAGGGGACGCTCTCGTCAGCGAGCTCCTCCAGCTCGTTCCAGAGCCCGGTCTGGTGCCGGCCGAGCCGCGGTCCCGTCTCCCACTCCTCGAGCTCGTCCGCCCGGGTCAGCAGCTCCCGGAGCCGGTCGAGGCCGGGGTGCGCGAGCGAGAGGTAGGAGTGGTCGACCAGGCGGATGCGGTCGCCGCCCGCCGCCAGAGCGCGGAAGAGGGGCAGGAACGGCACGGTCGCGTCGCCGATCGTCACGACGACGCCGAGGTCGAACCAGTCGGCGCTCTCGGTGTCGACGGCGGTGACGGTGAGCGTGAGCGGCCCGGTCAGCAGGCGGTAGTCCGGGGCCGCGCCCTCGCGCTCGACCCGGACGCCGCCGATCCCCTCCAGCTGCGGGAGCTGCTCCACCACGAACACCGCCGCCTCGGCCCCGCGCAGGACCGCGCTCGTCCCCGGCTCCGGCACGACGGCGGATCCGGCCTCGCCGAGCACCGAGCGCACCCGGCGGAGCACCGCGCGCTCGAGAGCCGCGTCGGCCGTGCCGTCGAGCTCGCCCGCGCGATCGGGCGAGCGGCGCCAGTGCCAGCCGACCCTGACGGCGCGCCGCGGCTCGAACGAGACCGTGCAGACCAGGCGCGGCGGCTCCGGGTCGTCCAGGACGAGGTCGACGCCCTCCTCGCGGACCGCGACCCGGCCCCGGAGGGCGGGGAGGTGCTCGCCGACGAACTCGGGCACGTCCTCCGCCGGGACCACCGTCTCCTCGGGGTGGTCGAGGAGCCGCAGCTCCTCGTCGTCGAAGGGAAGGGACGCGGGCGCGAGCAGGAGCGAGGAAGGATCGCCGCCCTCGACCGCGTACACGCCGTGCCGGGCGACCGGACGCGCCGACTCCGGTGCGTGCTCCGCACCGTCGATCCGCAGCACCGGCCGCAACCGGAGCGATCCCTCCTCCGCCGAGACCGTCACCGCCACGTGCGCGGGACCGGCGAGGCGGACCGATCCCTTCTCCGGGGCGAGCAGCGGGATCCCGGCGGCCTGCGCCTGCTCGAGAAGCCGCCAGAGCAGCGGGCTCTCGTAGTCGTCGAGGTGGATCCAGTCGGGGTCCTGCCCCAGGTGGACGGTGCGCGTGGCGCGGTGCAGGGCCGCGAACTCGGCGAACCAGCGCTGGTGAGCGGGGTCGAGCGAGAGCCGGTGGGTCTGGAAGTTCAGCGACTTCCACGTGAGGGTGGTGCGGTTCCAGGCGCCCCCGCGCCCGCGGACGACGGGGCGGGTGGCCAGACGGTGGTCGCGGCGCTCGCCGGGGTCGTAGGTCTTCGCCGTGACGCGCTCGCTCGCGGGCGCCCGCCACGGATCGTCGGCCCGGCGCACCAGTCGGCGCAGCTCGAACTGCAGCCCGATCGGCGTGAGGACGGGCGGCGACTCGGCCTCGGCGGATCCGCTGAGCTCGCCGACGCGGGCGCGCCAGGAGGAGGGGATCGACTCGGGAGGCACCGCCCCATGCTGCCACGCGCCGCCGACATGCCCGCCCGCACCGCGCGACGGGCAGAATCGGAGAATGACCAGCAGCGACTCCCCCGCGCCCACCGCCCTCACCCTCGGCAGCGAGAGCCTGCGCCTCGCCCTGACGACCGCCGGCGCCGAGATGACGTCCCTCCGGGACGAGGAGGGCCGCGAGTACCTGTGGCAGGCCGGCCCGGAGTGGCGCCGGCACGCGCCCGTGCTGTTCCCGATCATCGGCCGCCTCCCCGGCGACACGCTGCACCACGACGGCGCGGACCACCGGATGGGTCAGCACGGCTTCGCGCGGGACCGCGTCTTCGAGCTCGCGGGCGTCTCGGCGGACGAGGCGGTGTTCCGGCTCCGGAGCGACGACGCCACGCGCGCGGTGTTCCCCTTCGACTGGACGCTCCTCATCGCCTACGCCGTGACCGGCGCCTCGCTCCGGATCACCCAGACCGTCGAGAACAGGGGTCCCTCTCCCCTGGGCTTCTCGCTCGGCAACCACCCGGCCTTCGCGCTGCCGCTGCCCGAGGGCCGCGGCGAGCACCGCATCCGCTTCGCGCAGCCCGAGCCGGAGGGGTTCCGCCGCGCTCCGGAGAACCTGCTGCTGGAGGCCCGCCACCCGGCGCCGCTCGAGGACGGGGTCCTGACGGTCGACGACGGCCACTTCGAGGAGGGCGTGATGATCTTCGACGAGCCTCGCCGCCGGACCCTCAGGCTCGAGGCCGACGGCGCCGCCCGTGCGATCGTCGTCGACACCGGGGACTTCGACGTGGTCGGCGTATGGAAGCCCGTCGGGGCACCGTTCGTCTGCCTCGAGCCGTGGCGGAGCGTCCCGACACCCGAGGGCTGGGACGGCGACATCGTCGACAAGCCGCGCCAGATCGTCCTCGAGCCGGGCGGACGGCGGTCGCTGTCCTACAGCATCGCGCTGAGCTGAACGTCCTCGCGCTGGATCTGCGCGTCGAGCAGCTCGAAGCGGCGGATGATGAGCCCCTCGCGGGTGGCCCAGGGGCAGATCACCAGCGTCTCGACGCCGAGGGCGTCCATGGCCGCCTCCGCGACGAGAGCGCCCGCGAGCAGCTGCGGAGCCCGCAGAGCGGAGACGCCGGGGAGGGCTGAGCGGTCGGCCGTGCTGATCGCGGCGAGGCGGGAGGACCACAGCCGGAGGTCGACCAGGTGCAGCTCGCGGCGCATCAGCGGACCGGCCGCGCTCGGAGCGGCGCCGGTGATCCGCGCCAAGGAGCGGAAGGTCTTCGACGTGCCTGCGACCAGGTCGGGGCGCCCCAGGGCGAGGAAGCCGCGGACGGGCTCCGCGAGCACCTCGCGGGCGTGACGCCGGGCGGCCTTCACGCTCGTGGCCGAAGCGGGATCGCCGAGCAGCAGGTCGCGCGTCACCCTGCCCGCTCCGAGCGGGACCGACACGGCGAGCTCGGGCACCTCGTCCACACCCATCGAGAGCTCGAACGAGCCGCCGCCGATGTCGAGGTCCAGGATCGAGCCCGCGCCCCAGCCGAACCAGCGGCGCACGGCGAGGAAGGTGGCCGAGGCCTCCGCCTCGCCTCCGAGCTCCTGGAGGTGCACACCCGTCTCGGCGCGGACCCGGTCGAGGACCGCCGCACCGTTGCCGGCCTCGCGGATCGCGGAGGTCGCGAACGCCAGCAGGTCCTCCGCGCGATGCTCGCGGGCGACCTCGGCGGCCTCGGTCACGAACGCGATCAGTTCGCGCTGGCCACGCTCGGTGATCTCCCCCGCCGCGTCCAGGTGCGCCACGAGAGCGAGGCTCCGCTTGTGCGAGCGGTAGGGCACCGGGCGGGCGCCGGGGTGCGCGTCGACGAGGAGCAGGTGGACCGTGTTGGAGCCGATGTCGAGTACGCCGAGTCGCATGGGTCCACGGTATAGGCCCGCGGAGGCACGTCCCGCCACGCGGACCGCCGGGGAACGCCGGAGGGCCCGGCCGCTCGCGCGGCCGGGCCCTCCGGGGGTGCTGGACTCAGTGGTCCCAGTTCTCGGCCCTGTCGGCCGAGCTGGACGAGCCGACGATGTGCACCCGCATGTCGTTCGTCGTGCCGGCGCGCCCGGGGGGCGATCCGGAGACGACGACCACGGTCTCGCCCGCCTGGGCGAGGCCCTCGCGGAGCAGCACCGCGTCCACCTGCGCGAACATCGCGTCGGTGTGGTTGACGCGCGGCGTGACGAAGGACTGGACGCCCCAGTTCAGCGCCATGCGGCGGCGGACGGCGGGCTCGGGGGTGAAGCCGATGATCGGGATGCCGTGGCGCAGGCGCGTCATGCGGCGGACCGAGTCGCCCGACTCCGTGAACACGCAGAGGAACTTCGCCTCGACGAACTCCGCGACCTCGGCGGCGGCCAGCGTGACCGATCCGCCCTGGGTGCGGGGCTTGCTGCCCAGCGGGGGGATGCGCTCCAGGCCGTGCTCCTCGGTGGACTCGACGATGCGGGCCATGGTCTGCACGGTGACGACGGGCCAGGCGCCGACGCTGGTCTCGCCCGAGAGCATGACCGCGTCCGCGCCGTCGAGGATGGCGTTCGCGACGTCCGAGGCCTCGGCCCGCGTGGGGCGGGGGCTCTCGATCATCGACTCGAGCATCTGGGTGGCGACGATGACCGGCTTCGCCCAGCGGCGGGCGAGCTCGACGGCGTGCTTCTGCACGATCGGCACCGCCTCGAGGGGCAGCTCGACGCCGAGGTCGCCGCGGGCGACCATGATGCCGTCGAAGACGTCGATGATCTCCTGGAGGTTGTCGACCGCCTGCGGCTTCTCGATCTTGGCGATGACGGGAGCCTTGCGGCCCTCCTCCGCCATGATCTCGTGCACGCGCTCGATGTCGCTGGCGTTGCGCACGAAGGAGAGGGCGATGATGTCGGCGCCGAGGCGGATCGCCCAGCGGAGGTCGTCCTCGTCCTTCTGGGAGAGTGCGGGGACGTTGACCGCGACGCCGGGCAGGTTGATGCCCTTGTTGTTCGAGACGTTGCCGGGGACGACGACCTCGGTGACGACCCGGGGGCCCTCGACGGCGGTGACGCGGACAGCGACCTTGCCGTCGTCGATGAGGAGCATGTCGCCCGGGTTCACGTCGTCCGGGAGGCCCTTGAACGTGGTGCCCGAGAGCTCGCGCGTGCCGAGGACGTCCTCGGTGGTGATGGTGAAGACGTCGCCCTCGGCGAGGGCGTACGGACCGCCCTCGAACTTGCCGAGGCGGATCTTCGGACCCTGCAGGTCGACGAGGATCGCGACCGCGCGCCCGGCGTCGTCCGCGGCCTTCCGCACGAGGCGGTAGATCCCTTCGTGGACGTCGTAGCTTCCATGACTGAGGTTCATGCGGGCCACGTCCACGCCGGCGTCGATGATCGCACGAATGGTCTCGTACGACGACGTTGCCGGGCCGAGGGTGGCGACGATTTTCGCTCGTCTCATTGAGGGGGTGCTCCGTTGTTCTGCGCCCGGAGGCGCGTCGTTAGCGGGGAGGGTGAGCTGATTGCTGGCGGGCCGAGACTATCGCGTCCCGGGGACTAGAGCGTGAAGCCCCGGTCGTTCGGACCGACCGGCGCGGGCAGCTGGGTCGTGCCCTCGAGGTAGCGGTCGACCTCGGCCGCGACGGAGCGGCCCTCGGCGATCGCCCAGACGATCAGGGACTGGCCCCGCCCGGCGTCTCCGGCCACGAAGACCCCGGGGACGCTGGTCTCGAAGGCGTCGCCGCGCGCGACGTTGCCGCGCTCGGTGAAGGGGACCTCGAGCTGGCGGCCGAGGTGGTCCGACTCCGGACCGGTGAAGCCGAGCGCCAGGAGGACCAGGTCCGCCGGGATCTCGCGCTCGGTGCCCGCCTTGGGGACGCGGCGTCCGTCGAGGTACTCGGTCTCGGCCACGCGCACCGCGCGGACCTCGCCGCCCTCGTTCGCGAGGAACTCCACGGTCGACGCGAGGAACATCCGCTCCCCGCCCTCCTCGTGAGCGCTCGAGATCTCGAACACGGTCGGGTCCATCGGCCAGGGCTGGCTGTCCGGGCGCTGCGACGGCGGCTGCTGCCCGATCGCCAGGTTCGTGACCGAGGCGGCCTTCTGGCGATGGGCGGTGCCGATGCAGTCCGCTCCGGTGTCGCCTCCACCCAGGACGACGACGTGCTTGCCCTCGGCCGAGATCTGCTCGAAGACGCGGTCGCCCGCGATCGCGTGGTTCGACTGCACGAGGTACTCCATGGCGAAGTGTACGCCGTCGAGGTCGCGACCCGGGATCGGCAGATCGCGCGGCACGAGGGCGCCGGTGGCGACGACGACCGCGTCGTAGCGCGCCCGCAGGTCGTCCCAGGTGATGTCGGAGCCGATGTCGACGCCCGCGCGGAAGCGGGTGCCCTCTGCCTTCATCTGGTTCAGGCGCAGCTCGAGGTGCTTCTTCTCCATTTTGAAGTCCGGGATCCCGTAGCGCAGGAGGCCGCCGATGCGGTCGTCGCGCTCGTAGACCGCGACGGTGTGCCCGGCGCGGGTGAGCTGCTGCGCGGCGGCGAGCCCCGCGGGTCCGGAGCCGACGACCGCGACGGTCTTGCCGGTCAGGCGCTCCGGCGGGTGCGGCTGCACCCAGTCGTTGCCGAACGCCTGATCGATGATCGAGACCTCGATCTGCTTGATCGTGACGGCCGGCTGGTTGATGCCGAGCACGCAGGACGACTCGCACGGCGCCGGGCAGAGCCGGCCCGTGAACTCCGGGAAGTTGTTCGTCGCGTGCAGGCGCTCGATCGCCTGGCGACCCTCGCCGCGCCACATCAGGTCGTTCCACTCGGGGATCAGGTTCCCCAGCGGGCAGCCCTTGTGGCAGAACGGGATGCCGCAGTCCATGCAGCGGCCCGCCTGCCGGCGCAGCACGGCGGAGTCGCCCTGCTCGTAGACCTCTTTCCAGTCCATCAGGCGGACGGACACGGGACGCCGCTTGGGCAGCTCCCGGTCCTGCACCTTCAGGAACCCCTTGGGATCAGCCACCGGTCACCTCCAGAATCCGTCCCCAGACGACGTCGCCGTCGGGGTCGAGCCCCTCCTCCACAGCGGATGCGCGCGTCGCGAGCACCGCGGCGAAGTCGCGGGGCAGTACCTTGACGAAACGCGAGACCGTTCCGTCGAAATCGTCGAGCATCCCCTGGGCCAGGGTCGACTCGGTCTCCGCGACGTGCCGCTCGAGCAGGTCGCGCAGGATCTCCACATCGGCGCTGCCGAGCTCGGAGAGGGTCAGCTCGCCGGAGGCGATCGCGTCGCGGTTCACGAGCTCGCGGCGCAGGCCGTGGATGTAGGCGGTGCCGCCGGACATGCCTGCGCCGAGGTTCCGCCCGGTCTCGCCGAGGATCACGGCCAGACCGCCCGTCATGTACTCCAGCGCGTGGTCGCCCACTCCCTCGACCACGGCGGTGGCGCCGGAGTTGCGGACCAGGAAGCGCTCGCCGACCATCCCGCGGATGAACATGGTGCCCTGGGTCGCCCCGTAGCCGATCACGTTGCCCGCGATCACGTTCGTCGAGGCGTCGAAGGTGCTGCGGCGATCCGGCCGCACCACGATCTGGCCGCCCGAGAGGCCCTTGCCGACGTAGTCGTTGGAGTCGCCCTCGAGCCGCAGCGTGATGCCGGCGGGAAGGAAGGCTCCGAGCGACTGCCCGGCCGAGCCGCGGAGCGACACGACGATGGAGTCGGCCGGCAGGCCGTTCTCGCCGAAGCGGACCGTGACCTCGTGGCCGAGCATGGTGCCGACGGCGCGCTCGGTGTTCTTGATCTCGCGCTCGATCCGGACGGTGCCGCGGTGGTCGAGCACGTTCGCCGCGAGGCGGATCAGTTCGTTGTCGAAGTGGCGCTCGAGCTCGTGCTCCTGCGCGCGGCCGTGGCGGCGCGGCTCCTCGGCCGTGAAGACCGGTCCGACGAGGATCGGCGTCAGGTCGAGCCCGCTCGCCTTCCAGTGCTCGATCGCCCGGTCGACGTCGAGCAGCTCGCGGTGGCCGACGATCTCGTCGACGCTCCGGAAGCCGAGCTTCGCGAGGTACTCGCGCACCTCCTGGGCGATGAACTCGAAGAAGTTGACGACGAACTCGGGCTTGCCGGAGAACCGCTGGCGCAGCTCCGGGTTCTGCGTCGCGACGCCCACCGGGCACGTGTCGAGGTGGCAGACGCGCATCATGATGCAGCCCTCGACGATCAGCGGAGCCGTCGCGAAGCCGAACTCCTCGGCTCCGAGCAGCGCGCCGATGACGACGTCGCGGCCGGTCTTCATCTGGCCGTCCACCTGCACGACCACGCGGTCGCGCATGCCGTTGAGCATCAGCGTCTGCTGGGTCTCGGCCAGGCCGAGCTCCCAGGGCGTGCCCGCGTGCTTGAGCGAGTTCACCGGGCTCGCACCGGTGCCGCCGTCGTGACCCGAGACGAGGATCACATCGGCGAGGGCCTTCGCGGTGCCGGCGGCGACCGCTCCGATGCCCGACTGGCTGACCAGCTTCGCGTGGATGCGCGCCGACGGGTTCGCCCGCTTGAGATCGAAGATCAGCTGCTTCAGGTCCTCGATCGAGTAGATGTCGTGGTGGGGCGGCGGCGAGATCAGGCCGACGCCGGCGGTCGCGTGCCGGGTGCGCGCGATCCACGGGTAGACCTTCGTGGGCGGCAGCTGACCGCCCTCGCCGGGCTTGGCGCCCTGAGCGAGCTTGATCTGGATGTCGTCGGCGTGGGTGAGGTACATGCTCGTGACGCCGAAACGGCCCGACGCGACCTGCTTGATCGCGGAGCGGCGCTCGGGGTCGAGCAGCCGCTCGGTGTCCTCGCCGCCCTCTCCGGTGTTCGACTTGGCGCCGAGGCGGTTCATCGCGATGGCGAGGGTCTCGTGCGCCTCCGGCGAGATGGAGCCGTAGCTCATCGCGCCCGTCGAGAAGCGCTTGACGATCGCCTCGACCGGCTCGACCTCGTCGATCGGGATCGGGGTGCGTCCCGCGGTGTCGAGCGTGAACATGCCGCGGAGGGTCATCAGCGAGCTCGCCTGGTCGTCGACCATCTTCGTGTACTCGCGGAAGACGTCGTAGCGGCGGTTGCGCGTCGAGTGCTGCAGGCGGAACACCGTGTCCGGGTTGAACAGGTGGGGGGCGCCGTCGCGGCGCCACTGGTACTCGCCGCCGACCGCCAGGCGCTCGTGGGCGACGATCGCGCCGTCCTCGGGGTACGCGGCGCGGTGGCGCGCGGCGTTCTCCTCGGCGACGACGTCGATGCCGATGCCGCCGAGCTTCGAGACGGTGCCGGTGAAGTACTGGTCGACGAACACCTGGCTGAGGCCGACGGCCTCGAAGGTCTGCGCGCCGGCGTAGCTCGACACGGTGGAGATCCCCATCTTGGACATGATCTTCAGCACGCCCTTGCCGAGCGCCTTGATCACGTTCTTCACGGCCTTCTCCGGCGAGACGTCCGACAGCATGCCGCTGCGGACCAGGTCCTCGCAGGTCTCCATCGCCAGGTACGGGTTGACCGCGGAGGCGCCGTAGCCGATCAGCGTCGCCACGTGGTGCACCTCGCGGACGTCGCCCGCCTCGACCACGAGCCCCACGCGCATCCGGTTCTCGGTGCGGATGAGGTGGTGGTGCACGGCGGCGAGCATCAGCAGCGACGGGATCGGCGCGAGGTCCTTGGTGGAGTCGCGGTCCGAGAGCACCAGGAACTGGGCTCCCGCGGCGATGGCCTCGTCGGCCTCGTCGCACATCTCGTCGATGCGGTCCTGCATCGCCCGGGGTCCCGCGTCGACGCGGTAGAGGCCGCGGATCGTCGTGGTGATGTGGCTCAGCGGGCGCGGCGCGATGTGCTGGATCTTCGCGAGCTCGTCGTTGTCGATGACCGGGAAGTCGAGGACCACCTGGCGTGCGTGCTCGGCGCCGGCGGTCAGCAGGTTCCGCTCGGGGCCGAGCCCCAGGCGGAGCGAGGTCACGACCTCCTCGCGGATCGAGTCCAGCGGCGGGTTCGTCACCTGCGCGAAGGCCTGCGTGAAGTAGTCGAAGAGCAGGCGGGGGCGCTTCGACAGCACGGCCACGGGGGTGTCCGAGCCCATCGCTCCGAGCGGCTCCGCACCGGCGCGCGCCATCGGCAGCAGGAGGAGACGGACCTCCTCCTCCGTGTAGCCGAAGGTGCGCTGGCGGCGGTTGACCGACGCCGGCGTGTGCACGATGTGCTCGCGCTCGGGGAGGTCCTTGAGGTTGATGCGGCCCTTCTCGAGCCACTCCTCGAACGGACCGGAGGCGGCGAGCTGCCCCTTGATCTCCTCGTCCTCGACGATGCGGCCCTGCTCGGTGTCGACGAGGAACATGCGTCCGGGCTGGAGGCGTCCCTTGCGGACCACCTTCGCGGGGTCGATGTCGAGCACGCCGATCTCGCTGGCCAGCACCACGAGCCCGTCGTCGGTGACGACGTAGCGGCCGGGGCGCAGGCCGTTGCGGTCGAGGGTGGCGCCGACGAGCTCGCCGTCGGTGAAGACGATCGCGGCCGGGCCGTCCCACGGCTCCATGAGCATCGAGTGGTACTCGTAGAACGCGCGCCGCTTCGGGTCGAGCGCGCCGTCCTGGTTCTCCCAGGCCTCCGGGACCATCATCATGACCGCGTGCGGGAGCGACCGGCCGGCCAGGTTGAGCAGCTCGACGGTCTCGTCGAACGAGGCGGAGTCGCTGCGGCCGGGCGAGACGATCGGGAACAGCGGAGCCAGGTCGCCCAGCTCGCGGCTCTTCAGCTGCGACTGGCGTGCGCGCATCCAGTTGCGGTTGCCCTGCACCGTGTTGATCTCGCCGTTGTGCGCGATCATCCGGAACGGCTGAGCGAGCGGCCACGACGGGAAGGTGTTGGTGGAGTAGCGGGAGTGCACCAGCGCGAGCTTCGAGGCGAAGCGCTCGTCGGACAGGTCCGGGTAGAACGGCTCCAGCTGGAGCGTCGTCACCATGCCCTTGTACACGAGCGTCCGGCTCGAGAGCGACATGAAGTAGACCTCGAGCTCGCGCTCGACGCGCTTGCGCAGGCGGAAGGTCAGGCGGTCGAGGCGGATGGAGGAGAGGGGCGTGCCGCTCTCGTCGGTCAGCTCGCTCCGGATGAACAGCTGCTCGATCGCCGGCATGGCGGCCCGGGCGAGCGTGCCGATCTCGTCGGGCTGCACGGGCACGGAGCGCCAGCCGACCACGGCGAGGTTCTCCTCGCGGGCGATGTCGGCGATCGTCGACTTGACCCGCTCGCGTTCGAACACGTCCACCGGGAGGAAGGCGTTGCCGACCGCGTACTGGCCCAGCGGTGGGAGCTCGAAGGGAGCGACCGCGCGGAGGAACTCGTCCGGGATCTGCGTGATGATGCCCGCGCCGTCGCCCGTTCCGGCGTCGGAGCCGACCGCGCCGCGGTGCTCGAGGTTGCGCAGCGCGTTCAGCGCGGCGTCGATGATGTCGTGGCCGGCGGTGCCGCGCATGGTGGCGACCATCGCGAGACCGCACGCGTCCTTCTCGGCGGCAGGGTCGTACATCCCCTGCGCCGGCGGCATGCCCAGGAAGGGCACGGCGCGGGCCGGGGTCGAGGGCTGGGCGGAGGCCATGGGAACCGTCCTCACGGGGGTGATGGCTGATCGGGACGTCGCTGGCCCGCGGTGGTGGAGGAGGGGCGGCTCCCCGATCGGGAGGGCCGCAGGGTTCTGCCGCGGCGCGAGCGTCGCGCGCCGTCGGCGGTGCCTGCACGACGACCCGCCCGCGGCAGCGCTCGTGGCTGCGCCGCGATGGGGCGGTCGTGGAGGTGTCGGGCACCCGGGTGGCGGTCGCGGAGGCTCCGCGACCTCCGTCAGGTGCGGGAGACCGTCGGCTTCTCGGCGTCGGTGCCGGAAGCAGGGGTGGTGGTGTCGTCGGAGTCGTACTCGACGTCCTCGAATTCTACCGCAGCCGGGGCGGGCGTCCACTCGCGACCCGGGCGGTAGGCCGAGGGCTCGGCACCGGGGTGCTCCCGCTTCTGGATCACCACGAGGACCAGGCCGACGACCACGGCGATGAGCGCGGCCCAGACGTTCGTGCGGATGCCCCAGAAGAACTCGCTCGGATCGATCCGGATGGACTCGAACCAGACGCGTCCGATCCCGTACCAGATCAGGTAGGCGGCGAAGACGGTCCCCCACTGCAGCTTCAGACGGCGCTCGAGCAGGAGGATGACCGCGATGCCCACCACGTTCCACAGGATCTCGTAGAGGAAGGTCGGGTGGAAGAGCGTGCCCGCCGGGAGGCCGACGGGGAAGGCGGGGTTGGTGGTCTCGATCTCGAGGCCCCAGGGCAGGGTCGTGGGCAGGCCGAAGAGCTCGTGGTTGAACCAGTTGCCCAGGCGCCCGAGCGCCTGCGCGGCGAGCATGCCGGGCGCGAGGGCGTCGGCGAAGGTCCAGAAGCGCACTCCTGTCCAGCGGCAGCCGATGAACGCGCCGACCGCGCCTCCGATCAGGCCGCCGAAGATGGCGTTGCCGCCGTTCCAGATGCGGACGACCTCCCACGGGTCGGCGCCGTCGTAGAAGTAGTCGCCGGGGTGGGTGAGCACGTGGTAGGCGCGGGCGCCGACGATGCCCAGCGGCACCGCCCAGATGATGATGTCGAGGACGACCCACGGCTCGGCGCCGCGGCGCTTGAGGCGCTGGTTCGTCATGATCGTCGCCACGATGATCCCCGCGAGGATGCAGAGCGCGTAGGTGTGGATCGCGAGCGTGAAGGTGCCGATCGTGAGGTCGTACTGACTCCACGCGTCGGGGGGGCTCGGAATGCTCAGCGGTACGGACACCGGTACTCGACCTTTCGAAGGAGGGGGTCCCCCGGGCACGGCTCGGCCGCGCCCCGGTGGGCATCCCGATTGTAGCGGGAGGGTGTCAGCGCGCGGAGCGCAGGCGGGTGCCCTCGGCGAGGCCGCGGGAGGTCTCGGCGACCGCGTCGACACCGCCGGACGCCAGGGCGCGCACGAGAGCGGAGCCGACGATCGCGCCGTCCGCGTAGGCGAGGATCTCGGCGACCTGCTCGCCGGTCGAGATGCCCAGGCCGACGCACGCGCTCTCGGAGCCGGCGGCGCGGAGGCGGTCGACCAGGGTGCGGGCCGCGGAGTCGACGTCGGTGCGCGCGCCGGTGATGCCCATCGTCGAGACCGCGTAGACGAATCCGCGGCTCGAGTCGACGGCCTGACGCAGGCGCGTGTCCGTCGAGGACGGTGCCGCGAGGAACACGCGGTCGAGTCCGAGCCGCTCGGAGACGGCGAGCCACTCGGCGCCCTCGTCCGGGATCAGGTCGGGCGTGATGAGGCCGGACCCGCCGGCCTCGGCCAGATCGGTGGCGAATCGCTCGACCCCGTACTGCAGGACCGGGTTGTAGTAGGTCATCACCAGGACCGGCACGTCGACGCGCGCCCGGATCTCACGGACCGCCTCGAAGCCGTGGCGGAGGCGGAAGCCGCCCGCGATGGCGGCCTGGGTCGCCTCCTGGATGACGGGACCGTCCATCACCGGGTCGGAGTACGGCAGGCCCAGCTCGATCGCGTCGACGCCGTTCTCGGCCATGGCCACGGCGGCGTCGATGCTGGTCGGCAGGTCCGGGAAGCCGACGGGGAGGTAGCCGATCAGGGCGCCCGCCGCCTCCTCGTTCCGGCGCCGGACGGTCTCGGCGACGCTCGGTCCGCGGCCGCTCACGACTGCACCGCGCCCTGGTCCATGAGGCCGAAGTAGTGCGCCGCCGTCGTCATGTCCTTGTCGCCGCGGCCGGAGAGGTTCACCAGGATGGTGGCCTCGGGGCCGAGCTCGCGCCCGAGCTCCAGCGTGCCGGCCAGCGCGTGCGCGGACTCGATCGCCGGGATGATCCCCTCGGTGCGGCTGAGGAGCATGAGCGCGTCCATCGCCGCCGAGTCGGTGACCGCGCGGTAGTCGGCGCGGCCGATGCTCGAGAGCCACGCGTGCTCCGGGCCGATTCCCGGGTAGTCGAGGCCGGCCGAGATCGAGTGCGACTCGACGGTCTGGCCGTCCTCGTCCTGGAGGAGGAAGCTGCGGGCGCCGTGCAGGACGCCGGGGCGGCCCTTGCTGATGGTCGCCGCATGGCGGGGCGTCTCGATCCCGTCGCCGCCGGCCTCGAAGCCGACGAGGCGGACCTCGGGGTCGTCGAGGAAGGCGTGGAAGATCCCCATCGCGTTGGAGCCGCCGCCGACGCAGGCGGTGACCGCGGTGGGCAGCGAGCCGGTGAGCTCGAGGACCTGCTCGCGCGCCTCCTCGCCGATGATCTTCTGGAAGTCGCGGACGAGGGCCGGGAACGGGTGCGGGCCCGCGACGGTGCCGAAGATGTAGTTCGTGGTGCCGACGTTCGTGACCCAGTCGCGCATCGCGTCGTTGATCGCGTCCTTGAGGGTGCGCGAGCCGGTCGTCACGGGGATGACCTCGGCGCCGAGCAGGCGCATGCGGGCGACGTTGAGGGCCTGGCGCTCGGTGTCGACCTCGCCCATGTAGACCACGCAGTCGAGGCCGAACAGGGCGGCGGCCGTGGCGGTCGCGACGCCGTGCTGGCCCGCTCCCGTCTCGGCGATGACGCGGGTCTTGCCGATCCGCTTGGTGAGCAGCGCCTGGCCCAGCACGTTGTTGATCTTGTGCGAGCCGGTGTGGTTGAGGTCCTCGCGCTTGAGGATGATCCGCGCACCGCCGGCGTGCTCGGCGAACCGCGGCACCTCGGTGATGATCGACGGACGGCCGGTGTAGCTGCGGTGCAGCTCCATCAGCTCGGCGGCGAACGCGGGGTCGACCTTCGTGCGCTCGTACTCGGCGCTCAGCTCGTCGAGGGCCTCGACGAGGGACTCGGGGACGTAGCGTCCGCCGAACTCGCCGAAGTAGGGGCCGAGTTCATCCCGGAGTGCCATGGGGGTACCGCCTATCGGTGTGGTCAGTGCGCCAGGAAGCCGGCGAGGGTGGAGACGGGGTCGCCGCCGGTGACGAGAGCCTCGCCCACGAGGACGACGTCCGCTCCGGAGCCGCGGTAGTGCGCGACGTCGTCGGCGGTGAGGACGGCCGACTCGGCCACCTTCACCGCGTCGTCGGGGAAGCGCTCGGAGAGGCGGCCGAAGAGGTCGCGGTCGAGCTGGAAGGTGGAGAGGTCGCGGGCGTTCACGCCGATGAGCCGTGCGCCGAGGTCCGCGGCCCGGTCGAGCTCATCGGCCGAGTGCGTCTCGACGAGCGGGGTCATCCCCAGCTCGAGGACGAGGGCGTGCAGCTCGACGAGCAGGGGCTGCTCGAGCGCGGCGACGATGAGGAGGACCAGGTCGGCTCCGGCCGCGCGGGCCTCGAGGACCTGGTACGGCTCGGCGACGAAGTCCTTGCGCAGGACGGGGATCGACACGCGCTCCCGGACCGCCTCGAGGTCCGCGAGGGATCCCTTGAAGCGGCGCTCCTCGGTGAGGACGCTGATCGCGCTCGCTCCCCCGAGCTCGTACTGCCCGGCCAGCTCGGCGGGGACGGGGATGTCGGCGAGGGCTCCGCGCGACGGGCTGGCGCGCTTGACCTCGGCGATGATCCTGACGCGCTCGGCGGGGGCCAGTGCGGCGAGGGCGTCGAGGGCGGGCGCCTGGGCGAGCGCACGGCGCTCGACGGCCTCGAGCGGAGCGCTCTCGCGGCGCCGGGCCGCGTCGGCCAGGGCGCCGGCGGTGAGGTCGGCGAGCACCTAGGCGCGCGCCTTCGGGTTCGCCTTCGCGCCGTCGACGCCGTAGCCCGCCTTGGCCATGCCCATGCCGACGAGCAGGCCCACCACGACCAGGCCGGCCGAGAGCCAGACCACCAGGGGCACGTCGAACCAGAACGCGATCGTGCCGATCGTGAATCCGACCAGCATGATGACGACGGCCGTCCACGCTGCCGGCGAGTGGCCGTGGTTGTCGTCGTCGTGCTCGGTGCTCATGGGTCTCCTCCTGGGGGTGCATCGGGACCAGAGCAGTCTAGCGTGAGGCGCCTGGGCGCCCGGCCCCGGACTCGCCCCGAGGAGCCCCCCAGGAGGCCGGGATCCCGGACCGCAGGACGCGCCCCGGCCGGTGTCAGCGGCCGGAGGTGGGGTCGCCGCCGCGGGAGAGCTCGTCCCACGAGACGACCGGATCGATGTCGCCGTCGTCCGTCTGCACGGTCGTCGCGCCGTGGCCGTAGCCGTCGGCGGGCTCGAAGCGGGACGCGCGCTTCTTCGCCGCCCCCGGCCAGCGGCGCGAGGTCGCGAGGACGCCGATCCCGAGCAGCGCCGTGAGCACGCCGCAGACCAGGGCGACGACGGGCCAGGCCGTCGCGGAGGACGAGGCCACCAGCGCCGCGACGGACTGCTCCCCCGCGATGGCGGTCGCCTCCGTGACCAGCGCGGCCCCGGCGCGCGCGGGATCGCCCAGCGCCGTCGCGGCCGCGAGCACCACCGAGGCGCCGAGGACGGCCTGGAGCAGTCCGAGCACGATCCGGAAGACGGGACCGGCGATGGCCAGGGCCGCAGCGAGGGCGAGGCCCGCGAGCGCCAGAGCGGAGAGCGCGGGCGCGGCGACGGTCCCGGCCACGTCGATCCGCTGGCCCTCCCCCTCGATCGCGGCCAGGGTCAGCGTGGACCAGGTCTGCGTGGAGGAGGTCAGCTCGAGCGCGGCGAGCAGCACGACCCCGAGGATCGCGGTGTACTTCAGCCGCCGTCCGCTCATGCTCGACCCGCCGGGCCGAGGCCGGTGAACGGGACGAGGGGATCGACGTCGAAGCAGGCGTGCTCGCCCGTGTGGCAGGCGGCGCCGATCTGCTCGACCTGCACCAGCAGGGTGTCGGCGTCGCAGTCGAGGGCGGCACCCCGCACGTACTGCGCGTGACCGGACGTGTCGCCCTTCCGCCAGTACTCCTGACGCGAGCGCGACCAGAAGGTGACGCGGCCCTCGGTGAGGGTCCGCCGGAGCGCCTCGCGGTCCATCCAGCCCATCATGAGCACCTCGCGGGTGTCGTGCTGCTGGATGATCGCGGGCAGGAGCCCGGCCGGATCGAAGGCGGCGCGGTCCAGCACGGCGTCGAGCTCGGCGGGGGTCATCGGATCTCGATCCCGGAGGCGGCGAGCGCGCGCTTGACGTCGCCGATCGTCAGCTCGCGGTTGTGGAAGACGGAGGCGGCGAGCACGGCGTCGGCTCCCGCGTCGACGGCCGGGGCGAAGTGCTCGACGGCGCCGGCGCCTCCGGACGCGATCACCGGCACGGAGCTCAGCTCGCGCATCGCGGCGATCAGCTCGAGGTCGAAGCCCTGCTTGGTGCCGTCGGCGTCGATGGAGTTGACCAGCAGCTCCCCGGCGCCGCGCTCGACGGCCTCGGCCGCCCAGGCCAGGGCGTCGAGCTCGGTCTCGCGGCGGCCGCCGTGGGTGGTGACGACGAAGCCGGACGCCGTGGCGTCGCTCCGCTTGACGTCGAGCGAGAGCACGAGCACCTGAGCGCCGAAGACGTCGGCGATCTCGCCGAGGAGCTCGGGCCGGGCGATCGCGGCCGAGTTGACGCCCACCTTGTCGGCGCCGTGCGCGAGCAGTCGCGAGACGTCCTCGGCGCTGCGCACGCCTCCGCCGACCGTGAGCGGGATGAAGACCTGCTCGGCCGTCGCCCTCACCACGTCGTAGGTGGTCGAGCGGTCGTCGACCGTGGCGGTGACGTCGAGGAAGGTCAGCTCGTCGGCGCCCTGCTCGAAGTAGAGGCGGGCGAGCTCGACGGGGTCGCCCGCGTCGCGCAGGTTCTGGAAGTTGACGCCCTTCACGACGCGGCCGGCGGCGACGTCGAGGCAGGGGATGACGCGGACGGCGAGACTCATCGGCTCCCCCTCTACAGGCGCGCGGCGTGGATGGAGGTGACCAGGATCGCGCGGGCGCCCAGGTCGTACAGGCGGTCCATCACCTGGTTCATGTCCGAGCGGGGCACCATCACGCGGACGGCGACCCACTCGGCGTCGTGCAGCGGTGACACCGTCGGCGACTCGAAGCCCGGCGCGATCGCCGTGGCGCTCTCGAGGAGCGCGACGGGGCAGTCGTAGTCGAGCAGCACGTACTCGCGGGCGACCAGCACGCCCTGCAGGCGGCGCAGCAGCACCGGGATGCCCTCGGGCTCTCCCGCGGCGGAGACGAGGACGGCGGTCGAGTCCAGGATGACCGGGCCGAAGATCTCGAGGCCGGCCTTGCGGAGCGTGGTGCCGGTCTCGACGACGTCGGCGATGACGTCGGCGACGCCGAGCTGGATCGCGGACTCGACCGCGCCGTCGAGGCGGATCAGCGTCACCTCGACGCCGTGCTCCCGGAGGAAGCGGCCCACGAGGCCCGGGTAGCTGGTCGCCACGCGGAGGCCGTCGATCTGCGCGAGCTCGTCGTAGCGGCCGGCGGGCCCGGCGAAGCGGAAGGTGGAGTTCGCGAAGCCGAGGCTCGCGATCTCGCGCGCCTCGGAGCCGGAGTCGATCAGGAGGTCGCGGCCGGTGACCCCGACGTCGAGAGCGCCGGAGCCGACGTAGGTGGCGATGTCGCGGGGGCGCAGGTAGAAGAACTCCACCCCGTTGCGCTCGTCGACGACGTGCAGCTCCTTCGGGTCGCGACGGCCGGTGTAGCCCGCTTCCGCGAGCATCTGACCGGCGGTCTCCGAGAGGGAGCCCTTGTTGGGGACGGCGACGCGCAGGAGCGCCGGGGCGGGGGTGGTGGTCACGGGACGTCCTTCATGACTCGACGGCTGTTCAGGGGGCGGCACGGCTCCTCGGGGAGCGTGCGGGCGCGACGGCGCGGAGCGGAGGCGCACCCCGGCGAGCGGGGCGGGGCTCACAGATGCCGGTAGACGTCGGCCGTCGTGAGTCCTTTGGCGAGCATGAGCACCTGGAGGTGGTAGAGCAGCTGCGAGATCTCCTCGGCGGTGCGCTCATCGCCCTCGTACTCGGCGGCCATCCACACCTCGGCGGCCTCCTCGACGATCTTCTTGCCGATGAAGTGCACGCCGGCGTCGAGCTCGCGGACGGTGCCCGAACCCTCGGGACGGGCGGCGGCCTTCTCGCCCAGCTCAGCGAAGAGGTCGTCGAAAGTTTTCACCGGGGAAGTCTATACGGCGGGCGGGCCGCAGCCGCGTGGGAGCTGCGGTGCAGGGCGGACGTGCGCGGACGTCGCTCCCCCGCGATCCGCCGGTGATGGTGCGATTCGCAGGGGACGGTGCCGTCTGCAGGAGGTCGTGCCGTCTGCAGGGGTTCGTACGGTGTGCAGGCGACCCTGCCGTCTGCAGGGGTTCGTGCCGTGTGCAGGCGACCCTGCCGTCTGCAGGGGCCGTGTGCAGGGGATTCGCGCTCTCGCGCGGCTCGCAAGCGGCAGGACCGGCGATCCGGCCCGAGGATCCTGCAGATCGCACAGAGTCCTGCAGACGGCACAGAGTCCTGCAGACGGCACGGGAGCCTGCAGATCGCACAGGGGCCTGCAGTCCGCACGACCTCCGGCCCCCGCCCCCCGGCGCCCGCGCGCCGCCTCAGTGCCGGTGCAGGTGCGCGGTCGCCGTCTCGCGCAGCGACGCGATCGCGGCCTCCGGGTCGTCCGCACCGAAGACCGCGGAGCCCGCGACGAAGGTGTCGGCCCCCGCCTCCGCTGCGATCTCGATCGTCCCGGGTGCGATCCCGCCGTCGACCTGGAGCCAGACGTCGAGCCCGGTGCGGTCCACCACGTTCCGGAGCGTGCGCAGCTTGGGCATCGTCTCCTCCATGAAGGACTGTCCCCCGAAGCCGGGCTCGACCGTCATCACGAGGACCTGGTCGAACTCGGGCAGGAGGTCGAGGTACTCGTCCACCATCGTGCCCGGCTTGAGCGCGATCCCCGCCCGCGATCCGATCTCGCGCAGGCGCCTCGCGAGGGCCACGGCGTCGCGCGCGGCCTCGGCGTGGAAGGTCACGGAGTAGGCGCCGGTCTCGGCGTAGTCGGGGGCCCAGCGGTCGGGGTCCTCGATCATCAGGTGCAGATCGAGCGGGCGGGGCGATACCTCCTGGAGGCGCTGGACCATGGTCAGCCCGAAGGTGAGGTTCGGCACGAAGTGGTTGTCCATCACGTCGACGTGCACGAGGTCGGCTCCGGCGATGCGCTGCAGCTCGGCCTCGAAGTTCACGAAGTCGGCGGAGAGGATGCTGGGGTTGATCCGTGCGGGCATGCCTCCAGCCTAGATCGGAGCGTCCTCCGCGACCGCCCGGCCGCGCGCGCTCCCGCTCCGGACGTCAGGCGTCCGGCGACGCCGACTCGAGGGGCCGGCGGCGGAGGAGCTGCACGAACATGGCGTCGGTGCCGTGCCGATGCGGCCAGAGCTGCACGTGGAGGGGCCCGTCCGGCAGCGGGAGCGGGTCCGCCGTCACCCCGCGCAGCACGGCCGGCGTGTCGACGAGCTCGAGCTCGTGCCGCTCCTGCGCCAGGGCGAGCACTCGCCGGGTCTCGCCGAGGTGCGGCGAGCAGGTCACGTAGGCCAGCAGCCCGTCGGGAGCGAGAGCCCGCACCGCGGAGTCCAGCAGCTCGCCCTGGAGGGCGGCCAGCGGCTCCACGTCGGCCGCGGACTTGCGCCAGCGCGCCTCGGGCCGCCGCCGCAGCGCGCCGAGACCGGTGCAGGGCGCGTCGAGGAGGATGCGGTCGAACGATCCCGGCTGCTCGTCGCCCAGGTCGCGCCCGTCGCCGGTGCGCACCTCGACCGACGGATCGACGGCGGCCAGCGCCTGCCGCACCAGGCCCGCGCGGCCCGGGACCACCTCGTTCGCGAGCAGAGACGCCCCTCCCGTGCGCGCCTCCGCCGCGAGCAGCGCCGCCTTGCCGCCGGGTCCCGCGCACAGGTCGAGCCAGCGCTCGCCCGGGCGGACCGGCCGTGCCCGGGAGAGTGCCAGAGCGGCGAGCTGGGAGCCCTCGTCCTGCACTCGCACGCGGCCCTCGTGCACCGCGGGGAACGACTCCGGGTCGCCGCCGGTGCTGGTCATGCCGACCGGCGAGAACCGGTCGGGCTCGGCGTCGGCGATCTCGCCGGGAGACGCCAGGCCCGGCAGAGCGACCAGGTTCACGCGCGGAGCCGCGTTGTCGGCGTCGAGCAGCGCGTCGAGCTCATCGGCCGCCCCCTCCGCCGCCAGCGCCCGTCGCAGGGCGCGCACGATCCACACGGGGTGCGAGCTCAGCGCGGCGATCCGGTCGTCCCCGGAGACCGCGGCGGCGGAGACCCGCTCCCGCCAGTCGACGGCGCTGGAGCGGGAGACCGTGCGCAGCACGGCGTTGGCGAAGGCGACCGCTCCCCGCGAGGAGCCGGCCGCGACGAGCGCGACGCTCTCGTTCACCGCGGCGTGCGGGGCCACGCGGGTCGCGAGGAGCTGGTGCACGCCCAGGCGCAGCGCATCGAGCACCGGCGCGTCGATGCTCTCGACGGACCGGCCGGC
The DNA here is from genome assembly GCF_002932795.1 of Rathayibacter sp. AY1B5. Lineage (NCBI taxonomy): Bacteria > Bacillati > Actinomycetota > Actinomycetes > Micrococcales > Microbacteriaceae > Rathayibacter > Rathayibacter sp. AY1B5. The sequence goes on from NZ_PSWM01000001.1 coordinate 366,104, forward strand.
CGCGAGGGCGATCACGCGGTCGTAGTAGCCGGACATCCGCAGGGTGCCGTAGCAGAGCTCGGTGGCCAGTCCCGCGTCGGCGGGCGAGAGGCCGGCGGCGCTGATCCGCGCCGGCAGGACCAGGTTCGCATAGGCGTCCGACCCGCTCACCGCGAGCAGGACGTCGTAGGCGACCCGGCGGGCGGGAGCGGCCTCGCGCCGGGCGCTCACGCGAGCACCGTGCTCTCGCGCAGACCGCGGGCCCAGGCCGCGCCGGCCATCGGGTTCTTGCCGGCGGGCTGGACGCTGACGAGCTCGACCGCTCCGTCCGCGGTGCCGACGAGGGCGCGCCCCGAGTCGAGGCGGACGACGCCCGGAGCGAGGTCGCCCTCCGCCGCGCGGACCGCGAGCACCTTGAGGCGGGCGTCGCCCACCGCGGTCGAGGCTCCGGGCTCGGGAGTCGTTCCGCGCACGAGCGCGAGGACCCGCGCGGTGGGGAGCGTCCAGTCGATCCGGCCGTCGGCCGCGTCGAGCTTGGGAGCGGGGGTCGGCTCTCCGGCCTGCGGAGTCGCGACGGCCGTGCCCTCCTCCAGCGCGTCGACCACGCCGAGGGTGAGGCCGGCGCCGCTCCCGGCCAGCTCCGCCAGCAGCTCGCCCGCGGTGCGCTCCCCCGCGTCGACGGCGAGCTCGGCGTAGACGTCGCCCGCGTCGAGCTCGGCGACCAGCTGGAAGACGCTCGCACCGATCCGCGTGTCGCCGGCCATCAGGGCCCGCTGGACGGGGGCCGCCCCGCGCCAGCGCGGCAGCAGGGAGAAGTGCAGGTTGATCCAGCCCAGGCGCGGCACCGCCAGCAGGCGCTGCCGGACGAGGCCGCCGTAGGCCACGATCACGCCGAGATCGGGGGCGAGCCCCGCGATCCGGTCCGTCACGTCCTCGTCGAGGCGGTTCACCCGGATCACCGGGATCCCCAGCTCCTCGGCCGCGACGGCGACCGGCGAGGGGGAGAGCACGCGCTTGCGGCCCACCGGGGCGTCCTCCCGGGTGACCACGGCGGCGACCTCGTGCGCGGAGGCGGCGAGGTCGCGGAGGGTCGGGACGGCGGCGGCGGGCGTGCCGGCGAAGACGAGGCGCACGGGGGTCTCCTGGGGAGTCAGAGGATGTCGGGGTCGTCGAGACGGACCCGGAGCCGGGGGGCCGGCCGGAAGCGGCCGGGCGTGGTCGGCGGGCGACGGCGGCGCGTGGCGTTGCGGATCACGGCGGAGCGGAGGCGGGCGGCCACCTCCGCACCGCGAGCGTAGTCGAACCGCACGATCGCCCGGACGGAGCCGTCCTCGAGCCCGACCGGACCGAGCACCTCGTGCCGGTCGTCCTCGTCGAGCGCATCGAGCGCCTCCTCCACCGCGTGCGCGTCACCGCTCACCGTCGCCAGGCGCACCGCGGGCGGGAACCGCAGAGCGCGCCGCTCCTGCAGCTCGGCCCGGAGGTACTCGGCCTGCCGCCAGGTCGCCAGGGCGGTCGCGAGCCGGCCGCCGACCCCGACCAGGAGCACCGGGGCGCCCGGGCGGGCCAGCGCCGCGGCGTTCGACCAGGTGCGGAGCGCGTCGTCGGCGACCCGCAGGCTCTCGCGAGCCAGCATGCGCTCGCCGTCCAGCAGCAGGACGGCGTGGTAACCGCCGTCGGCCCGCGGCTCCGCTCCGCGCGTGGCCACGACGAGCGCGGGCTCGTCGGGGAGGGTGAGCACAGGGCGCTGCCCGTCGGCGACGATCACTTTGGCTCCCGGGAAGGCGCGCCCGAGCTCCTCCGCGGTGCGGCCGGCGCCGAGGGAGACGAGGCGCAGAGCCGTCGCCTCGCAGACGGAGCAGGTCCAGTCGGCCGCGATCAGGCCGCACCAGCCGCAGCTCGGCCGCCCGCCCTCGGAGTGCACGCCGAGCGGACCCTGGCAGCGGTTGCAGCGCGCGACGGTCCGGCAGCGGGCGCAGGCGACCACGGGCGCGTAGCCGGGGCGCGCGACCTGCACCAGCACCGGGCCGGAGTCGAGGGCCTTCCGCGCCTCCCGCCAGGCGGAGGAGGGGATGCGCGCGGCCGCGTCGTGCTCGTCGGCCGCCCACTGCTGCGCCGTCGGCACGACGTGCGGGCGGCGGCTCGGCCGCGGCTCCACCTCGGTCGCGAAGCCGATCTCGACGAGCCGCTCGACCTCGACCGTGCGCGTGTTGCCGAGCAGGACGAGGCCGGCGCCGCTCTGCTCCTGCCGCACCAGGGCGACGTCGCGGGCGTGCGCGTAGGGTGCGAGCGGCTCGGCGAAGAGTGGATCCCCGTCGTCCCAGAGCGCGATCAGGCCGACGGCGGAGGAGGGCGCGTAGAGGACGGAGCGGTTGCCGACGACGACCCGCGGCCCGGGATCGAGGCAGCGGACGAAGGCGGAGTACCGCTCGGCGCCCTTCTGCCGCGCATCGAGGCGCACCACCGCCTCCGCGGGGACGAGGGCGGCGAGTGCGAGCTCCAGCTGCTCCTGGTCGCGGTAGTCGGGGACGGCCAGGATCGCGTCGCGGCCCGCGGCGAGCGTCTCCCGGGCGAGCTCGGCGAGCGTGACGGCCCAGCCGCCGACCCAGGCGCCCGAGGCGAGCCTCACGGGAGCCGGCACGGCCCCGACCGCCAGGCGGGCCCCCTCGGCCAGCCCGGCGAAGGAGGCGTCGGGGTAGCCCGTCACGCCGCCCGCCTCGACCGCGGGCGCCGCAGGAGCGGGACCCGCGGCGAGGCGCGCCTTCTCCACGCGGACGTGGCGGCGCGGCACGGCCAGGCGCAGCACGTCGCTCGCGCCGCCGGAGGCGCGGTCGGCCACTCGGCGGGCCAGGGCCCAGACCTCCGGAGTCAGCACGACGAGCGGCGAGACCAGCTCCTCGATGCCGCTGAGCGCTCCGGCGTGCTCGGTCCCCTCCCCCGTCTCGACGACGAACGCGTCGGCGATCCGGCCCCCGGTGCGCAACGGCACGCGCACGCGCACGCCGGGGACCACCCCGCCGCGCAGCGCCTCCGGCACCGCGTAGTCCAGGAGCCGGTCGAGCTGCGGGAGGGGCGAGTCCAGGAGCACGCGCGCGACGGCTCCGCTCGTCGCCATCGCCGCCGCGTCCGCTACGAGAGGCCCGCGGCGGAGCGCAGGTCGTCGACCCGGTCGAGACGCTCCCAGGTGAAGTCGGGGAGCTCACGGCCGAAGTGGCCGTAGGCCGCGGTCTGCGCGTAGATCGGGCGGAGCAGGTCGAGCGCGTGGATGATCGCGGCCGGGCGCAGATCGAAGACCGAGCGGATCGCCTCGGTGATCGTCTCGTCGGAGACGGTGCCGGTGCCGAAGGTCTCGACGTAGAGGCCGACCGGGGCCGCCTTGCCGATGGCGTAGGCGACCTGCACCTCCAGCCGCGAGGCGAGCCCTGCGGCGACCGCGTTCTTGGCGACCCACCGCATGGCGTAGGCGGCCGAGCGGTCCACCTTCGACGGGTCCTTGCCCGAGAACGCGCCGCCGCCGTGGCGGGACGCTCCGCCGTAGGTGTCGACGATGATCTTGCGGCCGGTGAGGCCGGCGTCGCCCTGCGGGCCGCCGATCTCGAAGCGGCCGGTCGGGTTGATCAGGAGGCGCACGGCGGAGGAGTCGAGGTCGACCGTCTCGAGCACGGGGCGGATGACGTGCGCCGCGATGTCCGCGTGGATGGTCTCTGTGCTGACGTGCTCGGCGTGCTGGGTGGACAGCACGACGGTGTCGATGGTGGACGGCGTGGTGCCGTCGTAGCCGATGGTGACCTGGGTCTTGCCGTCCGGCCGGAGGTAGTCGAGCTCGCCCGACTTGCGGACGGCGGCCAGGCGCTCGGCGAGGCGGTGCGAGAGCCAGCTCGGCAGCGGCATGTACTCGGGGGTCTCGTCGGTCGCGAAGCCGAACATCAGGCCCTGGTCGCCCGCGCCCTGGCGGTCGAAGGCGTCCTCGCCCGCCTCGGAGGAGCGGACCTCGAGCGCCGTGTCGACGCCCGCCGCGATCTCGGGCGACTGCTGGCCGATCGAGACCGAGACGCCGCAGGAGCGGCCGTCGAAGCCCTTCTCCGAGGAGTCGTAGCCGATCTCGACGATCGTGTCGCGGACGATCTTGGGGATCTCGACGTAGCCGCTCGTGGAGACCTCGCCCGCGACGTGCACGAGCCCCGTCGTGACCAGCGTCTCGACGGCGACCCGGCTGTGCGGGTCCTCGCGGAGCAGGGCGTCGAGGATGCGGTCCGAGATCTGATCGCAGATCTTGTCCGGGTGGCCCTCGGTGACGGACTCGGAGGTGAACAGGCGGAGGGGACCGGAGGTCATGCTTCTCTTCTCGTCCCGGCTCGTGCGCACCGGGGTCGTTCGTACCGGGAGTGGCCTGGCGGGCGCGATGCCGGGCGGCAGGCGATCGGCGCCTGGGCGGGCGGACCGGCGGGGCTAGCGCACGACCGCGTCGAGGACGCGATCGGCCACCTCCGCCTTGCTGCCCGAGGCCTCGCCAACTATAACGCCGGCCCGATCGAGGACCACGACGGCGTTGCTGTCGCTCTGGAAACCCTCGGCCCAGCCCACCCTGTTGAGGACGAGCAGGTCGCAGCCCTTGCGGACGATCTTGGCGCGGCCGAGGGCGAGCATCGCGTCCCGGTCCGGCTCGGTCTCCGCGGCGAAGCCGACGACGATCTGCCCCTCCCGCCGGGAGGCGGAGATCTCGGCGAGGACGTCCGGGTTCTTGACGAGCTCGAGGACGAGCCGGTCGCCCTGCTGCTCCTTCTTGATCTTCGCCTCGGCGACCGCGGCGGGCCGGTAGTCGGCGACGGCCGCGGCCATGATCACGACGTCCGCGCCGGGGGCCGCGGCGAGGGCGGCCTCGCGCAGCTCGAGCGCAGTGCCCACCGGGAGGACCGTGACGCCCTCCGGCGCCGGCACGTCGAGGTTCGCGGCGAGGAGGGTGACCTCCGCGCCCCGGGCCGCAGCGGCCAGCGCGAGCGCGACGCCCTGCCTGCCGCTGGAGCGGTTGCCGACGAAGCGCACCGGGTCGAGGGGCTCGCGGGTGCCGCCGGCGGTCACGAGGACGCGCACGCCCGCGAGGTCGCTGCGGGCGGAGGCGGAGCGGGCGTGGACGGCGAGGGCCTCCGCGACGATCGTCTCGGGCTCCTCCATGCGGCCCGGGCCCGAGTCGGCGCCGGTGAGGCGCCCGACCGCGGGGCCGACGACGTGCACGCCGCGGGAGCGGAGCACCGCCATGTTCGCGACGGTGGCGGCGTTCGCCCACATCTCGGTGTGCATCGCGGGGGCGACCACGAGCGGGGCCGTGCTCGCCAGCACCGTGTTGCCGAGCAGGTCGTCGGCGAGACCGGCGGCGAGCTTCGCGAGCGTGTGCGCCGTGGCGGGCGCGATCACGATGAGGTCGGCGGCCTGGCCGATGGCCACGTGCCGGACCTCGGCGACGCCCTCGTAGAGCTCGGTGTGGACCGGGTTCCGCGAGATGGCCTCGAGGGTGGGCTTCCCGACGAAGCGCAGCGCGGCCTCGGTCGCGACGACGTGCACGTCGTGCTCCGCGAGGACCAGCGCGCGGACGACTCCGACGGCCTTGTACGCGGCGATGCCGCCGGTGATGCCGACGACGACGTTGAGCCGTCGGCCGGCCTCGAGAGAGGAGCCCACCCGGAGGGGACTACTCGGCGAGGGGCTTGGCGACGAGCTTGTCCTCGTTGATCTCGTGCAGTGCGACCGAGAGGGGCTTGTCGTCGATGGTGGAATCGACCAGCGGGCCGACGTTGTCGAACAGGCTGCCCTCGTGGAGATCGGCGTAGTAATCGTTGATCTGGCGGGCGCGCTTGGAGGCGAAGATCACCAGCGCGTACTTCGAGTCGACCTTCGAGAGGAGCTCGTCGATGGGCGGGTCGATGATGCCGAGGTTGTTGGCCATGGGTGTCTCCTTGCAGGCGCATCAGCGCCGATCTGCGGCTCCGGAGCAACACGGCGCGCGGGCCCCGAGGGGCGTGAGCCCGGTGGGACCCGGGGCGTCGGCCCGGAGGTGGTCGGTGGCCCGGTGTCAGCGGCCCGGGTCAGCGGGCGCGCCGTCGGCACGAGGCGACATCAATTCTACGACCTCGCGGGCCGCTTCGGGCACGGTGCTGTTGACGACGGCGAAATCGAACTCGTCCTGCGCGGCCAGCTCCACCCTCGCGGTGGCCAGGCGGCGCTCCTGCTCCTCCGCGCTCTCGGTGCCGCGGCCGACCAGCCGACGGACCAGCTCGTCCCAGCTCGGCGGCAGGAGGAAGACCAGGCGGGCGTCCGGCATCCGCTCGCGCACCTGGCGCGCGCCCTGGATGTCGATCTCGAGCATCACCTGGCGGCCCTGCTCCAGCGCGGCGTCGATGGGACCGCGGGGCGTGCCGTAGCGGTGCGCGTTGTGGACGACGGCGTACTCGAGGAACTCCCCCGCCGCGACCATCCGGTCGAACTCGGCGTCGTCGACGAAGTAGTAGCTGACGCCGTCCACCTCGCCCGGACGCGGGGCCCGGGTGGTGGCCGAGACCGAGAGCAGGACGTCCGGGTAGTTCTCGCGGATGTAGGTGGACACGGTGCCCTTGCCGACCGCGGTCGGACCGGCGAGGACGAGCAGGCGGTTGCGGCCGGGGCGGCGCTGCCGCGACTCCCGCTCCTCCAGGAACGACGCCAGGCCCTCGACCTGGCGCCGGCCGAGCCCGCCGAGGCGCTTCGACTCGGCGATCCGCAGCTGGTCCATCACCCGGGGGGTCTTCACCACGCCGAGCGCGGGCACGGCGCGGAGCAGCTCGCTGACGCGCATCCGCCCCTCGACTCCGAGCGGCTCGGCCTGGGCCGCCGCGAGCACGGCGGTCGCGGGGCGGCGTCCGGCGGCGACGGCCTTCTTCACGGCGGCGCGGGCACGGCGCGCCGCGATCGCGGCCTCGGAGGCGGCTCGCCGGTCGACCTCGGGCGGCGAGGGACGGCGCACGGCCTCCGGGCGCGACGAGGCGCCGGGATCGGGGCTGACGGTTTCAGCGGACAAGGGTCTCCTGGATGTCGGTCGCGCGGCGGGTGATCTCGGCCGCGATCCCCGAGGGGCCGGCGCCGAGCACGCTGCGCGACTCGCTGACGATGGTGGCGGCGCTCAGCGCGCCGAACAGCTGCTGAGCGTCCGCGACGGCCGCGCCCTGGTGGCCGAAGCCGGGCGCGAGCACCGGGAGTGCGGGGTGCAGCGGCTCGTCGATGCCGATGCCGAAGTCGCCCAGGGCGACCGTGGCGCCGAGCACCACGCCGACCGATCCGATCGACGCGCGAGCGTGAGCGTCGTTCCAGGATGCCACGTCCGCCACGACCGCGCGTGCCACGGTGGAACCCGCCCGGCCGCCGTCCTGCACGAGTGCGCGCTGCACGGGGCGGGCCTCGGGGTTGGAGGTGGCCGCGAGGACGAACACGCCCTTGCCCGCCTCCTCGGCGAGGCTCAGCATCCCCTCGAGGGAGCCGAGCCCCTGGTAGGCCGCTGCGGTCATGGCGTCCGCCTCGAGCGGCGAGCCCGGCCGGAGCCACGCCTCGGCGTAGGCGGTGACGCTGGTGCCGATGTCGCCGCGCTTGACGTCGGCGATCACCAGCAGTCCGGCCTCGCGGGCGTCGGCGAGCACGCGCTCGAGCGCGACGTAGCCCGCCGAGCCGTGCCGCTCGAAGAACGCGATCTGCGGCTTCACGACGCCCACGCGGCCGGCCGCCGCCTCGACGACCGTGCGGCCGAAGCTCTCGAGCCCGGCCGCGTCGTCGGCGAGGCCCCACGCGTCGAGCAGGTACGCGTGCGGGTCTATCCCGACGCAGAGCCGGCCGTGCGCGGCGAACGCCGCCTCGAGGCGCGAGCCGAAGGAGGCGGTGCCCGCCGCGCCGCCGCTCACGCGGTGCGCTCCGCGCGGCGCAGGGCGTAGTCCTGCAGGCTCGTCACCTCGAACGGCTCGTTCGCCGCGTCGAGCGAGGCGACCGCGGCGGCGAGCTGAGCGATCGTGGTGAACAGCGGCTTGTCCGCGGCGACCGCGGCGGCGCGGATCTCGTAGCCGTCGGCGCGGGTCGCTCCTCCGCTGGGCGTGTTGATCACCACGTCGACCTCGTCGCGGGCGATCAGCTCGACGATCGAGGGCGCGTCGCCCTCGGCGGCCTCGCTGTACTTGCGGACCACGCGGGCCTGGATGCCGTTGCGGTTCAGCACCTCGGCCGTGCCCTCGGTCGCGAGGATGTCGAAGCCGAGCTGGCGCAGGCGCAGCGCGGGCAGGACGATCGAGCGCTTGTCGCGGTCGGCGACCGAGATGAAGACGGTCCCACCGGTCGGCATGCCGCCGTACGCGGCGTCCTGGCTCTTCGCGAAGGCGCGCGGGAAGTCGCGGTCGATCCCCATGACCTCGCCGGTGGAGCGCATCTCGGGCCCGAGCAGCGAGTCGACGATCTGGCCCTCCTTGGTGCGGAAGCGCTTGAACGGCAGGACCGCCTCCTTCACCGCGATGGGAGAGTCCATCGGGACGTCGGAGCCGTCGCGCTCGGGGAGCAGGCCCTCGGCCTTGAGTGCGGCGATGGTCTCGCCGACCATCAGGCGCGAGGCGGCCTTCGCGAGCGGGATCCCCAGCGCCTTCGACACGAACGGCACGGTGCGCGAGGCCCGGGGGTTCGCCTCGAGCACGTAGAGCACGCCCTGGCCGATCGCGAACTGCACGTTGAGCAGTCCCCGGACGCCGACGCCCTGCGCGATCGCGAGGGTCGCCTCCCGCACCTGGTCGATCTGGCGGCGACCCAGCGTCACCGGCGGGAGCGTGCAGGCCGAGTCGCCGGAGTGGATGCCGGCCTCCTCGATGTGCTCCATCACGCCGCCGATGTAGAGCTGCTCACCGTCGAAGAGCGCGTCGACGTCGATCTCGATCGCGTCGTCGAGGAAGCGGTCCACCAGCAGCGGGTGCGCCTCGTCGATGATCCCCTCGCCGGCCATCCGCTCGAAGTAGTCCTCGAGCTGGGGAGTGCCGTAGACGATCTCCATCCCGCGCCCGCCGAGGACGAACGACGGACGGACGAGGACCGGGTAGCCGATCTCCACCGCGACCTCGCGGGCGCCGTCGAGGTCGGTGGCCGTGCCGTTGCGCGGAGCGAGCAGCCCCGCCTCGTCGAGGATGCGCGAGAAGGCGCCGCGCTCCTCCGCGAGGTCGATGTTCGCGGGGGTCGTGCCGAGGATGGGCACGCCGGCCGCCTCCAGGCCCGCGGCGAGCCCGAGCGCGGTCTGGCCGCCCAGCTGCACGACGACGCCCACGAGCTCGCCGGACTGCGACTCGGCGTGGATGACCTCGAGCACGTCCTCGAGCGTCAGCGGCTCGAAGTAGAGGCGGTCCGAGGTGTCGTAGTCGGTCGAGACCGTCTCGGGGTTGCAGTTGATCATGATGGTCTCGAAGCCCGCGTCCGAGAGCGCGAACGAGGCGTGCACACAGGAGTAGTCGAACTCGACGCCCTGGCCGATGCGGTTGGGGCCGGAGCCGAGGATGACGACCTTGCGGCGGTCCGCGGCGACGACCTCCGTCTCCTCGTCGTAGGAGGAGTAGTGGTACGGAGTGAGCGCGGGGAACTCGCCCGCGCAGGTGTCGACGGTCTTGTAGACCGGGCGCACGTCGAGCGCGTGGCGGGTGCGGCGGACCTCCGCCTCGTCGAGCCCGCGGAGCTCGGCGATCTGAGCGTCCGAGAAGCCGTGGTCCTTCGCCAGGCGGAGGAGCCCGGCGTCGAGACCGTCGTGCTCGCGCACCAGGTCGGCGATCTCGTTGATCAGCACGATCTGGTCGAGGAACCAGGGGTCGATCTTCGTGGACTCGAACGCCTGCTCGACGGTCGCGCCCAGCCGCAGCGCCTGCTGCACCGTCACGATGCGGCCGTCGGTCGGGGTCTTCGCGATCTCGAGGAGCTCCTCCACCGACCGCTCCTGCGCACCCCAGTGGAACGACGACCCGCGCTTCTCGAGCGACCGCAGCGCCTTCTGCAGCGCCTGCGCGTAGTTGCGGCCGATGGCCATCGCCTCGCCCACCGACTTCATGGTGGTGGTCAGCGTCTTGTCGGCGGCGGGGAACTTCTCGAACGCGAACCGCGGGACCTTCACGACGACGTAGTCCAGCGTCGGCTCGAAGCTCGCCGGGGTCACCTTGGTGATGTCGTTCGGGATCTCGTCGAGGCGGTAGCCGATGGCGAGCTTCGCGGCGATCTTGGCGATCGGGAAGCCGGTCGCCTTGGAGGCGAGGGCGGAGGAGCGGGAGACGCGCGGGTTCATCTCGATCACGATGATCCGGCCGTCCGCCGGGTCGATCGCGAACTGGATGTTGCAGCCGCCGGTGTCCACGCCCACGTCGCGGATGATCCGGATGCCGATGTCGCGCAGCTTCTGGTACTCGCGGTCGGTGAGGGTCAGCGCCGGTGCGACGGTGATCGAGTCGCCCGTGTGCACGCCGACGGGGTCGACGTTCTCGATCGAGCAGACGACGACCGTGTTGTCGGCCGTGTCGCGCATCAGCTCGAGCTCGTACTCCTTCCAGCCGAGGATCGACTCCTCCAGGAGCACCTCGGTGGTGGGGCTCTGGTGCAGGCCGTCGCCGACCATCCGCACCAGCTCCTCGCGGGTGTAGGCGAAGCCGGAGCCGAGGCCGCCCATGGTGAACGACGGGCGGATGACGAGGGGGTAGCCCAGGTCCTCGGCGTACTCGATCGCCTCGTCGACGGTGTGCGCGATGTAGGACTTCGCGACGTCGGCGCCCGCGTCCAGCACCAGCTGCTTGAAGATCTGGCGGTCCTCGCCGCGGTTGATCGCCTCGAAGCTCGCGCCGATGAGCTCGACGCCGTACTTCTCGAGGATCCCGAGGTCGTGCAGCTGGATGGCCGCGTTGAGGGCCGTCTGCCCGCCGAGGGTCGGCAGGATCGCGTCCGGCTTCTCCTTGGCGATGATCGCCTCGATCGCCTTGGGCGTGATCGGCTCGACGTAGGTGGCGTCGGCGAAGTCGGGGTCGGTCATGATCGTCGCCGGGTTGGAGTTGACGAGGATGACGCGCACCCCCTCGGCGCGGAGCACTCGGCACGCCTGGGTGCCGGAGTAGTCGAACTCGACGGCCTGTCCGATGACGATCGGGCCGGAGCCGATGACCAGGACGCTCTGGATGTCTTCCCTGCGCGGCATTACTTCTGCTCTCCGATGCTGCTGGTCGTGGGGATGTCGGTGGGCTCCGAGGCCGGGCGCCCGGCCGTGCGCTGCACGACCATCTCGCGGAAGCGGTCGAAGAGGTGGTTGGAGTCGTGCGGGCCGGCCGCCGCCTCCGGGTGGTACTGCACCGAGAAGGCGGGGATGTCGAGGCAGCGCAGGCCCTCCACGACCGAGTCGTTGAGGGAGTAGTGGCTGACTTCGACGCGCCCGAAGCCCTCGGGCGAGTCCAGCTCGCCCTCGATCGGCGCGTCCACGGCGAACCCGTGGTTCTGCGAGGTGATCTCCACGCGGCCGGTGAGCTTGTCGAGCACCGGCTGGTTGATCCCGCGGTGCCCGAACGGGAGCTTGTAGGTGCCGAAGCCGAGCGCGCGCCCCAGCAGCTGGTTGCCGAAGCAGATGCCGAAGAACGGCAGGTCGGCGCGCAGGGTGGTGCGCAGAAGCTCGACGTGGCGGTCCGAGGCCTCGGGGTCGCCGGGGCCGTTGGAGAAGAAGAGCGCGGACGGGTCGAGCGCGAGCACCTGCTCGGCGGTCACCGACTCGGGCAGCACGTGCACGTCGAAGCCGCGCTCCGCGAGGTAGGTGACCGTCGAGGTCTTCACGCCCAGGTCGATCACCGCGACCGAGCCGACGCGCTCGCCGCGGGCGGGGACCGTGTACTGCTCGTCGGTCGAGACCGAGGAGGAGAGGTTGAGCCCCTGCATCTGCCGGCCGCCGAGGACCAGCGCGAGCTGCTCCTCCTCGGGGAGGGCGAGGTCCTCGCCGGAGAACACGCCGGCGCGCATCGAGCCGGCCGAGCGGATGTGGCGGGTGATCGCGCGGGTGTCGACGCCGGAGATCCCGACGATGCCGTCGGACTCCAGGTCGTCGCCGAGGGAGCGCTGCGCGCGGAAGTTGGAGACGACGCGGGAGGGGTCGCGGACGACGTAGCCGGCGACCCAGATGCGGCGCGACTCCATGTCCTCGTCGTTGGTCCCGGTGTTGCCGATGTGGGGCGCGGTCTGCACGACGATCTGGCCGGCGTAGCTCGGGTCGGTCAGCGTCTCCTGGTAGCCGGTCATGCCGGTGGCGAAGACGATCTCGCCCAGGGTGCGGCCTCGGGCGCCGTAGGCCTGTCCCCGGAATCGTCGTCCGTCCTCGAGGACGAGGACGGCGGTGGGTTCGGTGCTGAGGCGTGTCGTTGGCACGGACTAGGAGCCCTTCTGGGTCGTGTCGGGGCCGCCGTCGGCGGCTCCGGGGTGGGAGGGGGAGGAACGGGGGCCGGCGAGGCGCTGCAGCTCGACGACCAGGTGCGCCCGGAGGGCGGGCTCGGCCACACGGAGGTAGCTGTCGACGGTCTCGTCGCCGCGGGGCGACCAGGAGATCACGAGCAGGCCGCCCTCCTCGACGACGCGGTCGATCACGTAGCTGCCCTGGCCCGCTCCGCGCAGGAGGGCGGCCGGGATCACCGTCTCGCGCTCGCCGACGGGGGCGATCACGACGCCGCGCTCGTGGAGGCGCAGCACCGCGTTGCCGCGGAAGCCGAGCCCGGGCAGCACGACGCGCTCGAGCGGCTGCTCGAAGCGGGTCGTGGCCACGTACGGCAGGTCGACGCGCTCGACCTCGGCACCCAGCGAGGACGCGGGCACGGGCTCCGGCGCGAGGGCGGCCGAGCGGCGGCGCCGCTTGCGCCAGGAGAGCAGCATGCCGACGAAGACGAGGACGACGACCGCGGCGATGACGATCGTGATCGCGGCCCTATCCACGGGAGGCCTTCGCGGACGCGGCGACGACCGCCGCGTCGACGAGCTCGCCGTCCAGCACGGTCGGGAAGCCCCGGTGGAGAGTGGCGACGACGCGGCCCGGCAGCTCGCGACCGAGGTACGGGGAGTTGCCGCTGCGACCGCGCAGGTCCCCGGCCGAGAAGCGGCGGCGCGCCTCCGGGTCGTAGAGCACGAGGTTCGCGGCGGCCCCGACGGCGAGGCCCTGGTCGTAGCCGTCGAGCCGGCCGATGCGGGCGGGCGCGGAGGAGAGCACGCGCGCGACGTCGGACCAGCTCATCCGGCCGTCCTCGACGACAGCGGCGTGCACCACGCTCAGCGCGCTCTCGAGGCCGACCATGCCGAACGCCGCGGCGTCCCACTCGCAGTCCTTCGCCTCCACCGGGTGCGGCGCGTGGTCGGTGGCGACGATGTCGATGGTGCCGTCGGCGAGGGCCTCGCGGAGGGCGAGCACGTCCTCGTCGCGGCGCAGCGGCGGGTTCACCTTGAAGCGGGCGTCGTAGCTCGGCCCGTCCTGGCCGGCGACGGCCTGCTCGGTGAGGAGCAGGTGGTGGGGGGTGACCTCGGCGGTCACGTCGATCCCCCGGGCCTTCGCCCAGCGGATGACGTCGACCGAGCCCGCCGTCGAGACGTGGCAGACGTGCAGGCGGGAGCCCACGTGCTCGGCGAGGAGCACGTCGCGCGCGATGATCGCCTCCTCGGCCACGGCGGGCCAGCCCTGCAGCCCGAGGGCGCTGGAGACGGCGCCCTCGTTCATCTGCGCGCCGACGGTGAGCCGCGGCTCCTGCGCGTGCTGGGCGACGACTCCGTCGAACGCTTTGACGTACTCGAGCGCGCGCCGCATCAGCAGCGCGTCCGAGACGCACTTCCCGTCGTCCGAGAAGACCCGCACGGCAGCACGGCTGCGGGCCATCGCGCCGAGCTCGGCGAGCGACTCCCCCGCCAGCCCCACGGTCACCGCACCGATCGGGCGGACCGTCGCGTAGCCGGCGTCCTCGCCCAGGCTCTGGACCTGCTCGACCACGCCCGCGGTGTCCTGCACCGGCGAGGTGTTCGCCATCGCGAAGACGGCGGTGAAGCCGCCCGCGGCCGCAGCGCGCGTGCCGGTGAGGATCGTCTCGCTCTGCTCGAACCCCGGCTCGCGGAGGTGGGTGTGCAGGTCGACCAGGCCGGGCAGCGCCAGCAGGCCGTCGGCGTCGATCACGCGGGCCCCGCTCGAGTCGAGGTCAGCGCCGATCTCGACGATCACGCCCCCGTCGATCAGCAGGTCGGCGGTCGACTCGTCGGCGAGGGTCGCTCCCGAGATCAGGATCCGCTCCGTCGCCGTGCTCGGGCGTTGCTGGGCAGTGCTCATCAGTGGACCTCCCGTTCGCCGGACAGCAGCAGGTAGAGCGCGGCCATCCGGACGGACACTCCGTTCGTGACCTGTTCGAGCACCGTGGAGCGGCTCGAATCGGCGGCCGCCGAGGAGATCTCGACGCCCCTGTTCATGGGTCCGGGGTGCATGACGATGGTATCCGGACCCAGCCGGGCGAGCCGCTCGTCGTCGAGGCCCCAGATCCGCGCGTACTCACGGCCGTTGGGGAAGAACCCGCTCGACATCCGCTCGAGCTGGATGCGCAGGAGCATCACGACGTCGGGGAGCCCGGTGTCGATCGCCTCGTCCAGATCGAAGCGGACGGTCGCGGGCCAGTCGCGCGTGTCGACAGGCACGAGGGTCGGCGGAGCGACCAGGGTGACCTCGGCGCCCAGCGCCGTCAGCAGCCAGACGTTCGAGCGCGCCACGCGCGAGTGCAGGACGTCGCCGACGATGGTCACCGCGACGCCGTCGAGGCTCTTGCCCCGGGACGCGGACGCGCCGTGCAGGCGCCGGCGGATGGTGAACGCGTCCAGGAGCGCCTGGGTCGGGTGCTCGTGGGTCCCGTCGCCGGCGTTGAGGATCGACGCGTCGATCCAGCCGCTCGCGGCCAGCACCGCGGGAGCTCCGGAGGCGCTGTGGCGGATGACCACGCCGTCGGCGCCCATCGCGGCGAGCGTCTGCGCGGTGTCCTTCAGGCTCTCGCCCTTCGAGACGCTGGAGCCCTTCGCGCTGAAGTTGATGACGTCGGCCGAGAGCCGCTTCGCCGCCGCCTCGAACGAGATCCGCGTGCGGGTGGAGTCCTCGAAGAAGAGGTTGACCACGGTCTTCCCGCGCAGGGTCGGGAGCTTCTTGACCTCGCGGTTCTGCACGTCCGCCATGTCCTCGGCGATGTCGAGGAGGGCGATCGCGCTCGCGCGGTCGAGGTCGCGGGTCGAGAGCAGGTGCTTCACGGAGCCGCCTCCTCGCCGGTGGCGTGCGACTCGATCGCGACCAGGTCCTCGCCGTCCGTCTCGACGAGCCGGACGTTGATCCGCTCGCTCAGGCTGCTCGGAAGGTTCTTGCCGACGAAGTCGGCCCGGATCGGGAGCTCGCGGTGCCCGCGGTCGACCAGCGCGGCCAGCCGCACGGCTCGCGGACGCCCGATGTCGCTGAGGGCGTCCAGGGCGGCGCGGATGGTGCGGCCCGAGAAGAGGACGTCGTCGACGAGGACCACGGTCCGGCCGTCGATGCTCGCGGGGACGGCGGTGCGAGCGGGGGTGCGGACCGGGTGCCGGGAGAGGTCGTCGCGGTACATCGTCACGTCGAGGGAGCCGGCGAAGACGGGGGCCGCGTCCGGCTCGATCCGCGCGATCGTCTCGGCGATGCGCCGCGCGAGGGCGACGCCGCGCGTGGGGATCCCGAGGATGACCAGCGACTCGGGGCCGCGGTTCGACTCGAGGATCTCGTGGGCGATGCGCGTGAGCGCTCGCGTGATGTCAGCGCCGTTGAGCACGATTCGTGCCGTCACACCGACCTCCTTCCCCGCCTCACAGGACGGCTGTTAAAGGAAAAGCCGTGTCGAGTATAGGGGCAGTCGCGCACCCCGCCGGACGGGCCCCCGGGAACGTCCTCGGCCCGCCGGATCACGGGGATCCGGCGGGCCGAGGACGGTCTCGTAGCGGTCAGGCCGTCGTGCGGGACTCCGCGACCGAGGCCAGGAGCCCGTTGATGAAGCCCGCCGAGTCGTCGGTCGACAGCGACGTCGCGGCCTCGACGGCTTCGGAGATCGCGACGCCGTCGGGGACCGCGTCATTGTGCAGGATCTCCCACACCCCGATCCGGAGGATCGCGCGGTCGACCAGCGGCATGCGCGAGAGGGTCCAGCCCTGGGCGAGGCGGGCGATCAGCTCGTCGATCTCGTCGGCGTGGTCGATGACTCCGTCGACGATCTCGCGGGCGTAGAGCCACGAGGCCTCACGAGCCGGCTCGTTCGCCGCCCGCTCGGCCTCGGCGCGCAGCGACTGGGCGAAGCTGATCTGCCGGACGTCGGCGTTGTAGAGGATGTCGAGGGCGCGCTTGCGCGCCTTCGTGCGAGCACTCACGGGAGGCCCGGCTCAGCTGACGCGGCCGAGGTAGTCGCCCGTGCGGGTGTCGACCTTGACCTTCGTGCCCTGCTCGAGGAAGAGCGGGACCTGGATCTGGTAGCCGGTCTCGACCGTCGCGGGCTTGGTGCCGCCGGTCGAGCGGTCGCCCTGGAGGCCGGGCTCCGTGTAGGTGATCTCGAGGACGACCGAGGCGGGGAGGTCGATGTAGAGGGGGTCGCCGTCGTGCAGGGCGAGGGTCACGTTCTGGTTCTCGAGCATGAAGTTCGCCGCGTCGCCGACGACCGCCTCGGGGACGGTGATCTGGTCGTAGTCGCTGGTGTCCATGAACACGAAGTCCGCGCCGTCGCGGTAGAGGTACTGGAAGTCGCGGCGGTCGACGTTGGCCGTGTCGATCTTGGCGCCCGCGTTGAAGGTCTTGTCGACGACCTTTCCGGTGAGGACGTTCTTCATCTTCGTGCGGACGAAGGCGCCGCCCTTGCCCGGCTTGACGTGCTGGAAGTCGATGACGTTCCAGAGCTGGCCGTCGATGCTGAGGACGGTGCCGTTCTTGATGTCGGTGGTAGAGGCCATGCGAAGGGGGATCCGTTTCGGTGGAAGTCTGCGCCGGCGAGCCCGGTACGCGGGCGCGGCGATATCGGCCGGTCCGGCTGACCCGTCGAGTGTAGTCGACGCGGCCCCGTCGGCAGAGGAGTCTGGACGCCGCGTGCGAATCGCCCCACCGGTCCGCCGGAGCGCGAGACGGTGGAGGACCGACCCCGAGGAGGAGCACATGGACACCGTTCCCGCCGACATCGTCGTGCCG
Organism: Rathayibacter sp. AY1B5; assembly: GCF_002932795.1. Classification (NCBI taxonomy): domain Bacteria; kingdom Bacillati; phylum Actinomycetota; class Actinomycetes; order Micrococcales; family Microbacteriaceae; genus Rathayibacter; species Rathayibacter sp. AY1B5. The sequence continues at coordinate 383,316 of NZ_PSWM01000001.1, forward strand.
CCCTGGTACTCGATCGCGTTCACCGCCGTGCCGATCGTCATCGCCGTCGTGATCGTGCTCGTCGTGGTGCTGATCGTCGTGAACGTGCGCCGGGCGCGCTCGCTCGGAGTGGATCCGCTGACCCTGCGGACCGACGTCGCGGCCCGCTTCGCCCGCGAGGGTCCCGGCTCCGCCCGCCCGCTCGCGGACCGGCTCGCCGAGCTGGAGGCGCTGCGAGCGGCGGGAACGATCACCGAGGCCGAGTACGCCCAGGCGCGAAGGGCGGCCCTGGGCGGAGGCTGACGGCGCCGCCCCGGCGAGGGCTCCTGCTCAGCCGGAGCTACGACCCGATCTCCTGGTACGCCGCGAACAGCAGCGACGTCTCCGGACCCTGCAGGATGCTCGGCCGCGCGATGTCGTCGAGGACCACGAAGCGCAGCATCCCCGCGCGGGTCTTCTTGTCGCGCTGCATGGCGGCGAGGAGCGTCTCCCACCGGCCGAGCGGGTAGCTCGTCGGCAGGGTCAGCGACTCGAGGACCCGGCGCTGGCGGTCCACGACCGCGTCGCTGAGCGATCCGGTCAGGCGCGAGAGCTCGGCCGCGAACATCATCCCGACGGAGACCGCCGCGCCGTGGCGCCACTGGTACCGCTCGGCGTGCTCGACCGCGTGCCCGAGGGTGTGCCCGTAGTTCAGGATCTCGCGCAGGCCCTTCTCGGTGAAGTCCTCGCCGACGACCCGCGCCTTGATCCCGATCGACAGCTCGACCAGGCTGCGGAACTCCTCCGACGTCGGGTCGGTGGCCAGGTCGATGTCGGACTCGATGATGTCGAGGATGCGCGGCTCGGCGATCATCCCGTACTTCACGATCTCGCCGAAGCCGGCGAGGATCTCGTTGCGCGGGAGGCTGGTCAGCACGTCGAGGTCGGCGACGACCGCCCGCGGCGCGTGGAAAGCGCCGACGAGGTTCTTGCCCTCGGCCGTGTTGATGCCGGTCTTCCCGCCGACGGCCGCGTCGACCATCCCGAGCACCGTGGTCGGCACCTGCACCAGGTCGACCCCGCGGAGCCAGGTGGCGGCGACGAAGCCGGCCAGATCGGTGATCGCGCCGCCGCCGAAGCCGACGACCACGTCCGTGCGGGTGAAGTCGGACTGCCCCATCACCTGCCAGCAGAACGCCGCGACCTCCACGCGCTTCGCGGCCTCGGCGTCCGGGACCTCGGCGAGCAGCACCTCGTAGCGCTCGAGCAGGCTCTCGCGGATCTCGGCGGCGAGGACCGCGAGGGTCGGCGGGTGCACGATGAGCACCTTCGCGGCCCGGGGGCCGATCGCGTCGGCGAGGCCGTCGAGGAGTCCGCGCCCGACGTGGATGTCGTAGCCGTTCTCTCCGGCGACGGGAATGGCGGTGGTGCCGTCGTTCATGACTGTCTTCCGCTCGGGCGGCTCGTGGCCGCCGGGTCCGATGGTGCAGGGGTGGCGGAGGAGCGCTGCGCGCGCACCCACTCCGCGATCTCGGCGGCGATCAGGGTGATCGGCCGCCGGGAGGTGTCGACCACGGTGTCCGCGAGGGACTCGTAGACCGGGCGCCGCTCGTCGAAGATGCGGACCCAGTCGCCGACCCCGCCGCGCACCAGAGGGCGGGAGCCGGAGCCGAGCCGGTCGCGGACGGCCTCGGCCGTGGTGGTGAGAAGAACGACGGGCACGTCGGCGAGGTCGGCGCGCGTCGCGGGATCGAGCACCGCTCCCCCGCCGAGGCTCAGCACGACGTCGCGGCGGACGGCGCGCTCGACGACGCGGCGCTCCTCCCGGCGGAAGGCCGGCTCGCCGTGGGCGTCGAAGTAGGGGGCGATCGGGCCGTGGGTGCGCACGAACTCCGCATCGGAGTCGACGAACCCGGCGCTCAGCGCCTTCGCGACCCGCTTGCCGATCGTCGTCTTGCCGGCCCCCATCGGGCCGATCAGGACGACGCGGGCGCGGGCCGCGCCGGTATCGTGACCCGCCATCAGCGGGCCGCCGAGGACGCGGCCATCAGGCGAGCCCGAGACCCGGGTCGCTCGCGGCGGCCGTGCGGAGCTCGTCGGGGACGGCGGCGAGGTAGCCCTGCAGGTTGCGGCGGGTCTCGGTGACGCTGTCGCCGCCGAACTTCTCGAGCACGGCGTTCGCGAGCACCAGGGCGACCATCGCCTCCGCGACGACGCCCGACGCCGGCACCGCGCAGACGTCGGAGCGCTGGTGGTGGGCGCCCGCCGCCTCACCCGTGGCGACGTCGACGGTGCGCAGGGCGTGCGGCACGGTCGCGATCGGCTTCATGCCGGCGCGGACCCGCAGCACGGTCCCCGTGCTCATCCCGCCCTCGGTGCCGCCGGCCCGGTCGCTGGACCGGGAGATCCCGGCGGCGGCCTGGAACAGCTCGTCGTGCGCCTCCGAGCCGCGGCGGGTGGTGGTGAGGAAGCCGTCTCCGACCTCGACGCCCTTGATCGCCTGGATGCCCATCAGTGCCGCCGCGAGCTGGGCGTCGAGGCGACGGTCCCAGTGCACGTAGGAGCCGAGTCCGGGCGGGAGGCCGTACGCGAGGACCTCGACCACGCCGCCGAGGGTGTCGCCGTCGTCGTGGGCGCGGTCCACCTCGGCCACCATGAGGGCGCTGGTCGCGGCGTCGTGGCACCGCAACGGGTCCGCGTCGAGGGCGGCGACATCTGCCGGCTCGGGCAGCGGCGAGCCCTCGGGCACGCGGACCGGCCCGATGGCGAGCGTGTGGCTGACGAGCGCGATGCCGAGCTCGCCGAGGAAGCGGCGGGCGACGGCGCCGAGGGCGACGCGGGCAGCGGTCTCGCGGGCGGAAGCGCGCTCGAGCACGTTGCGGGACTCGGGGAAGCCGTACTTCTGCATCCCGACGAGGTCGGCGTGGCCCGGGCGGGGACGGGTGAGCGCGGCTCCGCGGCCCTTCGGCAGGCTCTCGGGGTCGCGGGGCTCCGCCGACATGACGTCGACCCAGCGCGGCCACTCCGTGTTGCCGATGCGCAGGGCGATGGGGCTGCCCATCGTCGCTCCGTGCCGGACGCCGGAGGAAATCGTCAGCTCGTCCTGCTCGAAGTTCATCCGGGCCCCGCGGCCGTAGCCGAGCTTCCGGCGCGCCAGATCGGCGCGGATGTCGTCGAGGGAGACGGGGACGCCCGCCGGCAGTCCTTCGAGGACGGCGACGAGTTCGGGACCGTGGGATTCCCCGGCCGTGAGCCAACGGAGCATCCTCCGATTCTGGCACACGAGGTCAGTGCGCCGGGCCCGCCGAGACGGCTCGGCGCATCGCGGCGAGCACCTCGTCCTCGCGTTCGAGAGGCAGGGCCGGGTCGCCGCCGACGAAGATCCGCACCTGCACGAGGGCCTGGTGGAGCAGCATCCCGAGCCCCGAGACGACCGGGGAGCCGCCCTGCTCCCAGCGCCGGGCGAGCGCGCTCGGCCACGGGGAGTACGCCACGTCGAACAGGGTGGAGCCCGCGACCGCCGCGTCCGGGACGTCGAGGTTGTCCGCTGCTCCGCCCGGGAGCGTCGAGATCACCAGGGGCGCTCCGGTGGACCAGTCGCCGAACGAGTGGACCGAGAGCGAGACGCCGAGCGACTCCGCGAGCGGAGCGAGCTCGGCGGCCCTCGACGCCGTCCGCAGGACGAGGTCGACCCGCGCCGCACCCAGTCCGGCGGCGGCGGCGAGGGCGGAGGCGGCGGTCGCTCCCCCGCCGAGCACCTGGACGCGCTCCGCCGAGACGACGCCCGCCTCGGCGAGGGCCCGCACGATGCCCGCGACATCGGTGTTGAAGCCGCGGAGGCGGGGTGCCGGGCCGGAGCGGTCGACCAGCACGGTGTTGACCGCGCCGGTGACCCGGGCGACCGCGTCCTCCTCGGCCAGCAGCGGACGCACCGCGTGCTTGAGCGGCATGGTCAGCGACAGGCCGTGCCAGGGCTCGCCGGACACGACCTCGGCGAGGGTCTCCTCGGTCGTCTCGACGGCACGGTAGCTCCAGTCGAGTCCGAGCACCCGGTAGGCGGCCGCGTGCAGCGCGGGCGACTTCGAGTGCGCGATCGGCGCGCCGAGGACCGCGAGGCGGTACCCGGCGGCCGTCACTGGTACTCCGGGTGGTCCCGCATCCAGGCCTGCCACTGGTCGACGGCCGCGTTGTGCTCGGCGTCGGTGGTGGAGTAAACCGTCTCGCCCGTCTCGAGGTTCACCGTGACGAAGTACATCCAGGTGCCGTCCGCGGGGTGCATGACCGCGTCGATCGCCACGTCGCCCGGGTTCGAGATCGGCGCGGGCGGCAGTCCGTCGCGCTGGTAGGTGTTGTAGACGTTGCCGGCGTCGTTCCGCTCGGCGTCCGTCGTCGAGACGCGGTCGGTCGCGCCGGTCCCGTAGGCCACGGTCGCGTCCGACTGCAGGCGCCACCCCTGGTCGAGACGGTTCTGGAACACGCGCGCGACCTTCGGGAAGTCCTCGGCGACGCGGGCCTCGCGCTGCACGAGGGAGGCGAACACGACGACGCGGTAGCGGTCGTCCACCGGCACGCCGGCCTGGTCGAGCGCCTGGTACATCCGGTCGACCAGCGTCTTCAGGATGTCGTGCGCGGGCGTCGACGGGTCGATGTCGTACGTCGCGGGGAACAGGAACCCCTCGAGGCTCGTCGCGCCGGCCGGGAGTCCGAACGAGCCCCAGTCGGCGGCGGCCGCCTCGAGGTCCGTCAGCGCGACCCCGGTGCCGTCGGCGATGAGCGGCAGCGCCTCCTTGAGGGCCGTCCCCTCGGGGATGACGAAGGTGTTCGCGAGGCGGGTCGACTCGGAGTCGAGCAGCGCCGACAGTGCGGCCTTGGCGCTCATCTCGGCCTTGAGCGAGTAGGCGCCGGGCTGGAAGACGGGCTCGGGGCTCTGGGCGAGGAGCAGGTCGTAGAACGGGTCGTAGGACTTGATGACCCCGTCCGAGACGAGGTTGTTGGCGATGTCGCTGCCGCCGTCGCCCTGGTGGATCGTGAACAGCACCTCGCTCGAGCCGGTGCCGGTGAAGTCGGTCGGCTCGGGCTCGGCGAACAGGCCGCGCACGGGCTCGAGGAAGATCGTCACGGCGATGGCGACGAGCGCGGCGAAGACGCCGAAGGCCAGGAGCCCGCCGATGAGCCCGCGGCGGCTGCGGCGCTTCTTCGCGCCGCCGGTCGCGCGAGCCGCGCGGCGCCGCTTCGGGCGCGCGTCCGGGTCGAACGCGGCGGCGTCGTCGCGGCCGCGGGGCTCGGGCACGTCGGGCCCGGTGAAGAGGCGGCCCAGCGGATCGTGCGCCTCAGTCGGCGCGGGCTGCTGCTCCGGAGTCGGGTCGGGCGGAGTCGGCTGCGACTGCTCGGCGGCGCGGGCGTCGCGGCGGCTCGGGGGGACGTCGGTCACGAGGAGGTCCTTCGTTCGGTTCGAGCAGGACTCCGGCCGGGGTGCCGGCCGAGCGCTCGGAATCGATGGCGTGCTGCAGGATCACCACGGCGGCGACCTGGTCGATCACGGCTCGGGAGCCGCGGGTGGTGCGTCCGGAGCGGTGCAGGGCGCTCTGGGCGGTGACCGTCGACAGCCGCTCGTCGACGAGCCGCACCGGAGCGGTGGGGACCGCTTCGGCGAGCAGCCGAGCGAATCCGCGCGCGTCCTCCGTCGAGGCCGTCTCGGCCCCCGACAGCGACAGCGGCAGTCCGACGATGATCGCCTGGGCATCGTACTCGGCGGCGAGGTGCGCGATCCGGGAGACGTCCGAGGATCCGCCGTCAGTGCCCGCCCGCGGGACCGTCTCGACGGGCACCGCGAGCAGGCCGTCGGCGTCGCACCGGGCGACCCCGATGCGGGCTCGGCCCACATCGATGCCGAGCCGGACGCCGAACCGGCCCATTCAGCTGGTCGCTTCCTGGACCACGGCCTCGAGTGCCGCGCCGATGGCGGAGACGTCGGAGCCGCCGCCCTGGGCGAGGTCGTCCTTGCCGCCTCCGCCGCCGCCGAGGATCCCGGCGGCGCGCTTGGCGAGCACACCCGCGCGGCGGCCCTGATCGCGGGCGGCCTGGTTGGTGGCGACGATCACGGCGGGCTTGCCCGAGACGTCGGCGGCCAGCGCGACGACGGCCGGCTCCTGGCCGAGCCGCTCGCGGACGGAGGTCACGAGGGAGCGCAGCTCGTCGGTCGATCCCGCGGTGCCGATGTTCTCGGCGACGACGGTCGTGCCGCCCACTGTGCGGCGGGTCGCCGCGAGGGCGGGCACCCGGTCGGAGAGGGCCTTGGCCTCGAACGCGGCGATCCGCTTCTCGGCGGCCTTGAGGCTCGCGACGAGCTCGCCGATCCGCTCGGGCAGCTGCTCGCGCGGGGTCTTCAGCGAGGACGAGATCGTGCTGACGAGGGCGCGCTCGGCGGCGAGCTCCTGGAAGGCCTCGCGGCCCACGAGCGATTCGACGCGGCGGTTCGTCGATCCGACCGAGGACTCGCTGACCAGGCTGATCACGCCGACCTCGGACGAGCGCCCGACGTGGGTGCCCGCGCAGAGCTCGCGCGACCAGGGCCCGCCGATGTCGACCACGCGGACGACGTCGCCGTACTTCTCGCCGAAGAGGGCCATCGCGCCGAGCGCCTTCGCCTCGTCGATCGGGAGCTCGCGCGTGACGACCTCGAGGTTGTCCCGGATCGCGGTGTTGGCGATCTCCTCGATCTCGCTGCGGGTCTCGAGTGAGAGGGCCTGGTTCCACGAGAAGTCCAGGCGCAGGTAGCCCGCCTTGTTGTACGAGCCGGACTGGTGTGCCTGCGGGCCGAGGACCTGGCGCAGCGCGGCGTGGATGAGGTGCGTGCCCGAGTGGGCCTGCGTGGCGCCCCGGCGCCAGTCGCGGTCGACGACGGAGGTGGCGGCGTCGCCCACTCCGACCTCGCCGCTGGCGACCTGGACCTTGTGGCTGATGAGCCCCTTGACGGGCTTCTGCACGTCGAGGACCTCGAGGTCGAAGCCGGAGCCGACGATGCGGCCCGCGTCGGCCTCCTGGCCGCCGGACTCCGCGTAGAGGCTGGTCGCCTCGAGGATCACCTCCGCGATGTCGCCCGCGACCGCCTTGGTGACGGAGTGCCCGCCGACGATGAGGCCGAGGATGCGCGTCTCGGTGTCGAGCACGTCGTAGCCGGTGAACAGCGTCTCGCCGTGGGCGCGGAAGTCGGCGTAGACCGAGAGGTCGGCCAGCGCCGACTTCTTCGACTTCGCGTCCGCCTTCGCCCGCGTCCGCTGCGCGGTCATGAGGGAGTCGAACGCCTCGCGGTCGACCGTCAGGCCCGACTCCTCGGCGATCTCGAGGGTGAGGTCGATCGGGAATCCGAAAGTGTCGTGCAGGAGGAACGCGGTGTCTCCCGGCAGCGTCGGCGACTCGGCCTTCTTCGTCTTCAGGACGGCGAGGTCGAGGATCTCGGTGCCGGCCGCGAGGGTGCGCAGGAACGCCTCCTCCTCGCCGTAGGCGCTGGTCGAGAGGCGCTCGAACTCGGTGGACACCTCGGGGTAGGCGGATGCCATCGCGTCGCGCGAGGCGGTGAAGAGCTCGGGGAACGTCGCGGTGTCCACTCCGAGCAGGCGCATGGCGCGCACGGTGCGGCGCATCAGGCGGCGGAGGATGTAGCCGCGCCCCTCGTTGGACGGCGTCACGCCGTCCGACAGCAGCATCAGCGAGGAGCGCACGTGGTCGGCGATGACGCGCATGCGGACGTCGTCCTCGTGGACGGCTCCGTAGCGGCGCCCCGAGAGCTCGGCGGCGCGGTCGAGGACCGGCCGGACCTGGTCGATCTCGTACATGTTCTCGACGCCCTGCTTGAGGAAGGCGACGCGCTCGAGGCCCATGCCGGTGTCGATGTTCTTGCGCGGCAGCTCGCCGAGGATGTCGAAGTCGACCTTGCTCGTGCCCTCTCCGCGGAGGTACTGCATGAAGACGAGGTTCCAGATCTCCACGTAGCGGTCGTCGTCCGTCGCCGGGCCGCCGTCGATCCCGTAGGCGGGGCCGCGGTCGAAGAAGATCTCGGAGCAGGGCCCGGCGGGGCCGGGCTGGCCGGTCGACCAGTAGTTGGTGTCCTTGTCCAGGCGCTGGATGCGCTCGTCCGGCAGTCCCGCGATCGTCTTCCAGAGGGCGATCGCCTCGTCGTCGTCCTTGTAGACGGTGACCCAGAGGTCCTTCTCGTCGAAGCCCAGTCCCCCGTCGCTCTCGGCGCCGGTGAGCAGCTCCCAGGCGTAGCCGATCGCCCCCTCCTTGAAGTAGTCGCCGAAGGAGAAGTTGCCGTTCATCTGGAAGAACGTGCCGTGACGCGGCGTCTTGCCGACCTCCTCGATGTCGTTGGTGCGGATGCACTTCTGCACGCTGGTCGCGCGCGGGAACGGCGCGGGGACCACTCCGGTGAGGTAGGGCACGAACGGCACCATGCCGGCGACGGTGAAGAGGAGGCTCGGGTCCTCGCTCACGAGGGAGGCGGAGGGGACCACGGTGTGGCCGCGGCTCCCGAAGAAGTCGAGCCAGCGGTTGCGGATGTCTGCGGTCTGCATGGGTTCCGTTACGGTTCGGTCGGTGACGACGCGGATGTCGGGCGGCGGGGCGTCAGCCCTCGCCGATGGCGGCCTTCAGTTCGGCCTCGCGCTGGTGGTAGCCCTCGGAGACGGCCTCGCCGAGCTCCTTCGCGGTGCGGTTGATGTCGGCGAAGAGCCGGGCGCCCGCCTCGGTGCGCGAGACCTGGTGGGCGACCGCGAATCCGAGGCCGATCCCGATGACGATCAGGAGGATGTTCTTCACGGGGTGTCCTTCCACAGCGGCGGGGCGGCCGCGGCGGCGCGACGACCCGTTCGATTCTAGGGCGCGGGCGCGGCGCTACTTCGAGCGCGGCCGCTTCGTGCGCTTCGCGGCGGAGCGGCCGACCGCGGCTCCGGCCTTGTCGGCCGTGCGTCCGGCGACGAGCACGGCGCGGACTCCGGCGGTGAAGCCGGCGAGCTTGATGAGCGGACCGCCGACGGTCGCGGCCGTGAGGGCGACGAGCGCGTTGACGTTGCCGGTGACCTCGGCGACGTCCTTCGTGATCGTGTCCACCCGGGCCAGCTGGTGGTTGGCCTCGCGGAGGGTGGAGGCCGACTCGTCGAGGATCGGCGTCAGGCCGTCGCCGGCCTGCTTGATGGCCTCGCTCGTGCTGTCGAAGACGCGTCCGAGCTTCCAGAGCGGGACGGCGGTGATCGCCACCAGGATCGCGAACACCCCCGCGGCGATGAGCCCTGCGATGTCTCCACCGGTCACGGTGACCTCCGTTCGATGCCGCCCAGCGCGGCACTCCAGCCTACCGACGGGCTGCGAGCGGGCGTGCGCGCCGGGTCCCCGCGTGCGATCTGCAGGTGCCTGTGCCGTGTGCAGGTGTCCATGCGGTCTGCAGGGGACCGTGCCGTGTGCAGGTGTCCGTGCGGTCTGCAGGGGACCGTGCCGTGTGCAGGTGTCCGTGCGGTCTGCAGGTGACCGTGCCGTGTGCAGGTGTCCGTGCCGAGACGCCGTGCCGTCTGCAGGTGACCGTGCCTGGCCGCCGTGCCTTCTGCACGGGGCGGATGTGCCGTCTGCAGGGCGCGGGTGTGCCGTCTGCAGGGCGCGGGTGTGCCGTCTGCAGGGCGCTGTGCCGTCTGCAGGGCGCTGTGCCGTCTGCAGGGCGCTGTGCCGTCTGCAGGGGGCGGAGGTGCCGTCTGCAGGTCCTGCAGGGCGAATCGCCTGTTTTTCCACATGATCGGAGTCGAAACCCCGGCATCCCCTGCAGATCGCGCCTTCCCCTGCAGATCGCGCCTTTCCATGCAGATCGCGCAGGTGCCTGCAGATCGCGCCTTCCCCTGCAGACCGCGCCTTTCCATGTAGATCGCGCAGGTGCCTGCAGGTCGCGCAGGTGCCTGCAGATCGCACGCCGAGACCCCGGGAACGGGAAAGGCCCCGGTGCGGACACCGGGGCCTTTCTCTGCGGGGCTGGACTCAGCGGGCCGCGTAGTACTCGACGACGAGCTGCACTTCGCAGGTCACGGGGACCTCGGCGCGCTTCGGGCGGCGCAGGAGCGTCGCCTGCAGCTTGTCGATCTCGACCTCGAGGTAGCCCGGGGTCTTGGGGAGGACGTCGACGTGTCCACCGGCCGCGGCGACCTGGAAGGGCTCGGTGCCCTCGGAGCGGGTCTTGACGTGGATGACCTGGCCCGGCTTCACGCGGAAGGAGGGGCGGTCGACCGTCTTGCCGTCCACCATGATGTGGCGGTGGGTGACGAACTGGCGCGCCTGCGCGGTGGTGCGGGCGAAGCCCGAGCGCAGGACGAGGGCGTCGAGGCGCATCTCGAGGAGCTCGACCAGGTTCTCACCGGTCAGGCCCTGGGTGCGGCGCGCCTCCTGGAAGGCGATGCGGAGCTGCTTCTCGCGGATGCCGTACTGGGCGCGCAGACGCTGCTTCTCACGCAGGCGGACCGCGTAGTCGGAGTCGGCCTTGCGCTTCGAGCGGCCGTGCTCACCGGGAGCGTAGGGACGCTTCTCGAGGTAGCGGGCGGCCTTCGGGGTCAGGGGGATGCCGAGGGCGCGCGAGAGGCGCGTCTTCGAACGGGTACGGGACGTGGTCGACACAGTGGTCCTTCCAAGGTCTGAGAGGTTCGGTCGCAGCTCTCGACCGCCGGCTCCGGGAGGAGGGCGGACGCCGCGGTCGTGTCCTCCGCGGGTGCGGGGGAAGGGTGACCGCAGTGGCGGGCTGCGCGATTCAGAGGGATGTGCTGCTCCGCTCGGCTACAGAGCGGTGGGCAACCTCGCAAGACTATCAGGCCGCGGCCTCCTGTGCGGGTCCCGCGAGCACGCGGTCGGCGCGGTCAGCCCCGGTCGCCGCGGATGATGCGCAGGAGCTTCGTCACGCGCGCGGAGACGTCGCGCTCGTTGCCGTGCTCAGTGGGCCGGTAGTACCGCGCGCCCTGGAGCGGGTCCGGGAGGTACTGCTGCTCGAGCACGCCGAGGTCGGCGTCGTGCGGGTACCGGTAGCCCTTGCCGTGGCCGAGCTTCTTGGCGCCGGGGTAGTGCGCGTCGCGCAGGTGCGGCGGGACCCGCCCCGCGCGGCCCGCACGCACGTCCGCGATGGCCGCGTCGATGGCGGAGTAGGACGCGTTCGACTTCGGAGCGGTCGCCAGGTGCACGACCGCCTGGGCGAGCGGGATGCGTCCCTCCGGCATGCCGATGAACTGCACGGCGTCGGCCGCGGCGATCGCGACGACGAGCGCCTGCGGGTCGGCCATGCCGATGTCCTCGGACGCGGAGACGATGATGCGGCGGGCGATGAACCGCGGATCCTCCCCCGCCTCGATCATCCGGGCCAGGTAGTGGAGCGCCGCGTCGACGTCGGAGCCCCGGATGGACTTGATGAAGGCGCTGATGACGTCGTAGTGCTCGTCGCCGTTGCGGTCGTAGCGCAGCAGGGCGCGGTCGACGGCGCGCGCGACGACCTCGGTCGTGATGACGGGGAGCGCGGGCTCCTCGGCGACCGCCTCGACGGGAGCGTCCTCCTCGTCGTCCTCCTCGTCCGGGTCCTCCGCGGCGGCGGCCCGGGCGACCCGGTCGGCCTCGCGGGCCTCCGAGCGGGCGGAGGTGGCGGCGGCCTCGAGCGCGGTCAGCGCCCGCCGGGCGTCTCCGGAGGCGAGCCGCACGATGCTCGCCCGGGCCTCCTCCTCCAGCGTCACGGAGTCGCGGAGGCCCCGCTCGTCGTGCAGGGCGCGGTCGACCAGGACGCCCAGGTCGTCGTCGCTGAGCGGTTCGAGGGTCAGCAGGAGCGAGCGTGAGAGCAGCGGCGCGATCACCGAGAACGAGGGGTTCTCGGTCGTGGCCGCGATGAGGATGACCCACCCGTTCTCGACCCCGGGCAGCAGCGCGTCCTGCTGGGCCTTCGTGAAGCGGTGGATCTCGTCGAGGAAGAGCACCGTCGACGTGCCGTAGAGGTCGCGGGTGGAGAGCGCCTCCTCCATCACCTGCCGCACGTCCTTCACGCCCGCCGTGACGGCGGAGAGCTCGACGAAGCGGCGGCCGCTGGAGTGGGCCACCGCCTGCGCGAGCGTGGTCTTGCCCGTGCCGGGAGGGCCCCAGAGGACGACGGACACCGCTCCCCGCTCCCCCGTCGTGTCGGCGGCGAGGGCGACCAGGGGCGAGCCGGGCGTGAGGAGATGGCGCTGACCGGCGACCTCCTCGAGGCTGCGCGGCCGCATCCGCACGGCGAGCGGAGTCGCCCCGGAGCGGAGTCCGGCCTGCTGCATGGTCATGCCCCCAGCGTAACGACGGCCTCCGACAGATCCCCGGCCCGACCGCTCGGCGCGACGGAGCGGCGTTTGTCGCGCCTCCGGCGGTTCTCGTAGGCTCGACGCGGCCTGCGTGCGCGGGCCGCCGCGCCGAAGCCGCGCGGACGAGGACGTCGGAGGAACACGTGGCCCAGGGCAAGTCGAACGACCGCGAGGCGCGCACCCGGCTCCGGGCCTACCAGGCCCGTCAGAGCCTCCACCGCTCGAGGCAGAAGCGGCGCGTGCGCGACAACGTGATCGCGGCGATCGCCGCCGTCGTCGTGATCGGGCTCGCCGTCGTCGCCCAGATCCTCTACTTCTCCGGCGGCCCCGGCACGCCGGTCGCCGCGCCGACCCCCTCCTCCTCCTCGACCCCGACGCCCGAAGCGACGGGCGAGAACACCGGCGACGTGCCCTCCTCGGACATCGCCGAGGGCCGCGACTGGACGGGCACGCTCACGATCGGCGAGGACCCGCTGGGCATCACGCTCGCCGGCGCCGCCGCACCGCAGGCCGTCTCGTCCTTCATCTCGCTGACGCAGTCCGGCTTCTACGACGGCGTCTCCTGCCACCGCCTCACCACCGAGGGCCTCTACGTCCTCCAGTGCGGCGACCCGAACGGCGACGGCACCGGCGGACCGGGCTACAGCTACGGCCCCGTCGAGAACGCGCCCGAGGACGGCGTCTACCCGGCCGGGACCATCGCGATGGCCCGTCAGGGCGGCAACGGCTACAGCCAGGGCAGCCAGTTCTTCGTCGTCTACCAGGACACGACCCTGCCCGCCGACGCGGCCGGCGGGTACACCGTGCTCGGGCAGGTCACCTCGGGGCTGGACGCGCTGGTCGCCGACGTCGTGTCGAAGGGCACGGCCGACGGATCGAGTGACGGCGCACCCGCCGAGCCCGTGACCATCACGTCCGTCTCCGTCCAGTAGCCGCACCCGCGGCGTCGTCACGGTCCGCCCGCGCGGGGAGTGCAATAGGCTTGTCGTCACTGCCCGTTCGCGGCCGAGCGCGGTCTTCGGCCCTCCGGCCGTCGAGCCCCACCGGCCGACGACGCGACGGGCACCGAGAAGCACGACATCGAACAGCAAGGTGAGGCTCCGAGCGATGAGTGACCAGCAGCCGTGGGGACGGGTCGGCGACGACGGGACGGTCTACGTCCGCGTCGGCGACGGGGAGCGAGAGGTCGGCCAGTACCCCGATGCGACTCCCGAGGAGGCGCTCGCCTACTACGAGCGCAAGTACACGGAGCTCGCCGGGCAGGTCTCCCTGCTCGAGCAGCGCGCCAAGCGGGGCGCACCCGCCGGAGACGTCGCACGCACGGTGCAGTCGCTGTCCGCGGCCATCGCGCAGGCGAACGCGGTCGGCGACCTCGAGTCGCTGCAGACCCGGGTCGACGCGCTGAGCGGCTCCGTCGAGGATCTGACCGAGCAGCAGGCGGCCGAGTCCAAGGCCGCGCTGTCCGAGGCCCTCGCCTACCGCGAGGCCATCGTCGCCGAGGCCGAGGCCCTGGCGGCGGTCGACCCGGCGAAGACGCAGTGGAAGCAGGCCAGCGCCGCTATCGACGACCTCTTCGCCCGCTGGCAGAACCACCAGCAGCAGGGTCCGCGCCTTCCCAAGAACGACGCGAACGAGCTGTGGCGCCGCTTCCGCGGTGCGCGCACCACGATCGAGCAGAACCGCAAGGCGTTCTTCGCCGACCTCGACTCCGCGCACCGCGAGGCCAAGCAGGCCAAGCAGGCGCTGATCGACCAGGCCGAGGCGCTGGTGCCCCAGGGCGCGGACGCCATCCCGGACTACCGGGCGCTCCTCGAGCGCTGGCGTGTCGCAGGCCGGGCCGGCAAGCGGTTCGACGACGCGCTCTGGGCCCGCTTCAAGGCCGCCGGCGACGCGATCTACGGCGCCAAGGCCGAGATCGTCGCGCAGGAGAGCGTCGAGTACACCGAGAACCTCGACCTCAAGCTCGCCCTCCTCGAGGAGGCGGAGCCGCTCCTGCAGGAGCAGGACCGCGAGAAGGCCAAGCGGGTGCTGCTCTCGATCCAGGAGCGCTGGGACGCCGTCGGCCGCGTGCCGCGCGAGCAGGTGCGCACGGTCGAGGACCGCCTCCGCAAGGTCGAGGCGCACGTCCGCAAGCTCGACGAGGAGCACTGGAACCGGAGCAACCCGGAGCGCAAGGCCCGCTCCGAGGGCCTCGCCTCGCAGCTGACCGCCGCGATCCAGAAGCTCCAGGACGAGCTCGACGAGGCGAAAGCGCGCGGCGACCGCGACGCGATCGCCCAGGCTCAGGAGGCGCTCGACGCCCGCAAGGTCTGGCTCGACGCGATCGGCTAGACCCGCTCCGGCGGATCCCTCCACAGATCCGCTCGCGACGCTCCGGAGGGGAGGCGCATCGGCCAGCATGGCCGGATGCGCCTCCCCTCCGTCCTCCTCCCCGGGCATCTCCCCCTCGCAGAGCTGTGCGCCGCACGCCTCGACGGCGAGCTGGTCGCGCTCGACGAGGGCTTCCTCGTCGCGGACCTGCCCCTGGGGGCGTCCGAGCGGGCAGCCTCCCTGCGCTCGCTGCTCCCCCGCGGCGCCGTCGCCGATCGTCTCTCCGCCGCCTGGGTGCACGGAGCGACGCACGACCCGCCGCCGGTGCACAGCGCCTCCATCGACCGGCGGAAGCGCCGACAGGTGCCGTCGAACCCCCGCCTGCGCTGCCATGAAGTGCTGCTCGACGAGGACGACGTCGTCCTCCTCGGCGGGACGCCGGTCACGTCGCCTGCCCGAACGCTGATCGACCTCGCCCGGACGGAGGACGCGGGCTCGATCCTCCGGGCGCTCTCGCGCAGCACCCGGACCGGGCTGGCCGCCGTCGTCGCGAGACTCGAGGAGGGCAGCGCCGTCGCCGGACGGAGGATCGTCGGACGACGGCTGCGGGCGGCACTCGACGAGACGCCGCCCGGAGATCAGCCCCCGTTGACCCGGTAGACGTCGTAGACGGCGTCGATCCGGCGCACGGCGTTCAGCACGCGGTCCAGGTGGGTCGTGTCGCCCATCTCGAAGACGAACCGGCTGATCGCCAGCCGGTCGCTCGAGGTCGAGACCGTCGCCGAGAGGATGTTGACGTGGTGCTCCGAGAGCACGCGCGTCACGTCGCTCAGCAGGCCCGAGCGGTCCAGCGCCTCGACCTGGATCTGCACGAGGAAGATGCTCTTGGAGGACGGTGCCCACTCGACGTCGACGATCCGCTCCGGCTCCTTCAGCAGCTCCTGCACGTTGTGGCAGTTCGCCTGGTGCACGGAGACGCCGGCTCCCCGCGTCACGAATCCGACGATCTGGTCGCCCGGAACCGGGGTGCAGCACTTCGCGAGCTTGACCAGGATGTCCGGCGCGCCCTTCACGAGGACGCCCGACTCGCTGCTCCGGCTCCGCGGCCGGGGCGAGCGCGGGAGGGTGACCTCGTTCTCGTCCGACTCCGGATCGCCCTGGATGGAGGAGACGACCTTCTCGAGCACCGACTGTGTCGAGACGTGGCCCTCGCCGACGGCCGCGTAGAGCGCCTCGACGTCGTTGTAGCGCAGCTGGCTGGCCACCTCGGTGAAGGTGTCCTGGCTCATCAGCTTCTGCAGCGGGAGGTTCTGCTTCCGCATCGCCCGGGCGATGGAGTCCTTGCCCTGCTCGATCGCCTCGTCGCGCCGCTCCTTGGTGAACCACTGGCGGATCTTGTTGCGGGCCCGCGGGCTCTGGACGAAGTGGAGCCAGTCCTGGCTCGGTCCCGAGTCGGGGTTCTTCGAGGTGAAGACCTCGACCACGTCGCCCGTCGTCAGAGCGGACTCCAGCGGCACGAGGCGCCCGTTGACCTTGGCGCCCATCGTCCGGTGCCCGACCTCGGTGTGCACCGCGTAGGCGAAGTCGACCGGGGTCGCGCCGGTCGGCAGGCCGATCACGCGTCCCTTCGGGGTGAAGACGTAGACCTCCTTGGCGCCGATCTCGAAGCGGAGGGAGTCGAGGAACTCGTTCGGGTCGGTGGTCTCCGACTGCCAGTCCGAGAGGTGCGCGAGCCAGGCGAGGTCGGTGTCGTTCGATCCGGAGGTGGGCACCTTGCCGGTGGCCATCTGCTCCTTGTACTTCCAGTGCGCCGCGATGCCGAACTCCGCGTGCTGGTGCATCTCGTTGGTGCGGATCTGGATCTCGACCGCACGGCCCTTCGGCCCGACCACCGTCGTGTGCAGCGACTGGTAGAGGTTGAACTTCGGAGTGGCGATGTAGTCCTTGAACCGGCCCGGCATCGGCGTCCAGCGGGCGTGGATCGAGCCGAGCACGGCGTAGCAGTCGCGCACCGAGTTCACGAGGACGCGGATGCCGACCAGGTCGTAGATCTCGTCGAAATCGCGACCGCGGACGACCATCTTCTGGTAGATCGAGTAGTACTGCTTCGGCCGGCCGACGACGCGACCGCGGATCCGCCCGGCCCGCAGGTCCTCGCTGATCAGGTCGATGACGTTCTGCACGAACTCCTCGCGCTGCGGCGTCCGCCGCTTCACCAGGCTCTCGATCTCGTTGTAGATCTTGGGGTAGAGCACCGCGAAGGACAGGTCCTCGAGCTCCCACTTGATGGCCTGGATGCCGAGGCGGTGCGCCAGCGGCGCGTAGATCTCGAGGGTCTCAGTGGCCTTGCGGGCCGCGGACTCGGCGGGGACGAAGCCCCAGGTCCGCGCGTTGTGGAGGCGGTCGGCGAGCTTGATGATCAGGACGCGGATGTCCTTCGACATCGCCACGATCATCTTGCGGACGGTCTCGGCCTGCGCGCTGTCGCCGTACTTGACCTTGTCGAGCTTGGTGACGCCGTCGACGAGCATCGCGACCTCGTCGCCGAAGTCCGCGCGGAGCTCGTCGAGCTGGTAGTCGGTGTCCTCGACGGTGTCGTGCAGCAGCGCGGCCGCGATCGTCTTCGAGCCGATGCCGAGATCGGCGAGGATCTGCGCGACGGCCAGCGGATGCGTGATGTACGGCTCACCGCTGCGGCGCTTCTGGTTCGCGTGCGCCCGCTCGGCGACCGAGTACGCGCGCTCGATGAGCGCGATGTCGCTCTTGGGGTGGTGCATCCGGACGGTGCGGACGAGGGTGTCGACGGCGCCGGAGGGCTGCGCACGCGAGAAGATCCGCGGGACCAGTCTGCGCAGGGCAGCGGTCGAGGACGTCGTCGTCGTTTCCGTCACGCGAGGATCTCCATCGCCCCATTATCGCCCGTGCGGACGATGCCGATGACCGTTCCGCCCGGGGCGGACGGTACCGGCGTCAGCCGATGCGTCCCGGACGCCCCTCGCCGTCGACCACGTCGCCGCCCGCCGCGGCCCAGGCGGTCATGCCGGCGTCGACGTTGGCGACCTCGTAGCCGGCGCCGTCGAGGGCCTGCGTCACCATCGCGGAGCGGACTCCGGAGTGGCAGACCACCAGGATCGCCGTATCGGCCGGGAGCTCGTCCTGCCGGGCGCCGATCTCCCCCATCGGGATGTGGTGGGCGGCAGGAGCGTGCCCCGCCGCCCATTCGTGCGGCTCGCGGACGTCGAGCAGCCAGACCTCGTCGCGCTGGACGAGTCCGACGGCGTCGGCCGCGGTGACCTGGGCGTAGTCGGCCACGGCTCAGCCCTGGACGGCCGGCGCCGCCGGAGCGGTCGCCTTCGCCCGGGCCGACTCCACGCGCTTGTCGTGCTTCGCGATCTCGCTCTCCCGGCTGCGCAGCTGCGCGTACAGCGGCGCCGCGACGAAGATCGTCGAGTAGGTGCCGACGATGATGCCGATCAGCAGGGCGAGCGAGATGTCGCGGAGGGTGCCCGCGCCGAGGACGAACGCTCCGATCACGAGGATCGCGGCCACCGGGAGGGCGGCGACGATCGAGGTGTTGATCGAGCGCACCAGGGTCTGGTTCTCGGCCAGGTTCACCGTCTCGGAGAAGGTGCGGGTCGTGCTGCCGAGAGCCTCCGCCGTGTTCTCGCGGATCTTGTCGAAGACCACGACGGTGTCGTAGAGCGAGTAGCCGAGGATCGTCAGCAGTCCGATCACCGCCGCCGGCGAGACCTCGGTGCCGGTGATGCCGTAGACGCCCGCGACGATCACCAGGTCGTGAAGGAGCGCGACGATCGCGGCGAGCGACATCTTCCACGTCCGGAAGTACGCCCACATGGCCAGGGCCGCGAGGACGACGAAGATCACCAGGCCGCGCAGGGCCTGCTGGGTCACGTCGTTGCCCCACGCCGCTCCGATGAAGGAGGAGGCGACCTGGTCGGCGGGGACGTCGTACGCCTCCGACAGAGCGTTCTTGACCGCGGTCGACTCGTCGGTCGAGAGCTGTCCGGTCTGCACGCGGATGGAGTCGTCGCCGACGATCGACACGCGCGGAACGGTCTCCGGCGCGACGGTGGTGACGGCGTCCGTGGCCGTCGCCTGCTCCAGGCTCGCCGGTGAGGACACCGTGAACTGCGAGCCGCCGGTGAACTCGATGCCGAAGTTGAAGCCGCCGCGGGCGACGGTCCCGAGCAGCGTGATCAGGATCAGGGCGAGCGAGACGAGGTACCACGTGCGGCGCCGGCCGACGAAGTCGATCGATCGCGCACCGGTGTAGAGGTCGTTTCCGAACTGCGAGAAGCTGGCCATCACGCGTCCTTCCCGTTCGAGTCGTTGGAGTCGCGCAGGCCGGCCGCCTCGGCGGCCTTCCGCTCGGCGATGGTCTGGCGCTTGGCCGCCTCGCGGGACGCGGAGGCGCGCTTGCCGGCGACCACCTGGTCCTGCGGACGGAAGGCCGCACGGCCGCGGTAGACCGCTCCGAGCGCCCGGGGATCCAGGCCCGAGGCCTTGTGCCCCTCGGCGAAGAACGGTCTGGTGGCCATCAGCTGCAGGATCGGGTGGGTGAACAGAGCCACCACGATCAGGTCGATGATCGTCGTGATCCCGAGGGTGAGCGCGAAGCCGCGGACGCTGCCGACGGCGAGGAGGAAGAGCACCACCGCGGCGAGCAGGTTCACCATGTCGGACGCGAAGATCGTGCGCAGAGCGCGCCGCCAGCCGGACTCGACGGCGGACTCGAGGCCGCGCCCGTCGCGCAGCTCGTCGCGGATGCGCTCGAAGTACACGATGAACGAGTCGGCCGTGATGCCGATCGCGACGATCAGACCCGCGACCCCCGCGAGCGAGAGGCGCAGTCCCTCCCGCCAGGACAGCAGCGTGACGACGAGATAGGTGACGATCGCCGCGACGAGCAGCGAGGCGATCGTGACGGCTCCGAGCACGCGGTACTGCGCGATGGAGTAGACGATGACGAGGATCAGGCCGATGAGGCCGGCGAGCAGGCCGCTGGCGAGCTGAGCGGAGCCGAGCGTCGCCGAGATGCTGTCGGAGCTCTGCACCTGGAAGCCGATCGGCAGCGCGCCGTACTTGAGCTGGTCGGCGAGCGACTTCGACGACTCCTGGGTGAAGGAGCCCGAGATCTGCGCGTTGCCGTCGGTGATCGCGGCGTTCGTCGACGGGGCCGAGATGACCCGGCCGTCGAGCACGATCGCGAACTGGTTCTGCGCACCCTGCAGCGCCACGAGGCGCGAGGTCACGTCGCCGAAGGCCTGCGTGCCCTGGTCGTCGAACGAGAGGTTGACGGCCCAGGTGCCGGTGCTGGCGCCGGAGGAGGTCGTCATCAGGCCGTTCGAGGCGTCCGAGATGTCCTCGCCGGTGATCTCCACCGGGCCGAGGACGTACTTGACGGTCCCGCTGTCGTCACAGGTGATGAGCGGCTGGTCGGCCGGCGCGAGGTTCGGGTCCTGGCCGCTGAGGAAGGCGCAGTCGAAGGCGGTGTACTGCGCCTCGAGAGCCGGAGTGAGGTAGGCGAGGTCGCTCGCGTTCGTCGGCGAGGTGGTCGGCTCCGTCGAGAGGGACGGATCCACGGGCGTCGGAGTGGGCGAGGACGTCGCGTCGCCCCCGACCGAGCTGTTGGTGGCCTGGCTCGCGACGAGGACGGGGCGGAAGTCGAGCTTCGCCGACGCCTCGATGCGCTGGAGGGTCTCGTCGTCCGGCGTGCCCGGGATCGAGACGACGATGTTGCTCGAGCCCTGGGTCGTGATCTCGGCCTCGGAGACGCCGGACGCGTCGATGCGCTGGCGGATGATCGAGACGGCCTGCGTCAGCTGCTCCGACGAGACGGTGTCGCCGTCGTTGAGCTGCGGCTGCAGGACGATCTGCGTGCCGCCCTCGAGGTCGAGAGCGAGCTTCGGCGTCCAGGAGCCGCCGCCCCAGAGGACGGCCGCCGTGTTGAGTCCGACGAGAGCGAGGATCAGGACACCGAGCCAGCTCAGGGAGCGGCGGGCCTTCCGGACGGGGGTTGATGCGGCCACCCAGGGCTCAGCTTTCTCTTCGGTCGACGGTGATCGTCCCGGGTTCGCCCGGGCGTGGAGAAGGGCGGGCGGGCGTCGATGCGCCCGGCCCGCCCAGGAGACTACTGCGCGTCGGGACGGCGGTCGCGCTCCACCGGGTCCACCAGCGGGTCGCGGTGGGCGGAGTCGCGCTCGCCGAACTCGGGCGAGCCGGTCGCGCTCAGCGGGTCGGCCTCGTCCTCGGCCTCGACGACGACGGCGTTCTCGCTCGGGTCGATGAGGCGGGCGATCGCCTGACGGTGGATGGTCAGCAGCGTGCCGGGGGTCGACTCGATGACGATCTTGTTCGCCTCGTCGTCGATCGACACGACGGTGCCGAAGAGGCCGGAGCCGGTCATCAGCTCCACCCCCGGCTGGAGGTTGTTCTTCATGCTCTCCGCGTCGCGCTGGCGCTTCTTGTTGTTGCGGAACATGAAGATGATCATCACGGCGAGCAGCAGGACGAGCAGGATGATCGTCGGATCCATGGGTGGGCCTTCCGGAGTGGATGGGCGATCCGCCGCGCGGCCTCAGGTCGAGGCGGAGCGGATCGAGCGGCCCGTCGGGCCTAGAGAATCATAGATCATCGGGGAACAGGGGCGGCTGAGCCGCCGTCCCCCGGGGGTCGATGCCGAAGTGGCGGTAGGCGGCCGGGGTCGCCACCCGGCCGCGCGGCGTCCGCGTCAGCAGGCCGATCCGCACGAGGAACGGCTCGACGACGGCCTCGACCGTCTCGGCCTCCTCCCCCACCGACACGGCGAGGGTGTTCAGACCGACCGGCCCACCGTCGAAACGGGTCAGCACGATCTCCATCACGGCGCGGTCGAGGCGGTCGAGTCCGAGCGCGTCCACGTCGTAGAGCTCCAGCGCCGCGCGGACGGCGATCACGTCGGCACGGCCGCCGTGGACCAGGGCGAAGTCCCGCACCCGCCGGAGCAGGCGGTTGGCGATGCGCGGGGTGCCGCGGCAGCGGCCGGCGATCTCGGCGATCGCGTCCGCGTCGATGTCGAGCTCGAGCAGCCGTGCCGCCCGGGCGAGGACCTGCCGCAGCTCGTCCTCCACGTAGAACTCGAGGTGCGCGGTGAAGCCGAAGCGGTCGCGGAGCGGGTTGGGCAGCAGGCCGGAGCGGGTCGTGGCGCCGACGAGCGTGAACGGGGCGAGATCCAGCGGGACGGACGTCGCTCCCGCCCCCTTGCCGACCATGATGTCGATCCGGAAGTCCTCCATCGCGAGGTAGAGCATCTCCTCCGCGGAGCGCGCCATGCGGTGGATCTCGTCGATGAAGAGGATCTCGCCGGGCAGCAGCGAGGACAGTACGGCGGCGAGGTCGCCCGCGTGCTGGATCGCGGGGCCGCTGGAGAGCCGCAGGGGCGAGGAGCTCTCCTCCGCCACGATCATCGCGAGGGTCGTCTTGCCGAGCCCGGGCGGGCCCGCCAGCAGGATGTGGTCGGGCGTCCGGCCCTGCATGGCCGCGGCCTTGAGCAGCAGCTCGAGCTGGCCGCGCACCTTGCGCTGGCCGACGAACTCACTGAGATTCCTGGGGCGCAGGGCACCCTCGAAGGCGACCTCGGCCTCCGAGGCGACCTCGGCGCCCAGCACCTCGTCGCTCACGAGCGGGCCGCCGGTCCGAGGCGGGCGAGAGCGAGCCGCAGCAGCGCCTGCACGTTCGCGGCGTCGGAGGCCTGCGCGTCGAGCAGGATCTCATCGACCACGTCGGCCGCGGTGCGCTCGGGCCAGCCGAGGCCGACGAGCGCCGCGAGCACGTTCTGCGCGGCGGTGGCGGCGGGACCGGAGCCGCGGGCGGCGCGCGGCCGCACGGTCACCTTGCCGGCGAGCGAGAGGATGATCAGCTTGGCCGTCTTCGGGCCGATGCCGCTGACCTTCCGGAACACCCCGTCGTCCTCGTCGGCGACCGCCTGCGCGATCCGGTCCGGCTCGACCGCACCGAGCACGCCGAGGGCGGACTTGGGGCCGACGCCGGTCACGCCGATCAGCAGCTCGAAGATCTCGAGCTGCTCCTCGTCGGGGAAGCCGTAGAGGGTGAGCGAGTCCTCGCGGACGACGAGCACGGTGCTGACCGTCGTCTCGTCGCCGACGCGCATCTCGAGCGCGTGCTGCGGGGTCACGTTCACCGCGTAGCCGACGCCGTGGACGTCGAGGACGGCGAGGCTCCCGCGGGCGGAGAGGACGGTGCCGCGGAGAGAGGAGATCACCGAGTCAGTCTAGATGCTCGAACAGGCGTTCGACTCGCGGCCTCGGCGGCGCGCCACGCACGCTGTGCTGCTGTGCCGCCCGTCGCCCCGTCGGCACCGGCTCCCGCCGACCCGGAGGTCGGCGCGAGCGGGGTCCGCCAGGCGTGGCAGACGGCCAGGGCGAGGGCGTCGGCCGCGTCGGCCGGCCGCGGGGGGGCGTCGAGCCGGAGGACGCGCTGGATCATCGCCGTGACCTGACGCTTGTCCGCGGCTCCGTAGCCGGTGACGGCGGCCTTCACCTCGCTCGGCGTGTGCATCCCGACCGGGAGCCCGCGCCGGGCCGCCGCGACGAGGGCGACGCCGCTGATCTGCGCGATGCCCATGACGGTGCTGACGTTGTTCTGCGCGAAGACCCGCTCGATCGCGACGGCGTCGGGGCGGTGCTCGTCGAGCAGCGCCTCGAGCCCGTCGCCCAGGGCCAGCAGGCGGCGCTCCAGCGCGTCGTCCGGCGGCGTGCGGAGCACCGTCACGTGCACGAGGGTCGCGCGGCGGTCGCGCGAGACGTCGACGATGCCGACGCCGCAGCGGGTGAGCCCGGGGTCGATCCCGAGGACGCGCATCAGGCCGCCCTCCGGGATCGGGCCGGGCTCACCGCGTCACTCCTCGTTCTCGAGCTCGGCACGCACCTCGGCCGTGATGTCGAGGTTGGTGTAGACGTTCTGCACGTCGTCCGAGTCCTCGAGCGCATCGATCAGGCGGAAGACCTTGCGGGCCGTCTCAGCGTCGGCCTCGACCTGGAGGGAGGCGACGAACTCGATGTCGGCGGAGTCGTAGTCGATGCCCGCGTCCTGCAGCGCGGAGCGGGCCGGGACGAGCTCGCTCGGCTCGACGCGGACCTCGAAGCTCTCGCCGTGGTCGAGGACGTCGTCGACGCCGAAGTCGAGGACCGCGCCGAGCACGTCGTCCTCGGTGACGCTCTCGCCGTGGGGCACGGAGATGACGCCCTTGCGCGCGAAGTTGTAGGCGACGCTGCCCGGGTCGGCCATGGTGCCGCCGTTGCGGGTCATCGCAGTGCGGACGTCCGCCGCGGCGCGGTTCTTGTTGTCGGTGAGGCACTCGACGAGCAGGGCGATGCCGTTGGGGCCGTACGCCTCGTACATGATCGTCGTGTAGTCGATGACCTCGCCGGTGAGACCGGCGCCGCGCTTGATCGCGCGGTCGATGTTGTCGTTCGGCACCGAGGTCTTCTTCGCCTTCTGCACGGCGTCGACGAGCGTCGGGTTGCCGGAGAGGTCGGCGCCGCCGGTCTTGGCGGCCACCTCGATGTTCTTGATCAGCTTGGCGAAGGACTTCGCGCGGCGCGAGTCCTTGATCGCCTTCTGGTGCTTGGTCGTGGCCCACTTGGAATGCCCGGACACGGTGCTCCCTCGGAAATCTCGTTGCGTGCGGCCCCCGAGGGCGCCGCTGATGGCAGGGGCCAGTCTATTCGAGAGCCGGTCCCCGCCCGGCTCTCCGCGGTCGGCCCGACGAAGTGGTCGCGCAGGTGGAGCGGGAAGCGTCCGGCTACGTCGATCCGCTGGCACGCGGATCGCCGGTCCGCCTCGCACACGAGCCGGTCCCCGCCCGGCTCTCCGCGGTCGGCCCGACGAGGTGGTCGCGCAGGTGGAGCGGGAAGCGTCCGGCTACGTCGATCCGCTGGCACGCGGATCGCCGGTCCGCCTCGCACACGTGCCGGTCTCCGCCCGGCTCGGCGAGACCGCCGAGCCGTTCACCCCCGCCGACGAGCTCTCGCCCTCCCGTCGAGCCGCTGCACCGCCGAACCAGCGATCCGCGTGCCGGCGGATCGCGCGAGGCGGACGCGACCCGCTCCACCCGCCCCGCCACCCCCGGAAGCCGACCGCGGCGAGACGGCGGGGACCGGCACGCCGCAAGCACCGCCGAACGCACGATCCGCGTGCCAGCGGATCGCTGTAGGCGGACGCTTCCCGCTCCACCCAGCCCGCCACCCCCGGAAGCCGACCGCGGCGAGCCGGGCAGGGACCGGCTCGCCACAAGCACCGCCGAACCGGCGATCCGCGTGCCAGCGGATCGCTGTAGGCGGACGCGACCCGCTCCACCCAGCCCGCCACCCCAGGAAGCCGACCGCGGCGAGCCGGGCGGGGACCGGCTCGCCACAAGCACCGCCGAACCGGCGATCCGCGTGCCAGCGGATCGCTGTAGGCGGACGCTTCCCGCTCCACCCAGCCCGCCACCCCAGGAAGCCGACCGCGGCGAGCCGGGCGGGGACCGGCTCGCTATTTGAGCAGCCGCGAGAGGACGCGATCGGCGAGGACCTTGCCGCCGGTCTGGCAGGTGGGGCAGTACTGGAGCGTGGAGTCGTGGTAGATCACCTGGCGGATCGTGTCGCCGCAGACGGGGCAGGCCTCTCCTGTGCGGCCGTGGACGCGCATGCCGAGCTTCTTCTCGCGCTTGAGGTCGGCCGCGTGCAGGCCCTCGGCGCGGGCGAGCGCCTCCTCGAGGGTGTAGCGCAGCGCCGCGGAGAGGCGGTCCAGCTCGTCGGCGGTGAGCGCGGCGGGCTTGAACGGCGACATGCGCGCCACATGGAGGATCTCGTCGGAGTAGGCGTTGCCGATGCCCGCGATGCGGGACTGGTCGCGGAGGACGCCCTGCAGCTGCGCCCGGCCCGCCGTAGCGAGGATCGCGCCGAGGATCTCCTCGGTGAACTCCGGGTCCAGCGGATCGGGGCCCAGTCTGGCGACGCCCGGGACGTCGAGCGGATCGGCGACGATCGACAGCGCGAGGCTCTTCTTGGTGCCGGCCTCCGTGACGTCGAACCCCGACCCGTCGTCGAGGACCAGTCGCGCGGCGAGCGGGCCCCGGCCGGGCTTCACCGGCGCTGTCGGCCGCTCGGGCCGCCACCGGACCCAGCCGGCGCGGGCGAGGTGCAGGAGGACGTGGGCCTCGCCGACGGCGATGTCGAGGAACTTGCCGTGCCGCGACACTCCGTGGACGGTCTCGCCGGACAGGGCCGACGGCGGGATGGCCACGGTCTTGAGGGCGGAGATCGCGAACACGTCGAGCCGCTCCAGGACTCGTCCGCCCAGGCGGGCGTCGAGATCGAGCGCGAGGGCCTGGACCTCGGGGAGTTCGGGCATGCGACCACCCTGGCCCGCGGTTCCCGCACCGTCCACCCCTGGCGGACGGGACGGCGACGGCTCAGTCGCCGAAGCGCGTCGCCGCGACCTTCCGCAGGAACAGCTCGTGGAAGCGGTAGTCGCCGGTGATCTCGGGGTGGAAGGCCGTCCCGAGGAGGTTGCCCTGCTCGACCGCGACGACCCGCCCGTCGGCGACGCTGGCGAGAGCGGTCGCCCGCTCCCCCAGCTCCTCCACGACCGGTGCGCGGATGAAGACCGCGTGCACCGGCGGACCGCCGATCGCCGGCACGTCGAGATCGGTCTCGAAGGAGTCGAGCTGGTTGCCGAACGCGTTCCTCCGGACCGACACGTCCAGGCCGCCGAAGCTGCTCTGGCCGTCGATGCGGTCGAGGACCCGGTCGGCCAGCATGATCAGCCCGGCGCAGGTGCCGTAGACGGGCATCCCCGCACTGATCGCCTCGACGACCGGCCCCGCGAGCCCGAAGAGGCGCGACAGCTTGTCCATCACTGTGGACTCGCCACCCGGGATGACCAGACCCGCGACGGTGGCGAGCTCCTCCGGGCGGCGCACCAGCACCACCTCGGCGCCCAGCTCGCGCAGGACGTGCGCGTGCTCGCGGAAGTCGCCCTGCAGCGCGAGGACGCCGACGCGGAGCCCCTCGAGCGACTCCCGCGTCAGTCCAGCGCCGGCGAGCGGCGCGTCGGCGCTACCAGCCACGCTCGGCGAGGCGGTGCGGCGCGGGCACGTCGGCCACGTTGATGCCGACCATCGCCTCGCCCAGACCGCGCGAGGCCTCCGCGACGACCTTCGCGTCGTCGAAGAAGGTGGTCGCCTTCACGATCGCGGCCGCGCGCTTGGCGGGCTCGCCCGACTTGAAGACGCCGGAGCCGACGAACACGCCGTCGGCGCCCAGCTGCATCATCAGCGCCGCGTCGGCCGGGGTCGCGACCCCGCCAGCGGTGAAGAGGACGACGGGGAGCTTGCCGGTCCGGGCGATCTCGACGACCAGGTCGTAGGGGGCCTGCAGCTCCTTGGCCGCGACGTAGAGCTCGTCCTTGGTCATCGCCTTCAGGCGGTTGACCTCGCCGGAGATCGTGCGGATGTGCTTGGTCGCCTCGGAGACGTCGCCGGTGCCGGCCTCGCCCTTCGAGCGGATCATCGCGGCGCCCTCGGTGATGCGGCGCAGCGCCTCGCCCAAGTTGGTCGCTCCGCAGACGAAGGGGACGGTGAAGTTCCACTTGTCGATGTGGTTCACGTAGTCGGCGGGCGACAGGACCTCGGATTCGTCGATGTAGTCGACGCCGAGCTCCTGGAGGATCTGCGCCTCGACGAAGTGGCCGATGCGCGCCTTCGCCATGACGGGGATCGACACGGCGGAGACGATGCCGTCGATCAGGTCGGGGTCGCTCATGCGCGCGACGCCGCCCTGCGAGCGGATGTCGGCGGGGACGCGCTCGAGCGCCATCACGGCGACCGCACCGGCGTCCTCCGCGATGCGGGCCTGCTCGGCGTTGACGACGTCCATGATGACGCCGCCCTTGAGCATCTCGGCGAGACCGCGCTTGACGCGGCTCGAGCCGAACTGCTCGGGAGCGGACGAGGACGGAGTAGTGGTGTCGGTCATGTTCGCGAGTCCTGTTCTGTGCGGCGACTTCCGCCGACGGCAGCTCCGAGTCTACGAGACGGCGCCCGCCGCCCGCGGCGCTGGACAGGGGGCCGGGCGGCGGTCTAGAGGCTCGGCCAGGCCGCCGCGAGGCTCGCCCGCACGTCGCCGAGCAGCTGCGGAAGGGCCTTCGTGCGGGCGATGATCGGGAAGAAGTTCGCGTCGGTCGCCCAGCGCGGGACCACGTGCTGGTGCAGGTGCGCGGCGATCCCCGCTCCCGCGACCGCGCCCTGGTTCATCCCGAGGTTGAAGCCGTCGTTGCGGGAGACCGAGCGGACGACGCGCATCGCCGTCTGCGTGAGCGCTCCGATCTCGGCCACTTCCTCGGGAGTGGCCTCGTCGTAGAGCGGGATGTGCCGGTACGGGCAGACCAGGAGGTGGCCGGAGTTGTACGGGAACAGGTTGAGCAGGACGTAGGCGTGCTCCCCGCGCGCGACGATGAGGGCCTCCTCGTCGCTCAGCGTCGGCGCCACGCAGAAGGGGCAGTCGTCGGCTCCGGGCTGCCCCTTCTGGATGTAGACCATCCGGTGCGGGGTCCACAGGCGCTGGAACTCGTCGGGCACCCCGGCGAGGTGCGCCGAGCCCTCCGCTCCCTCGGGCACGACGCCGTCCGAGCCGTCGCCCACGCTCAGACCTGCGCCTTCGAGGCGACGGCCTCGCGGATGCGTGCGACGGCGTCGGCGACCGGGATCCCGTTCTCCTGCGTGCCGTCGCGGAAGCGGAAGCTGACGGCTCCGGCGTCGCGGTCCTTCTCCCCCACGATCATCTGGAACGGCACCTTCTGCAGCGTGGCGTTGCGGATCTTCTTCTGCATCCGGTCGCTGGAGTAGTCGATCTCGGCGCGGATGCCCGAGCGCTTGAGCTCGCCGACGACCTCCTCGAGGTAGGGCAGGTACTCGTCGGCGATCGGGATGCCCACGACCTGGACCGGCGACAGCCAGACCGGGAACGCCCCGGCGTAGTGCTCCGTGAGGATGGCGAAGAAGCGCTCGATGGAGCCGAAGAGCGCGCGGTGGATCATGACGGGCCGCTTCTTCGAGCCGTCCGAGGCCGTGTACTCGAGCTCGAACCGCTCGGGCTGGTTGAAGTCGAGCTGGATGGTCGACATCTGCCAGGTGCGGCCGATGGCGTCGCGTGCCTGCACCGAGATCTTCGGCCCGTAGAACGCCGCTCCACCCGGATCCGGCACCAGCTCGAGACCGGAGGCGACGGCGACCGCGCGCAGCGACTCGATCGCCTCCTCCCACTGCTCGGGCGCACCGACGAACTTCGGGTTGCCCTCCTCGTTCGTGGACAGCTCGAGGTAGAAGTCGTCGAGGCCGTAGTCGCGCAGCACCTGGAGCACGAACTCGAGGTTGCGGGTCAGCTCGGCCGACACGTCCTCCTGCGCGACGTAGATGTGGGCGTCGTCCTGGGTGAGACCGCGCACGCGGGTGAGGCCCTGCAGGGTGCCGCTCTTCTCGTAGCGGTACACCGTGCCGAACTCGGCCAGGCGCAGCGGGAGCTCGCGGTAGCTCCGGCCGCGCGAGCGGAAGATCAGGTTGTGGAACGGGCAGTTCATGGGCTTGAGGTAGTAGTCCTGCCCCTGACGGGTGACGTTGCCGTCCTCGTCCTGCAGCTCGTCGAGGTGCATCGGGGGGAACATCCCCTCGGAGTACCACTGCAGG
Organism: Rathayibacter sp. AY1B5; assembly: GCF_002932795.1. NCBI lineage: Bacteria > Bacillati > Actinomycetota > Actinomycetes > Micrococcales > Microbacteriaceae > Rathayibacter > Rathayibacter sp. AY1B5. The sequence goes on from NZ_PSWM01000001.1 coordinate 412,662, forward strand.
TGCCCGCTCGTGAGGAACAGGTCGCCCTTGGTGATGTGCGGCGTGTAGACGAGCTCGTAGTCGTGCGCGAGCAGCTGCTCGCGCATGTACTGCTCGATCTCGTAGCGGATGATCCCGCCCTTGGGGTGGAAGACCGCGAGGCCGGAGCCGATCTCGTCCGGGAAGGAGAACAGGTCGAGCTCGTGGCCGAGCTTGCGGTGGTCGCGGCGCGCCGCCTCCTCGAGGCGGGCCTGGTGCTCGCGCAGCTCGTCCTTCGTGGGCCACGCGGTCCCGTAGACGCGCTGCAGCTGCGGGTTCTTCTCCGAGCCGCGCCAGTAGGCGGCCGCGTTCCGGGTCAGGGCGTAGCCGTTGCCGATCATGCGGGTGTTGGGCAGGTGCGGGCCGCGGCAGAGGTCCTTCCAGACCGTCTCTCCGGAGCGCGGGTCGACGTTGTCGTAGATGGTGAGCTCGGCGCCGCCGACCTCGACGCTCTCGTCCTCGGCGCCGCCGCCCTTGATCCCGATCAGCTCGAGCTTGTAGGGCTCGCCGGCGAGCTCGGCACGCGCCTCCTCCTCGGACACGACGCGGCGCACGAACCGCTGGCCCTGGCGCACGATGCGGTCCATCGCCTTCTCGAGCGCCTTCATCGCCTCGGGCGTGAAGGGCTCCTCGACGTCGAAGTCGTAGTAGAAGCCGTCGGTGACGGGCGGGCCGATGCCCAGCTTCGCCTCCGGGTTGATCTGCTGCACCGCCTGCGCGAGCACGTGAGCCGCGGAGTGGCGGAGGATGTTCAGCCCGTCCGGCGAGGAGATGAGCACCGGCTCGATGCGGTCGCCCGGCACGACGTCGGCGGCGAGGTCCTTGAGCTCGCCGTTGACGCGGATCGCGACCACGGCCCGGTCGGTGAAGTGCGTGAATCCCGTGCCCGCCTCGGTGACGACCGGGTGGGACTCGTTCTCTGCGGGATTCGACGGTTCGTGAGACACGTGCGGGCACTCCTCGGGCTCGGTTGACCCCTCGACTGTAGTCGGCGGCGGCCCCTACCCGAGCGCGTCGCGCACGCGGGCGTCGAGCGCGCGCAGAGCGGAGGCGAGCTCGTCCCGGTCGGCGCCGGGGAGCACGAGCGAGCTGCGCTCCAGCTGGTGCAGGAGGACCTCCTCCAGGCCGGGCGGCAGGGAGTCCACGGCGAGCGCCCCCTCGAGTGCGGCGAGGACGGCGACGACGGCCACCGCGTCCCGTGCCGCGAGTCTGCGTGCGCTGATCTCCATGGTCTCCGTCCGAGTCGTCCGACCCCGTCACCCTGCCGACAGCACGTGCCCCGGACAGGGGCGCGGGGGCGACCGGTGCGCAATCCGTCCAGGTGGCATCCTGGTCCGATGGGTGCCGGTCCTGCTCTGCAGCGCTTCACGCGATCCGGGGCCGACCTGGAGGAGGCGCGGCGCTTCTACAGCGACGGCTACGGCGGGTCGGGATTCCGGACGGAGACGGTCGAGCGGCCCTTCTCCTTCCGCTACGACGTCTCCGGGAGCGAGGGCGTGAGCCTGCGGACGTCCGTGTTCCGCGGCTCCGTGTCCGGGGGGCTGCGGCCGGAGGGCGAGTACATCGTCTCGTGGTTCCTCTCGGGCACGAGCGTTATGGACCCGGAGGGCGATCGGATCGTCCACCGGCCGGGGTGGCCGGTCGTGTTCCCGAGCGCGCGTCCGTTCGAGTTCGTCTCCCGCGACTTCCAGCAGCGGCTCGTGCACGTGGCCGCCGGCCTCCTCGAGCAGGTCGCGTCCGAGTCAGGCGACGGCGTGCCGCTGCCGCTCGTCTTCGACCACCGCTCGATCGCCTCCGCCTCGGCGCTGCCGGGCTGGTGGCGGGCGGTCGACGACTTCGCGGGCGTCCTGCGGTCGGGCCGAGAGGCGACCGCGCTGCAGCTCGTGGCGGCCGAGCGCGGTGTCGCTCTGCACCTGCTCGCGACCTTCGCGCACCGGCCGGTCGTGGTGCCGGCGCAGGTGCTGCGCCCGGGGCTCGAGCACCTCCTGCGGGCGGCGGAGTTCCTGCACGCGTTCGCCGCGTCGCCGATCACCGTGGCCGACATCGCTGCGGCGGCGGGACTGACCCCGCGCGCTCTGCAGGCCGCGTTCCGGCGGCACTTCGACGACACTCCGCTCGGCTACCTGCGCGGCGTGCGCCTCGACCGGGCGCGCGTCGAGCTGCGCGAGGGTGCTCCGGGCGAGGAGACCGTGCGCGCCGTCTCCGCGCGCTGGGGCTTCCTCAACCAGGGCCGCTTCTCGGGGGCGTACCACCGCCGTTTCGGCGAGTACCCGGTGGAGACCCTGCGCCGCTGATCCTCAGGCGCCGGGAGCGAGGTCGCGGGCGTAGCAGACCGAGTGCTCGGACCCGATGTAGGCGCCGAACGGCGGGATGGCGTGGTAGCCCTCCCGGAGGTAGAACCGCATCGCATCGGGCTGGAGCGTCCCGGTCTCCAGCACCAGGCGCGTCGTGCCCAGGGCGGCGGCCCGCTCCTCGAGGGCGCGCAGGACGGCCGTGGCCGCTCCGGTGCCGCGGGCGGCGCGGTCGGCGAACATCCGCTTCACCTCGATGGCGCCCGGTCCGAGGACGTCGTCGTCGAGAGGTCGCAGCCCGCCGCAGGCCACGGCCGTGCCGCTCGCGTCGCGGGCGAGGAGGAAGACGGGCACGTCGTCGGCCGAGGGCGGGGTGCCGGGCTCGTGGTCGTCGCTGCCGTAGCGCTCGTCGAGCTCGCGGCGCTGGGCGTCGCGCAGACGCTCGGCGTCCGGGTGGGTCCACGCCACCTCGTCGATGGTCCAGCTCATGACGGCTCCTCCCGGTCGCGCGGCGGGCGCGGCCGAGGCCATTCTGCCGCGCCCTCTCCCTCTCGTCCGCCCGGTGGCAACCCCTTCCGCGCCCGGCCGCGACAGGCGTCGACTGGAGGACCACCGACGAAAGGACGCACCGTGCTCTCCGACTCCCCCATCGGCCCTGTTCTGCTCTCCCGCGACCTCGCCGCCTCCCGCGCCTTCTACGCCGGCTCCCTGGGACTGGAGGTCCTCGAGGAGAGCGAGTCGGCGATCGCCTACTCCTGCGGCGGCACGCGGCTCACTGTCACCGCCAGCACCACGGGCTCGAAGGACGAGCAGACCAAGGCGGCCTGGCGCGTGGCCGACCTGCGGGCCGAGCTGGACGCGCTGGCGGCCCGGGGCGTCGCTCCGGAGGACTACGACAGCGACGAGCTGCGCACCGAGAACGGCGTGGCCGACCGCGGCAGCGTCTGGGCGGCCTGGATCCTCGATCCCGACGGGAACGCGCTCGGCATCGAGCAGCCGAAGAGCTGATCGGCGCCGCTCTAGACTCGCCCCATGCCCGACGACTCCGCTCCGCTGCCCGCGCCCGGGTGGTATCCGCACCCGGCCGACCTCGGTTCGGAGCTCTACTGGGACGGTGCGGCGTGGACCGACCGGTCCCGCCCGTCCTCCTCGGCACCCGCTCCCGCCTACGGCACGCCCGAGGGCGCTCCGGAGCAGGAGCTGTACGCCTACCCGTCCGCTCCGTCCTCCGCGGCGGGCCGCAACCCGATGGCGATCGCGAGCCTCGTGCTCGGCGTCCTGAGCCTGCTGATCAATCCGCTGCTGATCCCCTCGATCCTCGCCATCGTCTTCTCGGCGAAGGGCCGGGCGGCCGCTCCGGTCGTCGGAGGCGGTCGCGGGCTCGCGACGGCCGGACTCGTCACCGGGATCCTCGGCCTGGTGTCGGGCGTCTTCACCATCGTGGGCAACCTCTCGGCCGGGGTCTCCGGCCTGGCCGGCTGACCGGGGTGCCGCGGCCCTCGACGCCCCGATGACCGTGCGCCGGAGCGCTCCCTGGCTCCTCGTCGTGGCGGTCGCCCTGGTCGCCCTGGTCCTGCGCGGTCCGATCGTCGCCGTCGCACCGATCATCGACGCGGTGCGCGAGGACCTCGCGCTGTCCGCGGGCCTGGCGGGGATCCTCACCAGCATCCCCGTCCTCTGCTTCGCCCTGGCGACTCCGCTCGCCCTCCTGGTGATCCGCCGCGCGGGCCCCGACGCCGCGGTCACCGTCACGGTGATCGGCGTCGCGCTCGGCACGATCGTCCGCTCGATCGGCGACGTGGGGCCGGCCGTCGCGGGCACGATCCTGATCGGCGTCTCCATCACGATCGGCAACGTCGTGCTCCCCGTCGTGATCCGGCGGGACGTCGCTCCCGCGCGCGTCGACCTCACGACGGGCGTCTACACCGCGGCCCTCAACATCGGCTCGACGATCACCTCGCTCGGCACCGCTCCGCTCGCTCTGGCGCTCGGCTGGCGCGGCGGCCTGCTCGTCTGGCTCGCCCTCAACGCCCTCGCGCTGACCGGCTGGCTCCTGGCGGTGGGTCCCCGAGCCGCCCTGCGTCCGGCTCCCCGCCCCTCCCGCGCCGACCGCGCACCGGCCGCACCGGCTCCGCGGATCTTCCGCAGCGCGACCGTGCTGGCGCTCGCGCTCTGCTTCTCGAGCCAGGCGTTCTCGTACTACGGAGTGACTGCCTGGCTCCCCTCGCTGCTCGTCGACCGCAACGGCTTCTCGATCGCGACCGCGGGCGCGAGCGCCTCGGTGTTCCAGCTCGCCGCGGTCGCCGGGGCCCTCGGCGTCCCGCTCCTGGTCCGCAGGCTCGGCCCCCTGGGGAGCATCGTTCTCGTCGGCCTCCTCTGGTGCACGGTGCCGGCGGGGCTGCTGCTCGCCCCGCAGCTCTGGGCGCTCTGGTGCGTGCTGGGCGGCGCGGCTCAGGGCGGAGGCTTCACGGTGGTGTTCGTGCTCGTCGTGCGGCTCTCCCGCTCCGACGCCCACGCGTCGCGGCTCTCGGCCACGGTGCAGGGCATCGGCTACGCGGTGGCCGCCACCGCCCCGACCGTCATCGGATTCGCGCACGACGCGAGCGGCGGCTGGGAGGCGCCCCTGCTGACCGTCCTCGCCGCGACCTGCTCCTTCCTCTTCTTCGGCACCCTCGCCGCCGCGCGCCAGCGCCGAGCCTGACCCCGACACGGTCGGCCCCGCCGTCAAGGGGGCCGTCCGACGACTGTCGGCCCCGTAGCGTGTCCGCATGGCCGAGCAGAGCACGACCCGCGAGAAGACAGCGCCCGATCCCGACGATTCCCGGAAGCCCGACGACGTCACCGACATCACCAGGCGCTCCTGGTTCTACGTCCTCAAGAAGACGGCCCGCGAGTTCGGCGCCGACCAGTGCACCGACCTCGCCGCCGCGCTCACCTACTACGCCGTGCTCGCGCTCTTCCCCGCCCTGCTCGCGATCGTGTCGGTGCTGGGGCTCTTCGGCCAGGCCCAGGCCACCACCGATCTGGTCCTCGACCTGATCGGCAACCTCGCGTCGAGCGAGGTCGTCGACCTGCTGCGCGACCCGATCCAGGCGCTGACCAGCTCATCCGCCGCGGGTCTGGCCTTCGTGACCGGTGTCGTCGGAGCGATCTGGTCCGCCTCCGGCTACGTCGGCGCCTTCGGCCGCGCGATGAACCGCGTCTACCAGATCGACGAGGGACGCCCCTTCTGGAAGCTCCGCCCGACGATGCTCGGCGTGACCGTGGTGACGGTCGTCCTGATCGTGATCGCGGCGCTCATCCTGGTGCTCAGCGGACCGGTCGCGACCGCCGTCGGCGACGTCGTGGGCCTGGGTCCCGCCGCCCTCACCGTGTGGAACATCGCGAAGTGGCCGGTGCTCGTGGTCATCGCGATCGGGATCGTCGCGATCCTCTACTACTGGGCGCCCAACATCCGCCAGCCGAAGTTCCGCTGGATCAGCCTCGGGTCGATCGTCGCCCTCGCGATCTGGCTCATCGCCTCGACCGGCTTCGCGTTCTACGTGGCCAACTTCTCCAACTACAACAAGACCTACGGCTCGCTCGGCGCCGTGATCGTCTTCCTCCTCTGGATCTGGATCACCAACATCGCTCTGCTCTTCGGCGCGGAGTTCGACGCCGAGCTCGAGCGCGGACGCGAGCTGCAGGCGGGCATCGAGGCGGAGGAGACCATCCAGCTCCCCCCGCGCGACACCGCCGCGAGCGACAAGAAGGCGGCCGTGCACGAGAAGGACGTCCGCGACGGGCGCTGGCTGCGCCTGGCGAGCGAGAACCGCAGCGACGACGGCGCGGCCGAGGACGACGAGGCCGCGAAGAAGAAGTGACTCAGGACTCGGACGACCAGAGCGCGCGGTAGTAGGCCGCGCGCTCGTCGTCCGGATCCGCTCCGTACTCCGCGAGGAGAAGCGGGGTGTGACCGGGGCCGTAGTTCCAGCCGAGGCTGACTGCGGCGACCGCCAGATCCGCCCAGCGGTCGCCCACGCCCAGGTCGCCGACGTCGACCGTGCCGCTCCAGCGTCCGTCGTCGTCGACGAGCGTGTTCGGAGCGCACGCGTCGCCGTGCACCACGACCGGATCCACGAGCTCCGGTGCCGCGCCGAGCGCCGACGGCCGGCGCGCGAACCAGGAGTCGCCGCGCAGCTCCTCGGGCATCGCGTCGACGGGGAGCGCGTGGACCGCCCGCAGGCCGGCCGCGATCGCGCGGACGGCCTCCTCCGGCCGGGCCGTCCACTCCGGATCGACGGCGCTCCGCCCGGGCAGCGGCGCGGTGAGGAGCCACTGCCCCTCCTCGTCCTCGCCCGCCTCCAGGATCCGGGGTGCGTCGATCCGCCCCTCCAGCCAGCGCAGACGCGCGAGCTCTCGCCGGAGGTCGACGCCCGTGGACCGGGGATTCCACTTCAGGTACCCGGCGTCCACGCGGAAGGTCAGCCCGTCGAGCTCGTTGCGCCAGACGAGCGCCGGATCGGCGCCGCCGTTCAGGCCCCTCGCCAGCGACGGGATCCGAACGCCCTCGAGCGAGGACTGCCGTGCGAGATCCGGTCCGCTCATGCCCCCAGGGTAGGCGCCGCGATCCTGAGAGGATCCGCATGCCGCGGACCGCGCCACCCGCCTCCTCCGAGCAGCGCGCCCGTACCCTGACGGGCGTGCCGGAGCAGCCGCCCGGCGCGATCCGGTGACGAGGGAGCCTCCGTGACGCAGAGCGACGACGACCGCGGGCCCGCGCAGCCCGACTTCTCGAAGGAGCAGGAGGGCTACCGCCCCGGGCTCAAGCCCCGGCAGCTGCAGATGATCGCCATCGGCGGCGCGATCGGCACCGGCCTCTTCCTCGGCGCCGGCGGCCGCCTCGCCACCGCAGGTCCCTCGCTGGTCGTCGTCTACGCGGTCTGCGGCGTCTTCGCGTACCTGATCCTCCGCGCGCTCGGCGAGCTGGTCCTGCACCGGCCGAGCTCGGGCTCCTTCATCTCCTACGCCCGCGAGTTCCTGGGCGAGAAGGCCGCCTTCGTCGCCGGCTGGATGTACTTCCTGAACTGGGCGATGACCGCGATCGCCGACGTCACCGCGGTGGCCCTGTACGTGAAGTACTGGTCGCTCTTCTCCTCCGTGCCCCAGTGGCTCCTCGCACTCATCGCCCTGGTCGTCGTGCTCTCGCTGAACCTCGTCTCGGTCAAGGTCTTCGGAGAGCTGGAGTTCTGGTTCGCGCTGATCAAGGTCACGGCGCTCGTGGTCTTCCTGGTGATCGGCGTCGTCGTGCTCGCCGCGGGCTGGCCGCTGCAGTCCGGCGGCGTCGCCGTGGACCCCGGGATCAGCCTCTGGAACGACAACGGCGGCATCCTGCCCGGCGGCCTGATCGCCAGCGTCCTGGTCGTCCAGGGCGTGGTGTTCGCCTACTCCGGAGTCGAGCTGGTCGGCACGGCGGCGGGCGAGACCGCGGAGCCGGCGAAGGTCATCCCGCGCGCGATCAACTCGGTCATCCTGCGCATCGCCGTCTTCTACGTCGGCTCGGTGCTGCTGCTGACGCTGCTGCTGCCCTACACGGCCTACTCGAAGGGCGAGAGCCCGTTCGTCACGTTCTTCAGCTCGCTGGGCGACGGCTCCTCGGGCGAGATCGCCGGATCGATCATGAACTTCGTCGTCCTGACGGCCGCGCTCTCCAGCATCAACGCCGGGCTCTACTCCACCGGCCGCATCCTCCGCTCCATGGCGCTCAACGGCTCCGCCCCCGCCTTCACCGGCCGGATGAACAAGCAGGGCGTGCCCTACGGCGGCATCCTGCTCACGGCGAGCATCACCCTGATCGGGATCGTGCTCAACCTCTTCGTGCCGTCCGAGGCCTTCGAGATCGTCCTCAACGTCTCGGCGCTGGGGATCGTCACGGGCTGGGGCATGATCGTCCTCTGCCAGATGCAGCTGCAGCGCTGGGCGGCCCAGGGGCGCCTGGAGCGCCCGTCCTTCCGGATGCCCGGCGCCCCGGTGACCTCGTGGCTCACCCTGGCGTTCCTGGTGATCGTCGTGGTCCTGATCGCCGTCGACTTCCCGACCGGCACCTGGACCGTGGGCATCGTCGCGGTGATCGGGGTGCCCGCCCTGATCGTGGGCTGGCACGTCGCGAAGCCGCGCATCCTGGCGATCGCCTCCGCCCGCGACGGCTTCACCGGCGCCCACCCCGTCATCGCCGCCCGCCCGGCCTCCGAGGCCAAGCGCGACGAGAACGAGCGGCGCCGCGAGTAGGGCGGGTCAGCGCCGGCGGAGGTAGCGCAGGAGCAGCGTGTCGCCGGCGCTGAGCACGTGCGCCAGGTGCTGCGGGCGCGGTCCGGGGACGTCGCCACGGGCGAGCCGCCCGGAGTCCCCCGCCTCGAGCGTCGGAGCGACGGTCAGGCAGAGCTCGTCGACGGCGTCCGCGGCGAGGAGGGTCCCCAGCAGCGACGGACCGCCCTCGCAGTGGATCCGGCCGAGCCTTCGCTCCGCGAGCTGCGCCCGCATCCGCGTCGCGTCGAGCTCTGCGTCGCCGCAGACGAGCACGTCGGCGACCTCGGCGAGCTCCGCGCGGCGGCGGGCCGGTGAGGAGCCGGTGGTCACGACGATCGGGCGCACCGGCGCCTCGGTGAAGATCCGCGAGGCGGGATCGAGGTCGAGCGACCCTGAGACGATCGCGAAGACGGGCTGCGGGGCGAGCCCGCTGCCGAGCCGGGCCTGCACGGACTCGTCGCTCAGCACCATCGGGCCGTAGCCCTCGGTCCGCACCGTGCCGGCCGCGACGAGCACGACGTCGGCGAGCCGGCGGAGCAGGTCGAACACGCGCAGGTCCGCCGCGCCCCCGAGGTCTCCCGAGACGCCGTCGCGGGTGACCGCTCCGTCGACGCTCGCGACGAAGTTGACCCGGAGCCACTGCTCGCCCGCACCGTCCGCGTAGAGGGCCAGCAGAGCCTCGTCGGACAGGTCCTGTCCGGCCGGCGACAGGCCGTCGATGCGGGCGCTCACGCCGTCGGCTCCACGTTGTGGCGGAGGAAGGCGGGCGCTCGCCAGCCGAGCACCGCCTCCGTCATCCGCACGGCGTCGACCGCCTGGCGCACGTCGTGCATCCGCACGATCCGCGCGCCGTTCAGGATGCAGATCACCGCGGCGGCGAGGGAGCCCTCGAGGCGCTCCCCCTGCGGCCGGTCCAGCGCCTCCCCGATGAAGTCCTTGTTGGACACCGCGGCGAGCACCGGGAAGCCGAGCGCGGCCACCTCGCCCAGCCGGCGGGTGAGCTCGAGCGTGTGCAGGGTGTTCTTGTTCAGGTCGTGGCCCGGATCGACGACGATCCTCTCGGCAGGCACCCCACCCGAGAGCGCGCGATCGACGCGGCCGCGCAGGTGGTCGACCACGGTCGCCACGACGTCGTCGTACTCGGGCCTCTCCGGCTCGCTGCGGGGAGCGCCCACGCTGTGGGTGATGACGAGCTGGGCGGAGGAGGAGGCGACGACCTCGAGCATCCGGGGATCGTGCAGCCCGCTCGTGTCGTTGATGACGGAGGCGCCTGCGGCGATGCTCGCGCGCGCCACCTCGGCGCTCGTCGTGTCCACCGAGACGACCACGTCGCTCCGCTCCGCGATGCCCGCCACGACGGGCACGACACGGTCGAGCTCCTCCTGGAGCGTGACGGCGGGGCCGCGGCCGAACGGCACACCGCCGATGTCGACCCAGTCGGCGCCGAGCTCCGCGGCGCGCACGGCGGCCGCGATGGCGCTGTCCAGGGCGAAGGTGGAGCCCTTGTCGTAGAAGGAGTCGGGCGTGCGGTTCACGACCGCCATCACGGCCACCTGCCGCTCGAAGTCGAACTCTCGTCCGCCGATGTGCCGCGTGGTCATGGGCGCGTCCCTCCCGCTCGGAGCGCCGGGAGAAGGCCGGCGCCGCTCACCCTAGACGAGCGGAGTCGGCGGAGGCTGGAGCGGTCCGCCCTCGAGCAGCGCCTGGAAGAGGACGTGGTCCTGCCACTCCCCGGCGATCCGCAGGTAGCGCCTCGCGACGCCGATCCGCTCGAAGCCGTTGCGCTGCAGCACGGTCTGCGAGCCGACGTTGTGGAGGAGCGTCCCGGCCTGCACGCGGTGCAGCCCCAGATCCTCCCGCGCGGTCCGCAGGACGGCTCCGACTGCGCTGGTCATCACGCCGCGGCCCTGCCGACCGCTGTCGAGCCAGTAGCCGAGATCGGCGCTGTCGAAGGCGCCGCGGACGATGTTCGCGAGAGTCAGCCGACCGACGATCACGCCGCCCGCGTCGAGGACGAGCGGGAGCACGCTGCCGGCCCGGTGCGCGGCGAGCGCGTCCGCGACGGCGTCGGTCTGGCCCCCCGCCTCGAAGAAGCGCGACGAGCGCGTCGGCTCCCAGGGCGCGAGGTGCCGGCGGTTGCGCCGGTACGCCGCGGCGAGGGCCGGTCCGTCGTCCCGCGAGACGAGGCGGAGGAGGGTGCCCTGGTCGTCGACGGGGATCGGGGCGGGCATCCTGCGAGGGTAGCGCCGGTGCCGGGAACGACAGAACCCCCGGCCGGGGGCCGGGGGTTCTCGTGGTGGGCGATACTGGGATCGAACCAGTGACCTCTTCCGTGTCAGGGAAGCGCGCTACCGCTGCGCCAATCGCCCGTTGCTCCGTGCGGAGCGCCTCGTTCGGTGAACGATCGAGGTGGATACGGGATTCGAACCCGTGTATACGGCTTTGCAGGCCGCTGCCTCGCCTCTCGGCCAATCCACCGTGTACGGGATTCGGTGTCGGCGGCCCGAGGGCCGACCAGGTGGGAGGCACCCGGAGGTGCCGTCCCGATGACGCCGGTCCGAGGACCGGTGTTCGAGCGGATGACGAGATTCGAACTCGCGACCCTCACCTTGGCAAGGTGATGCGCTACCGCTGCGCCACATCCGCATGTAGGTCGTACTGGTGTTGCCTTCTTACGTGTCGTGCTGTCGTTCTGCCAGTCCGGCGCTTTCGCTGCCCGGCTCGACCTAGAAGAATGTATACGACAGCGGCGCCGGAATCCAAATCGAGCCTGCGCCGATCCCGTCACTCGGAGTCCGATCCGCGTCTTTCCGCGCGAATCCGGCTCGACGCCGTCCGTTCACCCGGGCGTGGCGGGCGTCGGCGGTGCATCCGGACCCCGCGGATCCGCTACGATCGTCTCTCGGGTCGTCCAGCACGTCCCCCTGGGCGATTGGCGCAGTTGGTAGCGCGCTTCCTTCACACGGAAGAGGTCATCGGTTCGAGTCCGGTATCGCCCACCCTCACCCCCGGTCCGTGCTCACGCACGCGGCCGGGGGTTCTCTCGTCCCGCCGCGGCCGTCCTCCGTCGTCGCCGCGCCCAGTCGAAGGAGCCGACCCGCGATGATGGGCCGCTCGCACGCCGTCTCCGGTGCGCTCGCCTGGGCCGTCGCCGCCTCCGTGCCCACCGTCGCCGGGCCCCTCGGCCTCGCGGGTCTCCCGCTGGACCTCCGGCTGGTCGGCCTCGGAGTCGCCGCAGGCTGGGCCCTGGTGCCCGACGCGGACCACGCGAGCGCGACGGTCTCCCGATCGGCGCCAGGTGCCTCCCTGCTCACGGCGACCGCGGGCCGGATCAGCGGAGGGCACCGGCACGGGATGCACTCGCTGCTCGCGGTCGCCGTCGTCTGGTACCTGGTGCCGGTGCTCACGGCGCTGCGCTTCCCGGTGCCGGTCGTCGGCCCCGTCGCCGTGGCCGCCGTCCTCACTCTGCCCGCCCTCGCCTTCGCCGCGAAGGCCGTCCGGGCCGCCCCCTCCTGGCGCATCGCGTGGGCCGGGGCGACCGTCGTCACGGTCCTCCTCGTCGCGCTCGCCGACGGCACCTGGGCGTGGCTCCGGGTCGCCGCGACGCTGGGCTACCTCGTGCACGTGGCCGGCGACGCCCTCACGACCGGCGGGATCAACTGGCTTTGGCCGCTGCGCGTGCGCCTGCCGCGGCGCCTGCGCCGGACGCCGCTGCGCCACGTCTGGACCACCGGCGGCTACGCCGCGCTGCCCGTCCTCGGCTCCGCCGGCTCCTGGCGCGAGACGGTCCTCTACTGGCTGATGTCCGCGGCGACGGTCGTGCTCACCGCCTCGATGATCACGGCCGAGCTGCTGTAGCCCCGGGCGCTCCCCTCAGAAGACCTTCCCCGGGTTCATGATCCCCAGCGGGTCGAACACGGCCTTGATCCCGCGCTGGAGCGCCAGCGAGTCCTCGCCCAGCTCCTCCGCCAGCCAGCGCCGCTTGAGCAGTCCCACGCCGTGCTCGCCCGTGAGCGTGCCGCCGAGGGCCAGGGCCGTGCGGAAGAGCTCCGCGGCGGCCTCCCAGACGTCCTCCCCCACGGGTCCGTCCCCCGCGGGCAGCACGAAGTTCGGGTGCAGGTTCCCGTCCCCCGCGTGGGCGACGGTGGGGATGCTGAGCCCCGTCCGCTCCTCGATGCCGCGGATCGCCGCGAACATCGCCGGCAGCGCGGAGCGGGGCACGCAGACGTCCTCGATCAGCACGCGGCCCTCCGCCTCGAGCGCCGGGTGGAAGGCCCGGCGGACGGCCAGCAGAGCCTCGCCCTCGGCCGGGTCCTCGGTCGCCTCGGCGGCGCCCCCGGAGGCGGTCAGGATCTCGAGGACGCGCTGCGACTCCGCCACCGCTCCTCCGCCGTCCGTCTGGACGAGGAGGTACGCGGCGCCGCGGTCCAGTGCAGCTCCGGTGTAGCGCGAGATCGCGGCGAGCGCCGCCTCGTCCATCAGCTCCATCACGGCGGGACGGAGCCGCGCGGCGGTGATCGCGGCGGAGGCGGCGGCCGCGGCGACGACGCTCGGGAAGTACGCGCCGACGGTGACCACGCGCCCGCTCGGGATCGGGCGGAGCTTCACGGTGGCCTCGACGATGACGCCCAGGGTTCCCTCGGAGCCGGTCAGGAGCGCGGTGAGGTCGTACCCGGTGACTCCCTTCACGCTGCGACGGCCGGTGCGGAGCAGGCGTCCGTCGGGGAGGACGACGGCGAGCCCGAGCACCGCCTCCCGGGTCACGCCGTACTTGGCGCAGAGCAGTCCCCCGGCGTTCGTCGCGATGTTGCCGCCGATGCTCGAGATCGCTCGGCTCGCGGGGTCGGGCGAGAAGACGAGGCCGTGAGGCGCGACGGCGTCCGACAGCGCCTGATTGACGACCCCGGGCTCGACGACCGCCAGCTCGTCCTCGAGCGACACCTCGAGGATGCGGTCCATCGCGGCGGTCGAGAGGACGAGCGCTCCCTCGCTCGCCACTCCCCCGGCAGCGAGGCCCGTTCCCGCTCCCCGCGGCACGACCGGGAGCCGGTGCTCGGTCGCGATGCGCAGCGCCGCCTGCACGTCCTCGACCGAGCGGGCCGCGACGAGCGCGAGCGCGCGACCCGGTGCGGCGAAGCCCGACTTGTCGGTGTGCACGGCGTCGAACTCGGAGCCCTCGGTCAGGACCGCGTCTCCGAGTGCGTCGCACAGCTGTCGGAGGATCTCGTGGTCGTGCATGGTTCACTCCGTGCGGTCGCGGGCGGGTCCTCCCGATCCTTCCACGGGCGGGAGGCAGGATGGCGGGATGACCGGAGAGACGCGATGGCCGCGGTGACGAGCGCGGGGATCCTGCTGCACCGCGAGGGCCCCTCCGGCACCGAGGTGTTCCTCGGGCGGATGGGCGGCCCCTTCTGGACCCGGCGCCCGCGGGCGTGGTCGATCCCGAAGGGCGTGCACACGAGCGACGAGACGCCGCTCGACGCCGCGCGAAGGGAGTTCGAGGAGGAGATCGGTGCTCCTCCGCCCGTCGGGGAGCTGACCCTCCTCGGCGCGTTCCGGCAGAGCGCGGCCAAGACGGTCACGGTCTTCGCCGGGCGCGGAGACGCGGACACGGTCTTCGTCGCGAGCAACACCTTCCAGCTGGAGTGGCCGCGGGGCTCCGGCGTGCTGCGCAGCTTCCCCGAGCTGGAGGACGCCCGGTGGCACCCGATCGACGAGGCCCGCGCGCTGGTGGTGGCCGGGCAGGTCGCCGCCCTCGACGCGCTGGCCGAGCTGCTGGCGGATGCGGACGGCGGGGACCGGGCCGGTACCGCCCCCTAGTCGGCGGTCGCGTAGACGCGCAGGCCCAGCGGCACGATCCGCACCACGGCCTCGTCGAAGCCGTCGCGGGAGCCGTCGAAGCACTCGGTCTCGCCGTCGTGCGCCCACTCGGGGTCGTCTCCCGCGGGCCGGCGCGCGCCGACGGTGATCTCCGGCGTCGAGAACGACTCGACCACGGGTGCCCGCCAGCCGGGCACACGGCCGACCACCGGTGTCGCGGTCCGCCCGAGCAGGAGCGAGAGCGCGCCCCGGGTGCGCGGAGTGCGCCCCGAGTGCAGGATGCGCACGTCGAGGTGTCCGTCGTCGAGACGTCGCCGGGCCAGCGGGGCGGCCGTGCGCGGGTGCTCCTGGTTCACCCCGACGAAGTACGACCAGACGAGCTGCGTGCTCCCGTCGCGCCGGAGCTCGAAGGGGTCGGTGCGCCGGACGACCGAGAGGGCCGCGATCACGGCGGCGAGCGGCTTGCCGATCCGCTTCTCGCGCTTCTCCCGGGCCGCGACGAACTCCGGGTAGACGCCGATCGAGACCGTGTTGAGCACCGTCACCGGGTCTCCTCCGTCCGCGACGACCTCGGCCACGTCGACGTCGCGGCGCTCGCCGATCGTCGCCGCGTCGAGCGCGTCCTGGACGGTCAGCAGCCCCAGCGCCTTCGCGAAGTGGTTCATGGTCCCGCCCGGCAGCACGAGCAGCGTCATCCCCTCGGCTCGGGCGAGAGCGGCACCGACCGACATGGTGCCGTCCCCGCCGTAGATCCCGAGCACCCGGGGCGGAGAGTCCCCCGAGCGCGCCTCGCGCACCACGTCGGCGAGGTCCTCGCCCTCGGTCAGCCGGTGCACGCGCGCCTTCGGGAACCGGGCGCGGACCAGCGGCTCGGGATCGGGGCGGTGCGAGTCCCGGCCCGCGCCGGGGTTGAGGACCACGAGGAGTGCGGCACCGTCCCCCAGCGGGCTGCGGTCGACGGGGGGCCGGGTCGCGCGCTCCGAGACGGGCACGTGGCGCGGCTCGGCCGGCAGGACGGCTCGGCCTATGACCGCGACCGCCGCGCCGAGCGCCGCGCCGCCGAGGACGTCCGAGAGCCAGTGGACGCCGACGTGCAGGCGGGAGAAGGCCACGGCGGCGGCGAGCGGGGCGACCGCCGCCCCCACTCGGGGCGACTCGAGCGCGACCCCGGCGGCGAAGGCGGCGGCGCTCGCCGCGTGCCCCGAGGGGAAGGACGCGGACGTCGGCACCGTCGCCAGGCGCCGGCCGACCGGGACGTCGACGAGGAGCGGCCGGTCGCCGCCGAACACGCGCTTGCCGACCAGGTTCGCGAGCGCGCTGGCCGCGGCGAGCGAGGCGGTCCCCCGCAGAGCCTCGCGGGGACGGCCCGCCAGGAGCAGCAGAACGCCGACGCCGGCCCAGAGGACTCCGTGGTCCGCGGCCCGGGAGAGCCCCACGAGCGCCCCGTCGACGACGGGCGACGGGCGACGGGCGTTCAGCCGCCGCGCCGCGCGCGCGTCCGCCCGGCGCACGACGCGCGGGACGGTGACGAGTCGGCGGAGCAGGACGGACGGGGGTCGGGTTCCGCGGAGTGCCATGCGCTCAGCGTAGGAGGAGGCGCCTCCGCGGTCCCTGGACCGGTCGACGTCGCGCTAGACCTCTCCGAAGCCCGACTCGACCAGATCGACGAGGCGGCCGACCGCCTCCCGGGCCTGCGGCCCCGTCGCCGAGAGGACGACCTCGTCCCCGCGGTCGAGCCCCAGGGACATCACGCCGAGCAGGCTCGTGGCGTCCTTGCCGTTCGCGTCGATCCGGGCGTCGAAGGTGGCGGCGAGCGTCACGAAGTCGGCCGCGGGACGCGCGTGCAGGCCGTTCGGGTTGATCAGGCGGACACGGCGCTGCACGCGCTCGTCATCGGGCGCGGTCTCCTCGTCGGGAGCAGCGGGCGCCTCGCCCCGGGCCGACTCCGCGGCGGCGAGCACCTCGTCCAGCGACGCCCCCGTGCCCGCGGCGACAGCGGCAGCGACGGCCCCCTCCACCAGCGGGGCGTCGGCGATCCGGACCCGGGCGCGCGCGTCGTCGTCCAGGAACTCCACCGCGGTCTCCGCCGTCATGATCGCCGAGCCGAGGTCGCAGAGGACGACGACGCCCTCGCCGGAGTCGGCCTCCGTCAGGGCCGCCGTGATGCGGTCGAAGCTGGTGCCGATGCCGCCGTCGTCCGTCCCGCCCGCGGCGACCAGCGCGACCGAGGCCGCCATCTGCTCCGCGAGCTCGACCAGCCCCTCCGCCAGTCGCGCGCTGTGCGAGACCAGGACCAGCCCGACGCTCACGCCGCCGCCTCGGCCGCCGCGCGGAGCAGGAGCACGGTCGACACGCTTCCGGGGTCGCGGTGCCCGATGGCGCGCTCTCCGAGGTAGCTGGCGCGTCCCTTGCGGGCGACCAGCGGGTCCGTCGACTCCGCTCCGCTCTGCGCCGCCTCCGCCGCCGCAGCGAGGACGTCGGCCGGTGCCGCTCCCTCCTCGGCGGCGGCCGTCGCCGCGTCGACCGCCGGCGTCCACGCGTCCACCATCGTCTTGTCGCCCACCTCGGCCTTGCCGCGGAGCACGATGCCGTCCCTCGCCGCGGCCAGGAGCGCTGCGACGTCCGCGCCCTCGAGCGCGTCCCTGCCCGCGACCGCGGCGGAGGCCTTCAGGAACGCCGTGCCGAACAGCGGGCCCGAGGCGCCGCCGACGGTCGAGATGAGCGTCGTCGCGACCAGCTTGAGCACGTCCGCCGGGACCCCCTGCTCCGGCGCGGCGTCCAGCTTCGCGACCACGGCCTGGAAGCCGCGGTCCATGTTCTCGCCGTGGTCCCCGTCGCCGATCGCCCGGTCGAGCGTGATCAGCTCGACCCGGTGCTCCGCGATCGCCTCGGCGGCGCGGCGGATCCACGCCGTCGCCCACGCCGCGTCGAGCCCGGCTCCCTGTGCGTCCTGCATCGTCGTCTCCTCCTCGTGCGCCGCTCCTGCGGCCGTCGTCCCGGTCATGGTGTGCGCGCTGGCGCTCAGCGTCCCCACCGCAGCGCCGCGGTCTGCACCGGGGAGTCCCACAGCTCGGTCAGGGCGTCGTCGAGCTTGAGGACGGTGAGCGAGAAGCCCTGCATCTCGAGCGACGTCGTGTAGTTGCCGACGAGGCTGCGCGTGACGGTGATCCCCTTCTCGGCCAGCGCTTCGGCTGCGCGGCGGTAGGCGAGGTACAGCTCGATCTGCGGCGTGCCCCCCATGCCGTTCACGAGGAGGAGCACGTCGTCCCCGGAGGAGAACGGCAGGTCCTCCAGGATCGGGCCCAGGATCCGGTCGACGATGCGGTCGGCCGGCTCCAGCGCGATCTTCTCCCGGCCGGGCTCGCCGTGGATGCCGATGCCGATCTCGATCTCGTCCTCGCCCAGCTCGAAGCTCGGCTCGCCCGCGTGCGGGACGATGCACGGCGTGAGCGCGACGCCCATCGAGCGCACGTTCGCGATCACCGTCTCTGCGATCGTCGCGACCTCGTCGAGGGAGTCGCCCCGCTCGGCAGCGGCGCCCGCGATCCGCTCGACCAGCACGGTGCCGGCCACGCCGCGACGGCCCGCGGTGTAGAGCGAGTCCTTCACCGCGACGTCGTCGTCGACGATCACGCTGCGCACCTCGATCCCCTCGGCGCCGGCGAGGTCGGCCGCGGTCTCGAAGTTCAGGACGTCGCCCGTGTAGTTCTTCACGATGTGCAGCACCCCTGCGCCGCCGTCGACGGCCTGCGTGGCCGCGACGATCGGGTCGGGCGTGGGCGAGGTGAAGACGGGACCGGGGACGGCGGCGTCCAGCATCCCGAACCCGACGAAGCCCGCGTGCAGCGGCTCGTGCCCGCTGCCGCCTCCGCTGACGATGCCCACCTTGCCCGAGCGGGGCGCATCGGCCCGCACCACGAACAGGGGATCGGACACCACCCGCACCAGGTCGGCGTGCGCCAGGCCGAAACCGGCCACCGACTCCATGACGACGTTCTTCGGGTCGTTGATGAGCTTCTTCATCGAGGTCTCCTCCAGGATCGGGCCACCACTCGGGCGTCCCGTGACCTGCGGGCGATCCGGCGCGTGGTGGATCGCCGCCCGCACCGTCGCGGACAGCAGCCCCACGTTACGCCCTGCGCTCGCGCCTACGGCAGCGGGACGACGGCGCGCTGCGTCTCGCGGACCCACTCCTCGAGCTTGGCCGTGGCGGCCCCGGAGTCGACGGCCTCCGCCGCGCGGTCCATCGACGTCCGCAGGCGCTCCAGGATGGGCGTGCGCACCAGGTCCGGGTCGCGCGCCAGGTCGAACGCCGCGAGGCCCGCGGCTGCGTTCAGGAGGACGATGTCGCGGACGGGGCCGCCGTCCCCCGCGAGCACCGAGCGCACCACGCTCGCGTTGTAGGCGGCGTCGCGGCCGCGCAGCTCGTCGATGCGCGCCCGGGGCAGACCCAGGTCGCGCGGGTCGAGGTCGTGCTCGACCACGGAGCCGCGCGACACCTCCCAGATGTGGCTGTGACCCGTGGTCGTGAGCTCGTCGAGGCCGTCGTCCCCGCGGAACACCAGAGCCGTCGCCCCGCGCGTCTGGAACACGCCGACGACCAGCGGCACCCGGTCGAGGTGCGCCACACCGACCGCCGACGCCTCGGGACGCGCCGGGTTGCAGAGCGGGCCGAGGAAGTTGAACACCGTCGGCACGCCCAGCTCGGCGCGCACCGGGCCGGCGTGCCGGAAGCCGGGGTGGAAGAGGGACGCGAAGACGAAGGCGATCCCCGTCCGCCGGAACACCTCGGCCACCCTCTCGGGAGAGAGGGAGAGGTCGACCCCGAGTGCCGCGAGCACGTCGGACGACCCGGAGGAGGAGGACGCGGCCTTGTTCCCGTGCTTCACGACGGGCGTGCCGGCGGCGGCCGCGATGATCGAGGCGGTGGAGGAGATGTTGACGGTCCCGAAGCGGTCCCCGCCCGTCCCGACGATGTCCAGGGCCATCGGATCCACGTCCAGCGGCACCGCGTGGTCGAGGATCGCGTCGCGGAAGCCGACGATCTCGTCGACCGTCTCGCCCTTCGCCCGGAGGGCCACCAGCAGTCCCGCGAGCTGCGCCGGAGTCGCCGCGCCCTCCATCACCTGCTCCATGGCCCACGTCGCGTCGGAGACGCTCAGATCGGAGGACTCGAGGAGTGCGCTGAGAACGTGCGGCCAGGACAGGGTTTCCGACATGGCTCCCAGATTATGCGACGAGGATCGCCTCCCGGCTAGTGCGACTTCCCTCCCCTGCCATCGGCCATAATGGTCTGTGTGACGAGCACCTCTCTCTCCCCCACGGCCACCGCGCCCGTAGTGAACCGACCCAACCCGGTCGCGGTCGGAACGATCGTCTGGCTGGGCAGCGAGGTCATGTTCTTCGCGGGCCTCTTCGCGATCTACTTCACCCTGCGCAGCACCTCCCCCGAGCTCTGGGGCGCCGAGACCCAGATCCTCAACGTCCCCTACGCGGGCGTGAACACGGTGATCCTCGTGGCCTCGTCGTTCAGCTGCCAGTTCGGCGTGTTCGCCGCCGAGCGCCTGCAGCCGCGCGCGACGGGCCTCAGCCCGTTCAAGTGGGGGATGGTCGAGTGGTTCTTCCTCACCTACGCCCTGGGCGCGGTCTTCGTCTCCGGCCAGGTGCTCGAGTACGCGACCCTCGTCTCCGAGGGCGTCACGCTCTCCAGCAACGCCTACGGCTCCGCCTTCTACCTGACGACCGGCTTCCACGCCCTGCACGTCACCGGCGGCCTCATCGCGTTCCTCCTCGTCATCGGCCGCGGCTTCGCGGTCAAGAACTTCGGCCACAAGGAGGCGACGAGCGCCATCGTCGTCTCGTACTACTGGCACTTCGTCGACGTCGTCTGGGTCGGCCTGTTCGCCGTCATCTACTTCCTCAAGTGACGCGCCCGCCGATGCCCCACTCCACTCCCGACCCCCGCAGGAAGGACGCCTCGATGGCCTCCCCGAAGACGAAGAGCCGAGCCAAGAAGGGTCGCCGCCACCCGCTCGCCACCCTGGCCCTGATCGCCATCGGCCTCGGGCTCACCGGCGGGACCTACGCCGCGGTCGGCGTCGCGACGTCCGCCTCCGCGGAGACGTCGTCCACCAGCCAGCAGACGATCGACGAGGGCTCGAAGCTCTTCGCCGCGAACTGCGCCACCTGCCACGGACTCGACGCCGCGGGCACCGACAACGCTCCCTCCCTCATCGGAGTGGGCGCGGCGTCGGTCGACTTCCAGGTCGGCACCGGCCGCATGCCGATGCAGATGCACGGCCCCCAGGCGCTCGAGAAGCCGGTCCAGTTCACCGACGAGCAGGTCGGCGAGCTCGCCGCCTACGTCGCGTCGCTGGCCCCCGGCCCCGCGATCCCCGAGGGCGAGGTCCTCGACGGACAGGGCGACGCCGCGAACGGCGCCGAGCTGTTCCGCATCAACTGCGCCATGTGCCACAACGTCGCCGGAGCCGGCGGCGCGCTCACCGAAGGGAAGTTCGCTCCCCCGCTGGGCGGCGTGACCGAGGCTCACATCTACGAGGCGATGGTCACCGGCCCGCAGAACATGCCGGTCTTCAACGACCTGAACATCTCGCCCGAGGACAAGCGCGACATCATCTCGTACCTCAAGTACATCGAGGCCAACCCGTCCCCGGGCGGATTCGCGCTCGGCTCCCTCGGGCCGGTCGCGGAGGGCCTGTTCCTCTGGATCTTCGGCCTCGGCGCGATCGTGGCCCTGACGGTGTGGATCACCGCCCGATCCAACTAGACGACTGCAGCGCCCTGACGGGCGCGACTGACCCACGGCACCGACTGGTGCCGACACGGCGTGAAAAGGAGAACCATGGCAGAGCACGATGAGGGTGGCACGGACCTCGCCACCTCGTCGGCCACCGGGCACGGAACGGCTCCGGCCGGCACCGCGGTCGTGACGCGGGACCGCGTCCAGGACCCGGGCCTCCCGCCGCACCGCCCCCGGATGACCGACCTCGACCCCAAGGTCGAGAAGCGTGCCGAGCGCACGGTGTACACGCTCTTCTACCTCTCCTTCGCGGGCTCGATCTTCGCGGTCGCCGCCTACATGGCGTTCCCGATCACCGAGGACGTCGCGTCGGTCCGGCTGAACACGCTGTTCATCGGCCTGGGCATGTCCCTCGCGCTCCTGGGCATCGGCATCGCCGCCGTCCACTGGGGCAAGCAGCTGATGTCGGACCACGAGGGCATCGACATCCGCCACCCCGTCCGCAGCGCGGAGCCCACCCGCGCCCGTGCGCTCGAGATCTTCGACCAGTCCGACAAGGAGTCCGGCTTCGGCCGCCGCTCCCTCGTCCGGAACAGCCTGATCGCCTCCCTCGTCGTGTTCCCCCTGCCCGCCGTGATCCTGTTCCGGGGCCTCGGCCCGCAGGACCAGAACCCCGTCGCCCTCCTCAAGACCACGCTGTGGGAAGAGGGAACGAGGCTCACCCTGGACCCGTCGGGAGCGCCGATCCTCGCATCGGACGTCACCCTCGGATCCGCCTTCCACGTCATCCCCGAGGGCCTCAACGACGCCGAGGGCAAGCTGGAGGAGAAGGCCAAGGCCGCCGTCCTCCTGATGCGCCTGAAGCCCGAGGACCTCATCGTCAGTGAGGGTCGCGAGACCTGGAACTACGACGGAATCGTCGCCTACTCCAAGATCTGCACGCACGTCGGCTGCCCTGTGGCGCTGTACGAGCAGCAGACCCACCACCTGCTGTGCCCGTGCCACCAGTCGCAATTCGACATCACGCGCGAGGCCGCCGTCATCTTCGGCCCGGCGAAGCGTCCGCTTCCGCAGCTCCCCATCACCGTCGACGCCGAGGGTTACCTGGTCGCCAGAAGCGACTTCACGGAGCCCGTCGGACCGTCCTTCTGGGAGCGATGACTCACATGTCCACCACCACCCCCTCACGCCCCTCCAGCTCCCCCGCGGAGCCCGAGGACGGCGTCATCCTCGGATCCGGCAAGTTCCAGAAGGGGTACGTCGGAGCGGCGTCGAACTACATCGACGAGCGCACGAGCATCTCCGCGGTCGTCAAGGAGTTCGGTCGCAAGATCTTCCCCGACCACTGGTCCTTCCTGCTCGGCGAGGTCGCGCTCTACAGCTTCGTCATCATCCTGCTGTCGGGCACCTTCCTCACCTTCTTCTTCCAGGCCTCGATGGTCGAGACCCATTACGAGGGCAGCTACCTCCCCCTCAAGGGCATCGAGATGTCGGCGGCGATGTCGTCCTCGCTCGACATCTCCTTCGACATCCGCGGCGGCCTGCTGATGCGGCAGATCCACCACTGGGCGGCGCTGCTGTTCGTGGCCTCGATCGGCCTGCACATGCTGCGCATCTTCTTCACCGGTGCGTTCCGCAAGCCCCGCGAGCTCAACTGGGTCATCGGCTTCGTCCTCTTCATCCTCGCGATGGCCGAGGGCTTCACCGGCTACTCCCTCCCCGACGACCTGCTCTCGGGCAACGGCCTCCGCATCATCGACGGCATGGTCAAGGGCATCCCGATCGTCGGCACCTGGATCTCGTTCCTGCTCTTCGGCGGCGAGTTCCCGGGAACCGACATCGTCGGCCGCCTCTACACGCTGCACATCCTGCTGCTGCCGGCGCTGGTGCTCGCGTTCATCGCCCTGCACCTCGTGTTCGTGGTCGTCCACAAGCACACCCAGTTCCCCGGCGCGGGCAAGACCGAGCAGAACGTCGTCGGCTACCCGGTGCTGCCGGTCTACGCCGCGAAGGCCGGTGGATTCTTCTTCATCGTCTTCGGCGTCGTCGTCCTCATCGCCTCGCTGTTCACGATCAACCCGATCTGGAACTACGGCCCGTACGACCCCTCGCCCGTCTCCGCGGGAACCCAGCCCGACTGGTACATCGGCTTCGCCGACGGCGCCCTGCGCCTCGTCCCGCCGGGACTCGAGTGGGCCATCCCGGGCATCGGAACCCTGTCGTTCAACATCCTGATCCCGCTCGTCGGTCTCGGACTGTTCATCGCCGTGGTCATGCTCTACCCGTTCCTCGAGGCGTGGATCACCGGTGACAAGCGCGAGCACCACCTGCTCGACCGCCCGCGCAACGCCGCGACCCGCACCGCGATCGGCGCCGCCGGAGTCAGCTTCTACGCCGTCCTCTGGGCTGCCGCGTCGTCCGACCTCATCGCGACGCACTTCCACCTCACGATGGAGGGTGTGATCCACGGCCTGCAGTTCCTGCTCATCGCGGGTCCGTTCATCGCGTACTTCATCACCAAGCGCATCTGCCTGGCGCTGCAGAAGAAGGACCGCGAGATCGCGCTGCACGGCTTCGAGTCGGGCCGCATCGTCCGCCTCCCCGGCGGCGAGTTCATCGAGGTGCACCAGCAGCTCGACGAGTACGAGCGCTGGAAGCTCGTCGGTCAGGACGAGTACGAGCCGCTGATGATCCGTCCGGACTCGCGTGGCCGCATCACCGCCCCGCAGCGCGTCCGCGCCGGCCTCTCCCGCTGGTTCTTCGAGGACCGGATCACCCCCGTCACCCAGAAGGAGCTCGAGAGCTCGCACAGCGAGCACTGACCCTCCCCCGAAGGGCCCGGACGTTCATTCGTCCGGGCCCTTCGTCGTTCCCTGGACGGTCACCCCAGCGCCTCGACGCCGCCCGCCCGTTCGACCCTCCAGAAGTTGTCGCACTCGGCGTCGAGTGCGACAACTTCTGGACAGTCGAACCGGTCCCGTCCCGCCGTGCTCGGCCGCCGACGACGATCCCGTGCTCGAAGCCCGCGGCCCTGTCGACGCACGGGAGCTCTGCGCCCGGAGTCGTCCGTGGCACAGCGACTCGTACATCCCCTGACGACCGGACACGGCATCCACGCGGAAGGGGCAGGTGACGAGTGCACGCACACCGGACGTCACGCAGGAACCAGTCGTGCCGCTCGAGCGGACCTCCTGCCATAACAGGGGCGTCACCAGCGGTCGACGGAGCGCCTCCAGCCTCTCAGGACGCGCTCGTGCTGCGGAGGGGCCTGGAGTCGCGCGGAAGGGCCCTCCCCACATCGGAGGGCTCGTCGCCCCTGAAGAGAGCTCGTGGTGACACGTGCACCGCTGTGACACCGAGGACGGCCACGTACCCCCGCCGAGGGCCTCGTTGATGCGTCAGAGGGTCTCGTCCTGTGCATGAGGCCTCGTGCCGCGTGGTGGGCTGGTCTCGCGCAGGAGACGCCACACGGCCGCCGAGACCAGACCCTCCGACCGAGGCGGCCCTCACGGACGCGCGCGAGCAGGTTCCGGCCGCCACCGACAGGTCCCACCCGGGCACCGAGGACGATCCGTGCGGGCTCGTGCGACTCCGGCGTCGTCCTCCGAGCGCCGGACCGCCCGACACCCGACGACGGCCTCAGCGCCTGCCCGGTCGGATCCGATCCCTGGCCCTCCCCGGACGCTGGATCGGGAGGAGGCATGGTGACGCATGCGTCGGCCCGACGGATGCTCCTCCGCCGGTCGAGACACCGAGGCGGCCCCCCTCCACCTCCGAGCCGGCACCTCGCCCTCCCCCGGGCACACGAGAGGGCCGGGTGCCCGGAGCGTCCGCCCTCGTGCACCCGGCCCTCAGCCGTGCGGTACGCCCTAGCGGGCGAAGTATCCGCGGTAGTACTCGTACACCCAGCCGGCGATGGCGACCAGGAAGAGCCCGACGGCGATGTAGGTGATCCAGAACCCGACGGCCAGGCCGAGGAACCCCAGGGCGGCGGAACCGCCCAGGATGAGCGGCCACCAGCTCCAGGGGCTGAAGAAGCCGAGCTCGGGATCTCCGTCGTCGATGTCCGCGTCGAGGCGGTCCTCGGGGAGCTCGGCACCCTGCGCCTTGTGGACGCGGCCGACGTAGAACGCGATGAACGCGCCCAGGACGGACGACAGGCCGATGCCGACGGTGCCGACCCATTCCACCTGGCCCGTGTCGAGCAGCGACCACACGATGTACGTGATGTCGGCGAGGAGGAAGAAGCCCGCGAGGAGCCAGAAGAGATTGACGTTGGCGCGCATGGCCCTACTTCACCGTGCCTTCGGACTTGTCGTACGTGGGGGCGTCCGGAGCGTCCTTCGCCGGACCGATTCCGACGGGGATGCCGGCCTCGGGGTGGTTGAGGTCGAACGCCGGGGCCTCGCTGCGGATGCGCGGGATCGAGGTGAAGTTGTGGCGGGGCGGCGGGCACGAGGTGGCCCACTCGAGCGACCGGGAGAAGCCCCACGGGTCGTTCACCGTCACCTTGGGCGCCTTGCGGGCCGTGATGTACACGTTCAGGAAGAACGGGATCAGCGACACCGCGAGGATCATCGCTCCGACCGTCGACACCTGGTTCATCCAGGTGAAGCCGTCCTCGGGCAGGTAGCTGGCGTAGCGGCGCGGCATGCCGACGACGCCCAGCCAGTGCTGGATGAGGAAGGTGGTGTGGAAGCCGATGAACAGCAGCCAGAAGTGCCACTTGCCCAGCGTCTCGTTCAGCATCTTGCCGGTCCACTTGGGCCACCAGAAGTAGAAGCCCGAGAACATCGCGAAGACGACGGTCCCGAAGACGACGTAGTGGAAGTGCGCGACCACGAAGTACGAGTCGGAGACGTGGAAGTCGAGCGGGGGCGACGCGAGGATGACGCCGGTGAGTCCACCGAACGTGAAGGTGATCAGGAAGCCGATCGCCCAGATCATCGGGGTCTCGAAGGTCACCGATCCGCGCCACATGGTGCCGACCCAGTTGAAGATCTTCACGCCGGTCGGGACCGCGATGAGCATCGTCATCAGCGAGAAGAACGGCAGCAGGACCGATCCCGTGACGTACATGTGGTGGGCCCACACCGTCACGGACAGGGCGGCGATCGCGATGGTCGCGTAGATCAGCGTCTTGTAGCCGAAGATCGGCTTGCGACTGAAGACCGGGAAGACCTCGGACACGATGCCGAAGAACGGCAGCGCGATGATGTACACCTCGGGGTGGCCGAAGAACCAGAACAGGTGCTGCCAGAGCAGGACGCCGCCGTTGGCCGCGTCGTAGATGTGGGCGTCGAACACGCGGTCGGCGCCGAGGGCGAACATCGCGGCGGCGAGCACCGGGAACGCGAGCAGCACGAGGATCGACGTCACCAGGATGTTCCAGGTGAAGATCGGCATGCGGAACATCGTCATGCCGGGGGCGCGCATCGTGATGATCGTCGTGATGAAGTTCACCGCGCCGAGGATCGTGCCGAAGCCCGAGAGCGCGAGGCCGAAGACCCAGAGATTGCCGCCGAGCCCTGGTGAGAAGGTCGTGCTCGACAGTGGCGCATACGCGAACCAGCCGAACGACGCCGCGCCCTGCGGGGTGACGAATCCGGCGACCGCGATGAGCGAGCCGAAGCTGTAGAGCCAGTACGCGAAGGCGTTGAGGCGGGGGAACGCGACGTCCGGAGCGCCGATCTGCAGCGGCATCAGGACGTTCGCGAACCCCGCGAAGAGCGGCGTCGCGAACATCAGCAGCATGATCGTGCCGTGCATCGTGAACAGCTGGTTGTACTGCTCGCGGGTCTCGACCACGTTCAGGCCGGGCTCGAACAGCTGGGCGCGGATGACCAGGGCCATCACGCCGGCGATGCAGAAGTAGATGAAGGACGTGATCAGGTACATGTACCCGATGACCTTGTGGTCGGTCGACGTCATCCAGCGGACGAGGACGTTCGCCTTGCGCTGGACCGGCGGAATGCCGGCGGTGCGCGTCGGGCGGGGTGCCGTGGCGGTGCTCATGCTCCCTTACTCCTCGTTCTCGCGGGCCGGCGCGCCGGTTCCGGGAAGGTTCGAATTGCGGTTGTACTCCGCGCCGAGCTGACCGGTCTGGCCCGCGTCGCGCAGCGACTGGATGTAGTCGTCGTACTCGCCCTGCGAGACGACCTTGACGTTGAAGAGCATCGCGGAGTGGTACTCGCCGCAGAGCTCGGCGCACTTGCCGGCGTAGGTCCCCTCCTTGAGCGGAGTGACGTACATGTAGTTCGTCTTGCCGGGGATCATGTCCTTCTTGTAGAGGAAGTCGACGACCCAGAAGGAGTGGATCACGTCGCGCGCGTCGAGCTGGATCTTGATCTTCTGTCCGACGGGCAGGTAGAGCGTGGGGATCTCGGACTCGACGAGCGAGCCGGCCGCGTCTCCGCCCTCCTGGTACTGGCCCTGGATGCCGGCGGAGTAGACGTCCTCGTCGACGTAGTTGAAGTCCCACGCCCACTGCTTGCCGTACACCTGGATGGTCTCGTCCGGGTCGTCGTAGGGCTGCTCGATGGCGGCCTGGTCGCGCGCGGTGAAGGCGAAGAAGCCGATCACGAGGATCAGCGGAACGATCGTGTAGAAGATCTCGATCGGCATGTTGTAGCGCAGCTGGACCGGCAGGCCGGTCTGCCCCTTGCGACGGCGGTAGACGACCACCGCCCAGATGGTGAGACCCCACGTGACGACGCCGACGGCGAGCAGGACGATCCAGGAGGTGACCCAGAGTCCGATGACGCGGTCGACGTGGTTCGTCGTGCCGGGTTCGGTGGGGAGCCAGCCCTGGAGCTGCTCTTGCGTGCAGCCCGCGAGGACGAGAGCGAGGGCTCCTGCGACGGGGGCAGCGACCCATCTGCGGATTCGGCGATTGAAGCGCACCGGTGACCTTTCGGAAGACTGGGGACCAGTTCACACGAAACTGTATTAGACCGGCTCCAGCCTACCCTTCCGCTCCGGCGGCCCGGTGCACGACGACCCGCTCTTGACGTCCCGGCCGAGTGGTGCAGTCACGACGAACGGCGCCCGACGGGCCACCGGAGTGGACTGTCGGACGCCGTTCGGACGCGCTGCGGCCCGGGACCGCGCGGTGTCAGTGGAAGCTGTCGCCGCAGGCGCAGCTGCCGCCCGCGTTGGGGTTGTCGATGGTGAAGCCCTGCTTCTGGATGGTGTCCTCGAAGTCGATCGAGGCGCCGTCGAGGTAGGGGACGCTCATCTTGTCGACGACCAGGCCGACGCCCTCGAACTCCACCGCGGCGTCGCCGTCGAGGGTGCGCTCGTCGAAGTAGAGCTGGTAGATGAGGCCGGAGCAGCCTCCGGGCTGCACGGCGACGCGCAGGCGCAGGTCGTCGCGGCCCTCCTGCTCGAGCAGGCTCTTGACCTTGGCGGCAGCGGTCGGGGTCATCGAGACGCCGTGGGCCGCGCTGGACGGGGTGGCGAGGGGGGTCGCCGTCTGGTCGGTCAGTGTGTCTGACATGTCACTCCTCAGGGGACGGGCGGAACGGTCGTCGTGCCTACCGGGATTCTACGGCTGCAACCCGGATGGTCACCGGGGTATTCCACGACCCGTGGTCAGTCGCGGTGAGCGGCGGCGCGGAGCAGGAAGAGGGCCTCGGTCTGCGCGGCGCGCTTGAAGACGCCCAGGTGCAGCGACTCGTTGGGGCTGTGCGCGCGCGAGTCGGGGTCCTCGACACCGGTGACGAGGATCTGCGCCTCGGGGAACTCGCGCACGAGGTCGGCGATGAACGGGATGCTCCCGCCGATCCCGGTCTCGAGGGGCTCGCGTCCCCAGGCGTCCGCCATCGCGCCCTTCACCAGGTCCACGGCCCAGCCGGTCGCGTCGACCAGGAAGGGGCTGCCGGTGTCGACGTCCTCGATCGCGAGGTGAGCGCCGAACGGGGAGTTCGCGCGCAGGTGGCTCTCGATCGCGGCGAAGGCCTCCTCCGCGTCCTGGCCGGGGGCGATGCGGGCGCTGATCTTCACGCGAACGGACGGGACGAGGGTGTTGGAGGCGTCGACGACGCTGGGCGCGTCGATCCCGGTGACCGTGACGGCCGGCTTCGACCACAGGCGCGAGAGGATCGCGCCGGTGCCGATCGGCGAGACCCCGTCGAGCAGCCCGGAGTCGCGGCGGAGGTCCTCCTGGGTCGTCTCGGGGACCGCCCCGTCGTGCTCCGTGAGGCCGGCGACGGCGACCGAGCCGTCCTCGTTCCAGAGCGTCGCGAGGAGGCGGACCGCCGCGAGCATCGCGTCCGGGACCGCCCCGCCCAGCATGCCCGAGTGCGAGGCGTGCGCGAGGGTGCTGACGGTGAGGGTGAAGGTGACGTTGCCGCGCAGGCCCACCGTCAGCGCGGGCGTGTCGACGTCCCAGTTGTCGCTGTCGGCGACGATGATCGCGTCCGCCCGGAGCGCGTCGTGGTGCTCGCGGAGGAAGGTGGGGAACGAGCGCGACCCGAACTCCTCCTCCCCCTCGATGAAGAGGACCAGCCCGAGGTCGTGGTCCTCGCCCGCGATCTCGCGCAGTGCGCGCACCGCGGCGAGGTGGGAGACGACTCCGGCCTTGTCGTCGGCGGCGCCGCGCCCGTACAGGCGGTCGCCGCGCACGGTCGGCTCGAACGGAGGCGTCTCCCACGCCGACTCCGCGCCCTGCGGCTGCACGTCGTGGTGGGCGTAGAGGAGGACGGTCGGCGCTCCGTTCCGGGCGGCGCGGGTGGCCAGGACGGCCGGCTGGCCGAGCACGTCGGTCCCGTCGATCGTGGCGCTGTGGATCGCGACGTCGTCGAAGACGCCCGTCTCGCGGGCGAGCTCGGCGATGGCCTCGGCACTCGCGGCCACGCGGGTGGCGTCGAAGCCGTCCCACGAGACGGACGGGATCCGCACGAGCTGCCCGAGCTGGGCGAGCGAGCGCGGCAGATCGTCGCGGACGGCGGCGAGGACGGCCTCCTCGACGGAGGAGAGTGCGGGCGGAGTCGGAGCGTCGTGAGCCATGGAGGTAATCTTAAGAGACCCCCGATTCCAAGGACGTTCCCCGTGGCCAAGCACCCGATCGCAACCGACACGCCCGACGACGCCGGCTCCCCCGGCTCCGGGAAGGGCCGGCCGACGCCGACCCGGCGCGAGCAGGAGCTGGCCCGCAAGCGTCCGCTGGTCGTCACCGACCGCAAGCAGGCCGCCCGCGACGCCCGCGAGAAGGCCGCCGTGTCGCGCGAGCAGGCCCGCATCGGCCTCGCCGCCGGCGACCAGCGCTACCTGCCCCTGCGCGACAAGGGTCCCCAGCGCAAGTTCGTGCGCGACTGGGTCGACGCGCGCTTCAGCCTCGGCGAGTTCCTCATCCCGGTGATGGTCGTCGTCCTGCTGCTGAGCTTCTTCCCGCAGCCGGAGCTGCAGTACGCGACGCTCGTCATCCTCTGGGTGTTCTTCCTCCTCGCGGTGATCGACTGCATCCTCCTCGGCATGCGCATGCGCCGGAAGCTCGCCGAGCGCTACGGCGCCGACAAGGTCGAGAAGGGCATACGCTGGTACGCCGCGATGCGCGCCCTCCAGCTGCGCGTCATGCGCCTGCCGAAGCCCCAGGTCAAGCGCCGCGCCTTCCCCGAGTAGTCGGACGGCGGACCACGAAGGGCCCCTGTGGCCGCGCCTCGCGCGGCTCCGGGGGCCCTTCGTCGTGCGCGGCGGGTCAGGAGGCGCGGGCCAGTCCCCGGTTGATCGCCCGAGCCCACAGAGGCCCGCGGTAGATGAAGGCGGTGTAGCCCTGCACGAGGGTGGCACCCGCGTCGAGGCGCTCGCGCACGTCGTCCGCCGTCTCCACTCCTCCGACGGAGACCACGCAGAAGGCCGCAGGGACGACGCCCCGGATCACGCGGAGCACCTCGAGCGAGCGCGCGGCCAGCGGAGCTCCGGAGAGGCCGCCGGCTCCGGCCGCCTCGACCACGGCACGACCGGTCGAGAGGCCCTCCCGCGAGAGCGTCGTGTTGGTCGCGATGATCCCGTCCAGCCCCAGGCGGACGGCGAGCTCGGCGACGCGGCCGACCTCGTCGTCGGAGAGGTCGGGGGCGATCTTCACCAGCAGGGGCGTCGTGTCGGCCGCGTCCTTGACGGCCGCGAGGAGCGGCTCGAGGCGGTCGATCTCCTGCAGGCCGCGGAGCCCGGGGGTGTTCGGCGAGCTGACGTTCACGACGAGGTAGTCGGCGAGCGGCGCGAGCAGGCGCGTGCTGATCAGGTAGTCCTCGATCGCGTCGTCCACCTCGACCACCCGGCTCTTGCCGATGTTCACGCCGATCACGGGGCGGCGGCGCGCGCTGCGCAGCCGGATCAGCCGCTGCGCCGCGGCCTCGGCACCGTGGTTGTTGAAGCCCATCCTGTTGACGACGGCGCGGTCCGCGATCAGCCGGAAGAGGCGCGGCCGGTCGTTGCCGGGCTGCGCCCGAGCGGTCAGGGTCCCGACCTCGACGTGTCCGAAGCCGAGCGCGCCGAAGCCCAGGACCGCGGTGGCGTCCTTGTCGAAGCCGGCCGCGACGCCGAACGGGGTCTCGAAGCGGAGCCCGAGCGTCTCGACCGCAGGCGTTCCGCGCGGAACGGTGGCCCGGCGCAGGACCGGCGCGAGGGCGCCGAGGGCCCGGATCACCGGGAAGCTCAGGTGGTGCGCCCGCTCCGGGTCGAGGCGGCGCAGGACGGTGCGGAACAGGAGCGGGTACACCCGGGCCTCAGATCTCGTCGGCGCTGTGGGGCACGGAGGTGCGCTCGGCGCGGAGCAGGGTGATCGCCGACTCGAAGTCGTCCAGCGAGTCGAACGCCTGGTAGACGCTCGCGAAGCGGAGGTAGGCGACCTCGTCGAGCTCGCGCAGCGGCGGCAGGATGGCGAGCCCGATGTCGTTCGCGTCGATCTGCGAGGCGCCCGTGGAGCGGATGCTCTCCTCCACCCGCTGCGCGAGCACGGCCAGATCGGTGTCGGTGACGGGCCGGCCCTGGCAGGCCTTCCGGACGCCGCTGACGATCTTCTCGCGGCTGAAGGGCTCCACGACTCCGCTGCGCTTGATCACGACGAGGCTCGCCGTCTCGGTCGTCGAGAAGCGCCGGCCGCACGACGGGCACTGTCGGCGGCGGCGGATCGAGAGGCCGTCGTCGCTCGTGCGCGAGTCGATCACTCGGGAGTCGGGGTGCCGGCAGAAGGGGCAGAACATCGAGGGCCTCTCGGTCTCAGGCGAAGCGGGCGTCGACGGCGTCGCCGTGGGCGGGCAGCGCCTCGGCGTCGCTGAGAGCGCGGATGTGCGGGGCGACGCGCTCGAGCGCACCGCGGTCGTACGAGATCAGCTGCTGCGGCCGGAGGAAGGTGTAGGCGCCGAGCCCGGAGGAGAAGCGCGCCTGCCCCAGCGTCGGGAGCACGTGGTTGGAGCCGGCGAGGTAGTCGCCCAGGCTCACCGGGGTGGTCGGGCCGAGGAAGATCGCGCCGGCGTCGTGGATCCGCTCGGCCGTCGCGACGGGGTCGGCCGTGTGCAGCTCGAGGTGCTCGGGGCCGTAGGCGTCGCTGAACGCGCAGGCGAGCTCGAGGTCGTCGACGATCACGAGCGCGGACTGCGGGCCGTCGAGCGCGATCGCCACGCGCTCCGCGTGGTGGGTGGCGGCGGCCTGCACCGCGACCTCGCGCTCGACCGCGGCGGCGAGCTCGGCGCTGTCGGTGACCAGGACCGCGGAGGCGGCCTCGTCGTGCTCGGCCTGGCTGACCAGGTCTGCGGCGACCAGGCGCGGGTCGGCGGAGTCGTCGGCGATCACGAGGATCTCGGTCGGGCCCGCCTCCGAGTCGATGCCGACCTGGCCGAGCACCTGGCGCTTCGCGGTGGTGACCCAGACGTTTCCCGGTCCGGTGATGATGCTGACGGGGTCCAGCCCGATCGAGTCGACGCCGTAGGCCAGTGCGGCGACGGCTCCGGCGCCTCCGACCGCGTAGACCTCGTCGATGCCGAGCAGCGCGGCGGCCGCGAGGATCGTGGGGTGCACGGAGCCGCCGAACGCCTTCTGAGGAGGCGAGACCAGGGCGATGGAGGCGACTCCGGCGGCCTGCGCGGGCACGGCGTTCATGACGACGCTCGACGGGTAGACCGCCTTGCCGCCCGGGACGTAGAGGCCGGCGCGGGCGACGGGCTGCCAGCGCTGGGTGACCGTGGCGCCGTCGTCGAGCTCGGTGGTGCGGGGCGGGGGGATCTGCGCGGCGCTGGCGAGGCGAACGCGCGCGATCGCCTCCTCGAGTGCGCCGCGGATGGCCGGGTCGAGGCGGTCGAGAGCCTCGGCGATCTGCTCGGCGGGCACTCGGAGGTGCGGGGGGCGCACGCCGTCCAGCCGCTCCGCCTGGTCGAGGAGCGCCTCCGCGCCGCGTTCGCGGACGTCGGCGATCAGCTCGGCGACGACGGGCCCGACGGCGGCCGACGTGCCCGGATTGCGGGGTACGAGGGCGAGGAGCTCGGCGGAGGAGGGACGACGGCCGCGGAGGTCGAGAGTCTGGATCATGGCCGCCCCAGTCTACGCGCCGCCCTCCCCCGCTCCCTCGCCGCCCGGCACTCGTC